>JAIFKX010000191.1 GCA_020049335.1 Paludibacter sp. | reverse complement strand
AGACCATTCGGTACTAATCAACATCCCCTTTAGGGGCTTGGGGCAGTATTTTTTCATCACCACATCTTTATTCATTTTTCAGCGCCGGTAATCCCCAATGGTATTTTACAGCTAAAAAACGCATTGCTATAACCGAAGTTGCTGCTATTGTTTGTGTTATTTCGGTACGGAAATCAAATAAATTACAAAGATAAAAAACAATTCCTCCAAAAACACAGGCCAATGCATAAATATCCTTTCGGAAAATGAGCGGTTCTTCGTTAATTAAAATGTCGCGAATTATTCCCCCAACCGAGCCAGTTATCATACCCATTACAATGGTTACCCAAAAAGGGAATCCGGCATCAATACTTTTTTCAATCCCTACTACAACAAAAAGTCCTAGTCCGATGGTGTCGAATATGAAAAACGCATTGTTAAACATTTTCATGCGGTTTCCCATAATGATAACGCCAAGCAGAGCTATTGCTGTAATTATGAGGTAGGAGGGTTGGAGCATCCAAAAAGGAGTTATGTTAAGCAATAAATCGCGCACAGTGCCACCGCCAATAGCAGTTACTAAACCAACAACATAAGCTCCGAACCAATCGAACTTTTTTGCTGATGCCAATCGGATACCACTTATTGCAAATGCAAAAGTTCCGGCATAATCAACGATATTTATGAAATTCATTTTAAAAACAAAAGCGTATCAAAATATTTTTCTGACACGCTTCTATAGTATTTTTTGCGAAGTTTTATTTTTGTGGAGCTGCAGGTTGTTCTTTTGCGGCTTCGGGGTTTTCACCAAAACCTGGTGCTACTACACCTGGTTCAGCTTGTTTTGCATTTTGATATTGCTCTTTAATTTCCGATTCATTAGCCGAAACATCTTTTTTGTTTACAGCAACTGTTGCAACCGAAAACACAACAACAAAAACAACCAATACCCAAGTTCCTTTTTCAAGAAAATCGGTTGTTTTGCGAACACCCATAATCTGATTCGACGATGAAAAACCAGCGGCTAAACCACCACCTTTAGAGTTTTGTACTAAAACAAGAAGTATTAATAAAATCGAAGCAATTACGATTAAAATAGTGAAAAGAGTGTACATATTAAGTTGTTTTTTTTATGTTTACAAGTGTTTTTTCCAAAAATCGAATTTGGTCTGCAAAGTAACTACTTTTTTTTGGATAAATCAAATTTAATTCATTCAAAATAGCAATTGCTTCGCGAAATTTCTTCTCTTTAATTAACTTTTTGGCGTATTCCTCCGTGATTCGATTTTCTGGTTCATGCTGGATTTCATCTATTTGAAAATAATCGGGTGTGGGTATACGCACAACCTTATTAAATTCAGGAGGTCTGGAGTTCATTTCTACAATGGTACTTTCATCAACTTTTAAGCTGTCTTGTTTGTTTGAAATTGCTTCACGGGCTGCTTTGAGTTTTTCGGCTAAACTTTTTAAACTTTGCTTAGCATCACCACCTTGCGATTCTACTTTTTCTATCATGTCGAAATAATTGCCCGAAATGCTTGAGTCTCTTTCTGTTTTTATAGGTTCGGCCAATTGTGCTTTGTCCGGGTGCAGTAAATAGTACAAATTGCGACGGTCGGCAGCATAGATACCTGCACGTTTCATATACGTTTCCGACTGCAAATCGTTGGATTGATGCATAGCTTTAGCTAACAACAAATGTGGATGCGCAAAATATGGATATTGCTCTGTCATCTCCTTCAGCTCCGCAATAATATTGGGAGTAAATGCTTCCGGTTTTTTCAACAAAGAAATAAAATTATCTTTTGTCATCTTTCCAATTCTTTAATTACCACTTGGCAACTGTTTCGTTGTAAATATTATCGCTTATTTCTTCCATTATTGTTTTCAAAAGTTCATCTTGCACATCGTTGAGCAATTTGGAACTATCGAATGCTTGGTAAGCAGAGTATTTTTTTTCAAAATCGTCTTGTGGATTTTTATTGTTTTTGAAACGCACATTAATGGTTACAGTAAGCTTTGTTTGCGAAGCATAAGTATCGGCACTAATTGCCATTGGTGTTAGGTAAAATTCCGTTATTTCGCCTTCTAACTGCATATCGCCACCTTTTTTAAGAACTTGAAGTCGCGTGTTCCGAGTATAAATGTCGCGTAGTTTTTCCGAAAACTGCTGTGCCAAAGGAGCATACACCAATTCGGATGTGTTCGTAAATTCGGCTACGGCTATCGTTTTTGTTTTGGTATAATCGATGGACGCACCATTGAATTTGTAAGCAATTGTGCAACCTGAAAATATGGCGACAATGATTAAAACTACGAATGGTAGTTTAAAATTTCTAATTTCTAATTTCATTATTTTCAATTTCTAATTTTTGATTATTAGACAGAGCGTTTTTTTTGAGACAAAGCGGGCTCGGTTTCACCTTTGATAAGGCGCACGCTAAGTCTCTACTCAATACCATATTCTTTTATTTTTCTGTATAATGTTCGTTCAGAGATTTTCAATTCTTTTGCAGCTGCTTTTCGTTTTCCACGATATTTATCAAGGGTTTGTTTTATCATTTGGCGCTCCATTTCTTCCAAAGTGAGTGGGGTAGGAGTCGATTCTACTTCTTGATATTCTTCTGCTACTTCAAATTCATCGGCATTTTCTATTTGTGAATTGTAAGGTATGTTTTCTCGTGCTAACTTTTCGGCAAAAATATCCACCGATGGCGTTGTTGGGTTAAATGTTTCTGTGTGAGCTAAATAAGATCCCGTGAATTGATTTTCAGCTTGTTTTGAAGCTGGTTGTTGGCCATTCATTAATTCGCGAACAACTTTTTTTAAGTCGTTCATATCCTTTTTCATGTCGAAAAGTACTTGATATAGTATTTCGCGTTCACTATTGAACGATTTGCTTTCGTTACCTTGGCGAGAAAATAAGGCAGGCATACGTTCTATTTCATTCTCTGGTAAATAGGTACGCAGTATTTGGGCATTAATCTCTCGCTGTTGTTCGATAACCGAAATTTGCTCAGTAATGTTTTTTAATTGGCGAATATTACCATTCCAATAGTAGTTCATCAATAGCCGTTTAGCATCTTCAGTAAGTCGTACTGGCGGCATGCGGTATTTGTCGGCAAAATCAGACGCAAATTTACGGAAAAGAAGCGCAATATCGTCTTTTCTATCGCGTAAAGGTGGTACGTTAATGGGCACAGTATTAAGTCGGTAAAACAAATCTTCGCGAAACCGCCCGTCGCGTGTAGCTTGGCTCATGTTAAGATTTGTAGCTGCTACTACACGTACATTTGTTTTTTGTGTTTTCGACGAACCTACTTTGATAAATTCGCCAGCTTCGAGCACGCGGAGTAAACGAACCTGCGTAGAAAGTGGTAATTCGCCAACTTCATCCAGAAAAATTGTTCCGCCATCGGCGACTTCAAAATATCCTTTACGATCGGCCGTAGCGCCCGTGAACGAACCTTTTTCGTGGCCAAAAAGCTCCGAGTCGATTGTGCCTTCGGGGATAGCACCACAGTTTACAGCTATGTAAGGGCCGTGTTTTCGATGACTATAGGTGTGAATAATTTGCGGAAAGTTTTCTTTGCCCACACCACTTTCGCCAGTAATAAGCACCGATAAATCGGTAGGAGATACTTGCACAGCAATGTCGATGGCTCTGTTTAATAATTCCGAATTTCCAATAATCCCAAATCGTTGTTTTACTGCTTGTATTTCAGATGTTTGCATTGTTTTATGTTCCTGTAGACTGTAATTTTGACATACAACTGACAAAAGTAACAAAAAATCTGTTATTTAGAAAGGATTGTATTCCAATATCTAAATTAAACACAAATCAACAGATAAACAAATCAACAGATAAACTAATCAACTAATTAACTAATAACCAATATAATGTTTAAAAAATCGAATATATTAATACGAAACAAGCGAGCTACTTTCGATTACGAAATTGAAGAGCGGTTTGTGGCGGGATTGCAATTGTTTGGCACCGAAATAAAGTCGATTAGAGATGGCAAAGCTTCGTTGGTAGATACTTTTTGTACGTTTATAAACAACGAGTTATGGGTACGTAACATGCATATTTCAACTTATTTTTTCGGTACCTATAATAATCACGAAGTGCGCCGCGACCGCAAATTGCTACTTAATGCCCGCGAACTGAAAAAGCTCTCGAAAGCAACAAAAGAAACTGGATTTACCATTGTTCCAACTAAACTTTTTATTATCGAAAAAGGACTTGCCAAAATAGAAATTGGGCTTGCGCGTGGTAAGAAAAACTACGATAAACGTCAAAGCTTAAAGGAAAAAGAAGACAAACGCCTCATTGATAGAGCTATGAAGCAGTAGTAGATTTCTTGCAGTTACTAGCATGAAAAGAGAGATATGGTCTAATAATTCAACTATTATAAACTCAATTATCCAAAAATATCTTAATGATTTATGTCTAAACATTTAGAGTAATTAAAGAAATATTTCTCTAATAATTTTTGATAGTATAAAAAAAAATAGTACTTTTGTACTGCCTTAAAAAGGCTATAAATGCGAAAGAGATAATAAACAAATAATAAATCAATTAAACAAAAAAAAATGGCAAATTTGGATTTGAGCAAGTATGGTATTTCGGGTGATTTCGAAATACTACACAACCCAACTTACGAAGAATTGTTTCAAGCAGAAATTGACCCTGCAAACGAAGGATTTGAAAAAGGTGTGTTAACTACATCAGGTGCAGTATCGGTTGATACTGGCAAATTCACAGGACGTTCACCTAAGGACAAATTTTTTGTGAAAGACGCAGTATCTGATGAACATTTATGGTGGGATGGCGTTATTAATCGTCCTACAACTCCCGAAGTATTTGATCATTGTAAAGATTTAGTTACAAAACAACTTTCTACTGCCAAAACAATCTATGTTGTTGATACTTTTTGTGGAACTAACGAAGATACACGTTTGAAAGTACGTTTTATCATGGAAGTTGCATGGCAAGCTCACTTTGTAACAAACATGTTCATCCGCCCTTCGCACTACGAATTAGCTAACTACGGTGAACCAGATTTTGTAACGTTGAACGGTTCGAAAATTACAAATCCACAATGGAAAGAACAAGGTTTAAATTCAGAAGTATTTACTTTGTTTAATTTAACTACGAAAATGCAAGTTATCGGTGGTACTTGGTATGGTGGTGAAATGAAAAAAGGTATTTTCGCTTTAATGAACTATTACTTACCTTTAAAAGGAATGGCTTCGATGCACTGCTCTGCCAACGTTGGTAAAGATGGTGATGTAGCTATTTTCTTCGGACTTTCGGGAACCGGTAAAACAACTCTTTCGGCTGATCCAAAGCGTTACCTTATTGGTGATGATGAGCATGGTTGGGATGATAACGGTGTATTTAACTACGAAGGTGGTTGCTATGCAAAAGTTATTGACCTCGAAATGGATAAAGAGCCAGATATCTGGAGAGCTATCCGCAGAGATGCTTTGTTGGAAAACGTAACTGTTGGCGAAGATGGTGTGCCAGATTATACTGCAGCTGCTTCAAAAACTGAAAACACACGTGTATCTTATCCTATTTATCATATCAATAAAATTGTTTCTCCTTCGCGTGCCGGACATGCTTCAAAAATTATTTACTTGTCGGCCGATGCATTTGGTGTATTGCCTCCAGTATCTATTTTGGACGAACAATCAGCTCAATATCACTTCC
>JAIFKX010000293.1 GCA_020049335.1 Paludibacter sp. | reverse complement strand
TAATCCATTCAGCATAAGCAGAATTACTTAGTTGAGAAGGACTTGAAACAAAATGATTTTTTGTTTCACTGAGTATTTTTGAACTACCAAAAATAACCAGAAATAAAATCAATAATGCCTGTTTATAAATATTTCGCAGAACAATCATATTACACGTTGTTTTTAGTATTCAATATTCGCTGAGTTAAGCACAATCCAATTTTTTAGAATAGGATATTTACTGTCTGGAAATTCATGTATAATTTGACAAAGATATATTTATCAGCCAGTATCTGAATTGTAAAATTAATGCGAAGTACAGGACATATGTTCCATAACGATGTAATGATTTTAAAAATAGCCATCCAATCAATGAATATTTGGGTATTCGTGAATTACTTGTACATTATTTTATGTACCTGCACTCCTTGATGGTTTATATCCATTCGGGCAGCAGTTTGCAAATGTTCATTGGCTTTATCGCTATTTTTAAAACCCAAATAACCCAACCCAAGCATATAATGACAATGTATTTTATTGCGGAAAGTCAAATCATCGTCCCAAATAAGCAAGTCGGGTAACGAAACTGCAAAATAATCGAGTTTTATTTGCTCATTCAAATGTTTTAGCCCGAAATCAATTAACTTGGCGAAACGCAAATTGGCCTCCTCTACCCTAGCTAATTTTAACAGTGCCAATCCCTGATAAAATATTTTATCAGGTTTTTGGTCGTTGTAGAAAATGGCGGCTGCCGGTTCGGTGTTACCATCTTTCGCTAGTTCCCAGTACGCACGAGCCACATCTATTTCACCTAATCCTTCGTAGGCGCAACCTAGCCAGTAATGAAAATCGTTTTCCTGTGCACCATAAAGTTTTCCTTCGCCCAAATTGTGCGGATAGATGAAACATTCGTTAAGCAGATTTATGGCTTTTTCAAACTCGCTTTCAGATATAAAGTTTTTGGCTATTTCAACCCTGCACAGCTGGTACTGCGAAGGAACTTTCCCTTCACCTCCTTCCCATGGATGAAACTGCCTACTATCAATCAGCTTTTTAGCACGTTCGTACTGGCCTGTTTGATTGCACAGAGTTGCAAATTCAAGATATACATCATCGCGTTGATTCACCAGTTCAAAATGCTTTTCGAGAAATGCCAGCCGTTCGGCATGGGGGCGACAAATACGTTTGTATAATTGATCCAGCTCCATCAGAATGCGCGCATCTGTCGTATCCAACAAAAATGCTTCTTCGAGGTATTGTACCGCCTTTTCTTCCTGATTCAGTTTATTGAAATAAGCCAAGGCAAGATTTCTCAGCACTGTTGGGAATTTACCGTCAAGTTCAGCCGACTTTTCCCAGCAAGCAATGGCTTCAGGATATTGGCGTTTATCGTACCAAAGGTTTCCAAGATAGTAGGGCGCTTTAGCATCAGTTGGATTATTTTTTTGAGCATATTCTAATGCTAAAATAGCTTCCAAACGATTTGGAAAACAAAAATCAGGTGCATGTGTAGCTGCTTTTTGGAGTACATCTGTCGCATCTTTTCCTGCTAAAGTCAATGCCCAAGCCATGTAATAATAAGTCATGGGCATGGAGGCACAAACCTTCGTACCTTCTACCAATAGTTCTTCAGCTTCTGCATACATCCCTGCTGCAATATAATCCAACGCAACAATTTCATAATTATGAATTTCACCACGCATCAAAGTGTTCATTTCGGTCAACACAAATTTCTCTTTCGAGAGTAAAAACAGTTCAAAACGACACCCAAAGTTGAATAAGTCAATTTTCAACGAATCTTTAATAAAATCGAACGCTTCATCTACCCTATTTAGTTTTCGTAAAGTGGCTGCTTTCAAAGTACGCGCATTGTTATTATGCCAGTTGCGTACCAACGATTTATCAATTTCGTGTATAGCATCTTCCAAATTGCCGTTGATTATAGAAATTTGTGCACAGGAATAAAAACCGGCATCCTGCATGGCACCGTTCCAGCATGATTTGTAAAAAGTATCGTAAGCTTCTTTATTTTTGCCTTGATATTTAAGGGCTAAGCCTAAATTATAATGCGGTTCTCCATCGTAAGGATTAGGATTTCGTTGCAACAGCGTTTCAATTGCTTTGCGAAAATAGGTTTCCGCTTCGCTAAACTTCCCGTGACGCAGTAGCCAAAGTCCCATAGCATTGTTATTGCGTACATCACTTGAGTCGCGATGCAAAGCTTCGAGATAATAATCAGTAGCGTTATAAGTTGCATGTCGATATTGCTCTAAGTGTAAACCTGTAAGGTAAAGCTGTTCACAAGTAGGAGTTTCTTCGGGCAAAAGCGCTACTCTTGCGGGTTCAGGGGCTGTTTGACTTTTTGTTTTTTCAGGTTTTATGCTTAGTAATTCGCTTCCATTTTCGCTATAAACAGTTAATTGAATAACATCTAGTCCTATTTCACCAACCTCAATTTCACGAACATATACAGTCTCGGGCGATAAACTCACAACTGTTTCAAAAAGTGTAGTGCCATCAATCTCGCCATTATAAAATGAAGTGAGGTTAATCCAGGTGTTTTTTTGAATTGATGTTGCAAAAACTTTCACAACTACTTTGCTGTCAACTTTCTCTATGTTAAGCAACACATCTTTGGATGCATTTTTCACTATTCCCAACTCACGATATGGTAGAAAATATTGCGTAAAGGTTTTTTCCTCGTAAGGTTGTAACCATGTAAAATCAGGTTGATTATCGGTAAAAATACCTGCCATTAATTCGATATACGGACCATCCTCATCGGTAAGGTTGCGATCCCAGGCCTTACCAAAATCACCATTTCCCCATGTCCACTGTTTCTTACCCGGCGACACATGGTGATTGGCTATGTGAAGCACACCCGCTTGTGTATCGTTTTCGTATCCACCTACAAAGTTAAATTCCGAGTTGATAGCCATGTACGATGTGGGAACAGGAATATTTTTATAATTCGAGATGTCAACACCTGCCGAATAATCAATTTTGTAATACGTTCCTGTAGCAATCGGAAAAGTGGAGACATCTCGTTTGCCGTGATCGAAAACAGCATGTACATCGGGCGGAAAAACCGACTGATAATACTCGTTGACAGCTACAGCCGGATTTGCCCACCAAAGAAATGTTTGTGGTAAAGGAGTTGGGTTGAATAGTTTCCCTTTAATTTCCAAATATGCTTTACCGGGATGCAACGTAAACCCTGCCATTCCTTTTTGGTGAAACATTTTCTCATTTTCACTCACCCAAACAGTTACACTTCCATCGGCATTTTGCTCAATGGTGTGGTCAACCGGCAAAAAAGTGCTTGGACGATGGTGTTGAGGCCAGTTAAACTCAATTCCGCCCGAAATCCAGGGACCGGTAAGCCCAACTAATGCCGGTTTAATTACCTGATTGTAATATATAAAATGCCGTTGTTTTATTTTGTCATAAGCCATCTGAACCCGCCCACCCAATTCTGGCAGAATCATTATTTTAATGTATTCGTTTTCAATAAATACAGCATGATAAATTTTATCCTTCTTTTCATCTTCAATTTTTTCAATTACCGGATATGGATAAACTACGCCACTACTTCCTTGATAAACTCGTTTCTCAAGGAAAATTGGATTCTTCTCGGGTTGACCTATTTCGTAGGTAGGGATTGCCACATTTTCGCTCCAACAAGAAACACTGCCCCCAACCCCTTGTTTATCCCGATTATCTATTGGGAGGGAGTTGAAGTTAGTTTCGTTTTGTATATTGTTTATATTTTTCATTTTAATGTTAATATTAATATTAATAATCAGTTGTAATATCTCTTATTCCCCTTTAAGGGAAAGTTCTCTTTCAATTTCTTCCAACGATTTCCCTTTTGTCTCATGCACCTACAGGCACTTTGTCGGCAATCAATAAGTTGATAAGTTGTGCTGCCAAAATTCCAATTACAATTGTCATTTGATTTAAAGAAACGAATCGTCCACGAAGGTGAGATGGTGCAACCTCGGCAATATACATGGGCGAGAGTGCTGATGCTAAACCAATTCCGACCCCACCAATCATGCGGAAAACAATAAACAATGTATAACTCGATACAAACCCGGTTCCGAAAGATGCTATGGTAAAAAGAAATGCTGAGAGTAACAATGGCCACTTCCGACCAAACTTGTCACTAATTACACCTGACACCACAGCTCCAACAACACATCCAATCAAGGCACTACTCATTGCCCATGCTTGTAAATTAGCCGATGAAGCAATATCGAAAAATCGCTCGTAGAAAGGTTTTGCTCCTCCAATCACTACCCAGTCGTAACCAAATAGTAATCCTCCCATTGCAGAAACCATTGAAATACCAAAAATGTAAGACTTGTTGAATTTATTCATGATTTTATGTTTTTACTGACAGTGAAATTCCTCCCCAGCGACTCCTTTTTGATAAATCCGTATGTAATCAAAATACATTTTTATTGGTGCTCCATCGACGGGTAATGCTGTAATTTTATTAATATTCGCATCCTCCATGATACCTGTGAATGAACCACCTACAGCTAAATTGAACAATAAACCAAACGGTTTTTTGAAATAATGACTTACATTTCCTGCAACATCTTCGCCGACTATGCTCATTGAATAATATGGTTCAGTATTGGGGTATTTATCCAAGTCCAAATACATTTTAATCGAGTCTTGGTCCCAGATTAAAGTATACAAATGAAAATCGTTCTGCAAGCTATAATCTGCTGTCTTGTTTTGAACATTACATGTCCAGGTTTCGCCCCAGTGACAAGCTCCATTAAAGAATCGATCTTGCTTGTTCTGTGAAATACCCTCCCCACTACCCATTTCTAAAATGTCAATTTCACCGCAACGAGGCCAACCAACAGTAGAATAATCTTCTCCTAACATCCAAAATGCAGGCCATAGACCGTTAGCAGTTGATGGGAGTTTTATTCGCGCTTCAATTTTTCCATATTTACATGAGACCTTTCCTCGGGTCACCAACCGACCAGAACTGAAAAATTTGTTTCCGATTTTCTCTTTTTTCGCGCTAATTACCAGACAACTTACAGCATCTAGTTTTTCAATGCTAATATTCTCAGGTCGATAATACTGCATTTCATTGTTGCCACCTCCGTTATCATTTTCCTCGATAGTCCAATACTTTTCGTCTAAGGTCGATTTATCAAAGTTATCCTCCCACATAAGCTTGTAGCCTTGAGCCCCGACAAAAAAGGGAGTGAAAAATAAATATGCTGCAATTAGTACATTTTTCATTAGATTGATTTTATTTCTTATTTTATAGTAAATGAGTCTTTTAATACAGTCTTGCTATCGCTACCAATCCACACATTAAAATCACCGGGTTCTGCTTTAAATTTCATATCCAAGCCCCAAAATGCTAAATCATTTGTTGAAAGCGAAAATTTAACCTCTTTACTCTCATTAGCTTTCAAAAAAATTCGTTGAAACCCTTTTAATTCTTTAATTGGACGAATAATTGAACCTACAACATCCTGAATGTAAAGTTGAGAAATTTCAGTGCCATCAATATTACTGTTGTTTTTTAACATTGCGGTGATTGTAATAGAGTCACCAAGTTGAACTTGCTTGGCAGATACATTTATTTCAGAATACTCAAATTTACTGTATGACAACCCATAACCAAATGGATACAATGGTTCATTCCCAGAATCTAAATAATATGAAGTATTCCCCAATGAATACTGAATAGCTTCTACGGGTATTTCATTTATATTTGTGACTCTACCTTGCACTGGTCTTCCTGTATTGTTATGATTATAGTACATAGGAATTTGCCCAACCTCTCTCACAAAAGTAACAGGGAGTTTCCCACTCGGATTCTCCTTCCCGTAAATCAAATCCATAATGGCCGGTCCGCCCATAGTTCCGGGATGAAAGTTGTATAATACAGCATCTGCGTTTTTCAAATCTCGTTCAATTGTCAATGGTCTTCCCGCAATTATAACTAGCACTACCGGTTTCCCTACACTTTTTACTGCTTCCAGCAATTCAGATTGTACACCAACAAGATTAATATTAGACAGTGAATGAGCTTCACCCGACAAAATTGATTCTTCACCTAAAAACACAATTGCCACATCAGATTTTTGAACAGCAGAAATAGCTTTACTAAAATGTTCTTTGTTCTGATCTCTTGAAAAAGCCAACACAGGTTCGTACACAAATTGAACATCAGGATAATCTTTTTCCAATGCTTTTAGTGGAGTAATGCTGTGTGATTTTTCAGCATCTAAAACCCATGTACCTAATTGTTCGTGAGGAGCATCAGCCAAAGGACCAATAATTGCTACTTTAAGTCCTGTCTTTAGAGGCAAAGTATTATTTTCATTCTTCAATAAAATAGCTGATTGAACAGCTGCTTTTTTTGCCATTAAAAGATGATCAGGAGAATAAAACTCTGATGGAACATTTTTCTCAGTATAATTTTTATCAAATAAGCCCAATCGGAATTTAATTCGTAAAATATTTCGTACAGCATCATCCATTACTTTTACCGACACCTTACCTTCTTTCGCCAATTGGGGCAAATTCTCCATATAAGTTCCACTTTGCATTTCCATATCAAGGCCTGCATTGGCCGATAACTGTGCCACTTGTTTCCTGTCCTTAGCAAAACCATGTGTTATCATTTCCTCCATCGATCCCCAATCTGATACAACAAATCCATCAAACTTCCATTCATCTCGCAAAATATTCCGTAATAAAAACGTATTGCTTGATGAAGGAATACCATCATTGTCATTAAATGAGGTCATTACAGTTGCTGCTCCTGCTTTTATTGATGCTTCAAATGTTGGCAAATAAACGTTTCTCATCAA
>JAIFKX010000015.1 GCA_020049335.1 Paludibacter sp. | reverse complement strand
GCATTGTAGAGATGCCATGTATGGCGTCTCTTAGGTTTGGTTGTGTATTCATTACCTCAAAAAGTGTATCTAAGTAGACATTTAAATCACTACCATCTTTCTGCGTATGATAATCAACTGACTTTGTGAACAGGTCTTTGTCGAAAATCTCAGTATCTTCGGCAAAGTAGCAAAATAATAAGCGAGATAGAAAGACGTTCAAGTTATGAACTTCTTGGTGTGTTTTTGTTGGGTTATCTTTACGAATTTCATCGTAAAGTTTTTTCATCCTATCTGCAGCTTTTACATCGGCAATGTTTTCGGTTTGTTGTTTCGATTTTTCCATACCTGCCCATGGTAGAAAGAAATCTGTATGTTGTGCAATTTCGAGTATCGGTATATCTAAATTTTCATCCGTTTTTGTATCGTAGGCCAGTAATGTATCAAAATCAGTAACCACAATAAAACGAGGTGCTTGTTTGGTTACTTTCTCGCTTAACTTTAGGTTGTTTAATACTGTTTGTAAGTCTTCATCTTCAACCGAATTGAAAAACAGTTTCTTTTTTATTATTACTGTTCCTTCCGTACACATTGTTTTATCACCCTGTTTTAATCGGCTGATAGTTGCTTTTGGTGTTCCATAAGCCAATAATAAATCAAAAATAAAGGTTTCTTTATTGAATGATTCTACAAGTTTTTCGAGATTGTCGGTTATCTGGGCAATGTTCATGAATATAGATTTTTTATCAAAATTTTTCAAACCACAAAGATAACAATATTGAACAAAAAGGAACTATAAAAGCCACTGTAAGACAACTTTTAAATTCCTCGAACTTGCTATGGCTGTTTTTGCTTTTTGGACGAATATTATTCTTATAAAGTAATTAGCCTTAAATCAACGATAAAGTATTCAAAAGTGCGTTTAGGTAGATTTACGTTGATTTGTTCGTACAGCAAATGTGCTTGACTACGAAGCGTTGGCTTAAGAGTATTTCCATTTTACCGTATCATACTCAACGGCATTTTCTTTTACCACATTATTGCCTTACACTGCATTTAGGTTCACCTCTGTAGTTGATGAACAACAAAGTGTTCTACTGAGTTTTGTTCGTTGAATGTCATAATTATACAATTAAGATTTCAGCTTGAATATCAATTCTAAATCTGTATGTTCTAAAGAAATAGTTGTTAGTTTCATTATCTATAACAGCAAATCTTTCACGTTTCTTATTGCATGCAAAAGCCTTTTTGTGTTTATAAGAACTTGCATCATGATTGGCAATGAGAAATTGAATTGTTGATTCAAGTTGCTCAATAGCATGAGTTTGCCAAGGTGGTATTTGATTCTTTAATTCCACAAGATACAAAAAATCGGAGGTAGTAAGCATACAGTCGCATCTTCCTCTGCCCGGAAACTCATGATCTTTTATTACGCATTTATCAATAGCTGTAAATACAATTGTTTTAGCGGTATCATTTTTTACAGTAGCAATCCAACTTGGAGGATTGTCAATATTTGTGTATGCTCTTGTACCATTTTCGTCATCACATAAACCAAACAACGTATGATTGAAAGGTGGTTCCTGACAGGCCGTATTAAAAAAATCCATATTGTTATAATTCTTCTTCAATTTCTAATAGCGAATCAAATAGCCTGTTGCCTTCCCTTAGCATATCATTTAGGTAGTTTGCGTCTGATGGGACACCTTCAGGAGCTAAAAGTTTTCTTATTACTCCATTTATTTCATCCAGTTGATATATTACTGCATCATTTGCCGCGATCAATGATTTTACGGGAACAATATTATCAAGTTTAGCTAGCAAATCATTTGAACTTTTTGATTCTGATAATTTATTTTTTAGAGACTCTCCTTCAATAGAAATACTTAAAAAATTAATTAAATATGGACTATGTGTTGTCAATATCAACTTATTGTCTTCATTCATGTTATTAATCTCTAACAAACTATTCAGCATTTTTTGTTGAGATGATGGAAATAGGTTTTGTTCCGGCTCTTCTACAATATTGATAAAAGCTATTTTATTAAATGCAGACGCAAGCTCAGAAATTGCTTGTCTTTTCTGAATTTCAGTTAAATGATCATTATCCCAAATTGTTCGTAGTCCCTTTTGAAACTTCACAGTTTCTTCACTACTCATTGCACTTTTTTTTCCGCTCTGCTGCTTTACGGAATTTGCTAAATTGTTTGAAACCAAGTACAACGGCACAAAAGATTGAAAACCACTTGATGCAACACTCAATTTAATTCTGTAATTGGTACTTTTCAGATACAGTTCATCAGAACGTTTGTCGTAACGGATTTCTGTATTATTGATTGGCAATAGAAGTGGATCCCCATTCATTTCCTGCATTGCCTTGTAATATTCGGTGCTAAATTCCTGCAATGCTTCCGAAGAAAGTTTCAATTCTTCCGCACCTTTAATGTATGCCAGAAAATTACGTTCAGCAGGAACATACATGATTTGAGGTAATGAATATTTACTATTCTGGATTTCATTTATTGACAAGGTTTCATTCCTGTATACAATCGAATACTTATCTCCTATATAGTCAATTTCTGAATTGTCGTTAAGATAATCTTCCAATCGATGATAAGGTAAATAATATGATTTTAGACGATTCTTTGATTCAAAAATATTCTTCTCGAAATCACCCCTGACTAAAGATTTTTCAATCTTGGTAAAAACGGAAATCAATTTTGCCACAGTACTTTTACCACTACCTTGATTACCAATAAAAACAGTAACCTTTTTTATGTCCATCCAACCTTCGTTTTCATTATAACCCTCTTTGATGGGACCGAAGTTCCTAATTTTTATTTTGCTCATAATATAATTTCTTTGTTGCAAAATTACTTATTTTAATTAATAACTTATTCAATGTAAAAATTTTACTTTATATTTTTAATAATTAAGTTGCAAATTTACTCAAAAAGTCAATGAATCTTTGCAAAGTGCGCTGGAAAGAAACAAATCTTTTGCAAACATTCGTCGTATGTTGGTTTGAGTGCTTTACGAACGAACTGTTTTGTGCGTGAATTTTTTAGTATTTATTTTCTGTTCCTTCTTCTGACTTTAAGTTGTGAATAGTCTGTTTTTCTTTTTTTTACACTTGCTGCCGACACATAAATATACTTAGTAAAAAATTGTCTATGTTTATTTATTTGGACATACTTCGCATGTATGAAGTGTAAATTATTTAGTTAAGTTGACTTTTTTCAAAAAATTGAAACAATTACAATTCTTTTTTTGCACAATTTTGCACAAATATAAAAATAATATTTTGATTATTTAATTAAATACTAACAAAGTTGTGCTTTGTGCAGTAAAAGATATTAAAAGATTGAATTCCAAAAAAATACAAACCGCATACTAAGCAAAAAACAGTACCAAAGCACTCGTTTTATTTCGCTTGATATGCAGTTCAATGCAGGAATAATTAGCATATTTATAAACAATTCCTGTATATTATTTCAGTTTTCATTTTTTTTATCTTATACTGATCTTATATTGATCCTATACTGATCCTATACTCATCGCATACTTATCTTATATAGGCATATTTATGCATATTTACACAAAAGTAAACGACGGGCTATATCAACATGAGCCAATATAAGTACACAGTGAAACATCGCGTTTGCAGTGTCTTTTTTCTTAATAAGATGTTTTTGAAAATTGATTGCTATCAGTTAAGGTTTTTATTTATATAGTTTAGCTATTGGGGGTAGCTATGTCAATGCTTATGTTGTAAATCATGTAGTTATAAAATTTAACTTTTATAAGTTTCACAGACAGGTGTAAATGTTTTTGTACTTGAAAACTAACAGATAACGCCAAAAACGCCCCTGAAAACAATTTGTATCAGGGGCGTTTTACTATAAACTATTTACTATTTACTATTTACTATTTACTATAAACTAATTTTACAGCGTTTTCTTAACTTCCGTTTCTTCGAAACTTTCCACCATATCGCCCACTTGTATGTCGTTGTAGCCCTTAATGTTCAAACCACATTCGTAGTTGGTACCCACTTCTTTCACGTCTTCTTTAAAACGTTTCAGTGAGTCAAGTTCGCCTGTATAAACTACAATGCCATCGCGGATAATACGCACTTTATTGTTGCGTTTTACTTTACCTTCGCGTACTAAACAGCCCGCAATAGTACCCACTTTTGTAATTTTGAATACTTCCAAAATTTCGATGGTAGCAGTAATCTCTTCCTTAATTTCGGGCGAGAGCATACCTTCCATAGCCGATTTGATTTCTTCAATTGCATCGTAAATAATGGAGTAAAGTCGAATATCGATTTCTTCTTTCTCTGCAATTTTACGAGCCGAAGTAGTTGGACGAACCTGGAAACCACAAATAATGGCGTTCGAAGCAGCTGCGAGCAAAATGTCCGAATCGGAAATAGCACCCACCGCTTTGTGGATAACATTCACCTGAATATTTTCGGTCGACAGTTTAAGCAACGAGTCCGAAAGTGCTTCCACCGAACCATCCACGTCGCCTTTTACAATTATGTTCAACTCTTTGAAATCGCCCAATGCAATGCGTCGACCTAACTCGTCGAGTGTAAAATGTTTCTTTGTACGGTAGCTTTGTTCGCGTTGTAATTGTTCGCGTTTGTTGGCAATTTCGCGCGCTTCCTGTTCAGTAGCCATTACGTTAAAATTGTCACCCGCTTGAGGTGCACCATTTAACCCAAGGATTAAAACAGGTTCAGCTGGTTTGGCTGTTTTTATACGTTGGTTACGTTCGTTGAACATAGCTTTTATTTTACCAAAATGCGTTCCGGCAAGTACCACATCGCCTTGATTTAAAGTCCCATTCTCAATAAGCACTGTCGATATATAACCACGACCTTTGTCCAATTCCGATTCGATGACCGAACCCATTGCACGACGGTTTGGATTGGCTTTTAATTCTAACAATTCAGCTTCGAGCAATACTTTTTCGAGCAATTCCTCAATGCCTTTACCAAATTTAGCCGAAATATCTTGCGATTGGTATTTACCACCCCAGTCTTCGACCAAATAATTCATCGCAGCAAGCGATTCTTTAATTTTTTCGGGATTTGCGCCGGGTTTATCCACTTTATTTATGGCAAAAATCATAGGAACATTGGCAGCAGCAGCATGATTGATAGCTTCAATAGTTTGAGGCATTATATTATCGTCGGCAGCTACAATAATAATGGCTATATCGGTAACTTTAGCTCCACGAGCACGCATGGCAGTAAATGCCTCATGTCCAGGAGTATCGAGGAACGTAATACGTTGACCATTTTCGAGCTTAACATTGTATGCACCAATGTGCTGTGTAATACCACCAGCTTCGCCAGCAATTACATTTGTTTTGCGGATATAATCGAGCAGCGATGTTTTACCATGGTCAACGTGTCCCATAACGGTTACAATTGGAGCACGAGGTAATAAATCTTCCTCCAAATCCACTTCTTCATCACCAATAGCATCAATCACTTCGGCACTTACAAACTCAGTACTGAAACCAAATTCGTCAGCTACAATTTTGATTGTTTCGGCATCCAAACGCTGATTGATAGAAACCATCATCCCAATAGCCATACAGGTAGCAATAACTTGATTTACCGTAACATCCATCATGATAGCCAATTCGCTAACAGTTACGAACTCGGTAAGTTTTATTACGCTGTCATCGTCGCGTTGGCGTTGTGCCTGTTCTTGTTGTTTTGCGCGGTCGGTATCGCGTTTATCACGACGATGTTTAACGCCCTTGCCTTTTTTATTTCCACTAACAATGCGGGCTAATGTTTCTTTAATCTGTTTTTGAACCTCTTCTTCGTTTACAACTGTTTTGAGTGGCTTTTTAAATTTACTATCCTTGTTTGGCTTACCAACATTCGAATTGGTATTATTGTTACCATTTGCATTAGTATGTCCACCAGCACCCTGTTGAACAGGTTTTTTAATCATCGAAGGATGCGCACCACCACCACCAGCACCGCCAGCATTAGCATTACCACCACCTCCTTGTTGTACTTTATTTATGTCAACCTTTGTATTTTTAAAACGTTCGCGTTTTTCCCTTTTAGTGTGATTAGCAGCATCGCCAGCAGGTTTTGGTGTAATCTGAAGTGGCTTTTTCTGGTCAGCCTTCACTTTTTCTTCGCGCTCTTTTCGTTTTTCTTCCTTAGTCTTAGGTCGTGGGCGTGTACTTTGATTCAATAAATTCAAATCGATATTACCAATTACCACCGGCCCTTTTTCCATTACAGGACGACTCAAAGTGAAAATTTCAGCCTCAGCAGGTTCAACTTTTGCTTCAACTTTTTCTTCAATTTTAGGTTTAATTTCAGTTTTTATAGTAGGTCTAACTATTTTTTCGACCGCTTTTTCTTTTTGCAAATCAGTTGGCTTTACCTTTTGCAATTCAGCATTGGGTTTTACAATAGCTGGCTCAACTTCTTTTTTTGGTTCTTCTTTTGGTATCTTAATTTCCTCAAGCTCAACTTTTTCTTTTGGTTTCTCAGGCACTTCAACTACAATAGTTTCAACTTTATCAACAGGCTTTTCTGAAACAATTGGTTGTGGTTGTGGTTTGGGCTCAGACTTGGGCTCGGGTTTGGGTTCGGATTTTACCACATTCACTTCTGGCACTGGTGCAATCACCTCCTGCTTAACCACTATTTGTTCGGGTGCTTTTACCTCTGGTTTTGAGTGAGGTTTGTTTAGAGCATTTAAATCTATATGCCCTACCGCTTTAATGTGCGGTTTGATATCTTCGGGGATATCTGTTTTGTGGATATCTGTTTTAACAACTTCTGGTTTCGCTTCTTGTTTGGGCTGTGCATACCCATCTAAAGCAACAGTAGCAGCCTTTTCCTTTAAATGACGCTCGTTACTTAACCTTTCGGACTCCAATTTAAGAGCCATGTCTTTGTTAAATTCCTTGGCAAGTATAAGGTGTTCATCATCGGATAATTTTGTATTCAAATCAACCGTGTGTTTAAACCCCTTTTTTGCTAAAAATTCGATGGCGGTAGACATACCGACATTTAAATCTTTACAGGCTTTGCTTAATCGTATAGACATATATAAATTTTGTTTTGTAATAAAAATGAGCAGTTTACTACTCTTTTGTAAAAAAATTGATGGCTGAAATTATCTGTAAAACTACTCTTCAAATTCAGCTTTCAAAATTGAAAGCACATCATCAATCGTTTCCTCTTCGAGGTCGGTACGACGTATTAAATCATGACGAGGTATTGCCAATACATTTTTAGCCGTATCGCATCCAATAGCTTTAAATGCATCAATTACCCATTGATCGATTTCGTCGCTGAACTCATCTAAGTAAATATCTTCTGTATCTTCTTCATCGATATCGCGGTACACATCAAGCGTATATTCGGTAAGCATGCTTGCCAAACGAATATTTAAACCGCCCTTACCAATTGCCAACGATACTTCGTCGGGTTTAAGATAAACCTCTGCTTTTTTCTCGGCTTCATTCAAACGAATCGACGAAATTTTAGCGGGGCTTAATGCTCTCGAAATAAATAAACTAATGTTGTTTGTATAGTTTATTACATCGATATTTTCGTTACGCAATTCGCGTACAATGCCATGAATACGTGAGCCTTTTACACCCACACAGGCACCTACTGGATCAATGCGTTCGTCGTACGACTCCACAGCCACTTTGGCTCTTTCGCCCGGAACACGCGCTACTCTTTTAATTGTTATCAATCCCTCGTGAATTTCAGGCACTTCCAATTCGAACAAACGCTCGAGGAACACAGGCGAAATACGCGAAACTATAATTTTAGGATTGTTATTTTTGTTTTCGACCATCGCTACAACTGCTCTTACAGTATCGCCTTTACGGTAGAAATCGGTTGGTATTTGTTCTGTTTTTGGTAAATACAATTCATTGCCTTCATCATCAATCAAAAGCATTTCCTTTTTCCAAACCTGATATAATTCAGCGCTTACAATTTGACCAATTTTTTCGCTGTATTTAGCAAAAATACTATCTTTTTGCAGTTCAAGAATTTTCGACGATAATGTTTGACGCAAAGTTAGAATAGCCCTACGTCCAAAGTCAAGAAAATTTACTGTATCGGTAAGTTCTTCACCAACTTCAAAATCTTCACCTATTTTTTTTGCTTCGCTAAGCGAAATTTCAGTATTCGAATCTTCCAATTCGTCGTCTTCAACCACCACGCGGTTACGATAAATTTCAAAGTCGCCTTTATCGGGGTTGATAATAACGTCGTAGTTATCATCGCTGCCAAACATTTTGGTTATTACGCTTCGGAACGACTCTTCCATTACACTGATTAAGGTGCTTCTGTCGATGCTTTTCAGTTCTTTAAATTCCGAAAAGGTATCAATCAGACTGATTGTTTCTTTTTTGCTCATGGCTTATTTAAATCTGATAATGTATTTTGTGTATTTTATATCGTTATAATTAAATGAAATATCTTCATTTACAATTGTTTTGCGTTTCGAACCTTCGAGTTGTACTTTTTTCTCAATACTTATTGTAAATAAATTTTCGTCGGCAGCAGTAAGTATTCCACTCATTTTCAGGCCATTTTTAGATAGCACTTCTACTTCGTTGCCAATATTTTTTACATATTGTTTCAGCACTTTAAAAGGCTCTGTTAATCCTGCAGAACTCACTTCTAACTCAAAATCTTCAACTTCGCGGTCGAATTGTAACTCGATGTGCTTACTTAGTCCGATGCAATAATCGAGCGAAACGCCTTCGAAGGCATCAATTTCGACCGAAATTCGGTTGTCTGTGCTCACATTTACATCTACAAGATAGTATTCTGAAGCAGCAATATAATCGCTAACTATCTGTATTACAGTTTCTTTAAAAATCATTTGATGGGGTAATTTAACAAAGAAGGGGACTGTAGTCCCCTTCACATAGTTCTAAATCGACTGCAAAAGTACTAATAATTATTTAAACAGCAAACATTTAAGCGAAATATTGAGCTTAATGGGTTGATTTTTATGTTATTTTTTAGCGCTTAGATTAAATTTTTCAGGAAAACGCGCCTGAACGTCTTTATAATAGTGTTGAATTTTTTTCAAATCATCAATTTCATTACCCGTAGGATAAAAAACATCAAAAATACCCATTTCTCGTTTTTTATAATCGATATAAGCAATTTGAATGGGCACCTTGGCTTTTACAGCAATATGATAAAAACCCATTTTCCAATTATCAACCAAACTGCGAGTGCCTTCAGGCGTTATAGCCAAATGAAAATGAGAACGTTTTTCAAACTCTTCGGCCATAAGGTCGGTAACGGAACTTTTCTTCGAACGATCCACTGGCACGCCACCCATTGCATAAAAAAGCGCTCCCATTGGAAAAAAAAACCACGATTTTTTAATTAAAAAAGAAGCTTCACGCCCCAAAGCCAAGTACGACAATTTACCTATCGGAAAATCCCAATTGCTAGTATGTGGAGCCACGCAGATAATACTTTTAACAGGCTCAGCCACTTTTACATTGAGTTTCCAGCCAAAAAATTTCAAAAGAAGGATACTTATTGTTCTCATTAGTGATTTTTTAAAAAGGATTGATTTTTTGTTTATTTATTTTTAAACAGAGTTTTTTTTTGCAAAGATAAGCGATTAATTTTTAGATTAAATCAAAAAACAACGCCTCCGTTAATTTCTGTTTATAATACTGTTAATAAATAAAATAACAAAAACTATTTATGCCACACCTTGTTTTTGCTATAAATATACTTAAATACAAGATTTTTTAGAAATACGAAAATTAATTTTACTAATTTTGTATTTTAAAATATAAAAGCACAGATGAGTTTAATCGAAAGTATTCGCGAACCAATTTCGGAAGATTTAAAGGTATTCAAAAAGTTTTTTGCTCAAGCATTAAAAACAGACAATCCGCTATTGGCAGATGTAAACGAATATATTGTGGAAGCAAGTGGAAAAAAACTTCGCCCAATCCTTACCCTTCTAACAGCGCGATTGTGTGGGAATATTAATGATTCGGCCTATTATGCAGCTCTGGCAGTGGAACTTTTACACAATGCAAGTTTGATACACGACGATGTGGTGGATGATACAATGGAGAGGCGAGGACGATCGTCGATAAATGCCCGCTGGACAAACAAAGTAGCTGTACTTTCGGGCGATTACATGTTGTCAAATTCGCTTATTTGTGGTACAAAAACGGGAAGTTTAAATATTCTAACCTCCATCGCTCGCATTGGCATGGAACTTTCGGATGGTGAATTGCTTCAATTAACCAACATGCAAAAAACCGAAATATCGGAGGCTGATTATTTTAAAGTTATTCAGAAAAAAACGGCTTTGCTGTTTGCTACTTGTGCCGAAGTGGGAGCTATTTCGGCTGGTGTAGATAGTATTAAGCAGAATCATTTATTTTGTTTTGGAGAAGCGCTTGGGCTTTGTTTCCAGATAAAAGATGATATTTTTGACTACTACAAAGATATTGAAATTGGAAAACCTACTGGCAACGACCTGCAAGATGGAAAAGTTACCCTGCCACTCATTTATGCACTTCGAAACGCCGACGAGGAAACAAAAAACAACGTTGCATCGATTATTCATTCCAAAGATTTTACAATTTCAAACATCGACCAAATTATGCAATTTGCGCGCAATTATGGTGGTGTGGAATATGCAGAAAACAAAATGAATGAATTTAAAATAAAGGCAATTAACGAGTTAAATATATTTGACGACTCTATTTACAAAACAGCATTAATTCAGTGCGTTGAGTTTGCATCATCCCGTCAATATTAAATCAAAATTCTTGGCTATGCTAAGCGGCAAGGCAGATAACGCAATTCCTAATTTGTAATTCTCAACTAAATTCATGGCATTAATTAAAGAAGTTAGGGGCTTTGTGCCCGAAATTGGCAATGATTGCTACTTAGCCGAAAATGCAACCATTGTTGGCGATGTAAAACTGGGCTCAGGATGTAGTGTGTGGTTCAATGCCGTGCTTCGGGGCGATGTAAACTCCATTCGTATTGGAAATAATGTAAATATTCAAGATGGATCGGTGCTACATACTTTGTACGAAAAATCGACCGTCGAAATTGGCGATTATGTTTCTATTGGTCACAACGTTACGGTACATGGAGCAAAAATTGACGATTATGCTCTTATTGGCATGGGAGCAATTTTGCTCGACTACGCTCACATAGGTGAGGGGGCAATTGTTGCAGCAGGTGCTTTGGTTTTGAGCAACACCGTGATTGCTCCATACACGCTTTGGGCTGGTGTGCCTGCTAAATTTGTAAAAAATATTGAACCCGAAAAAACCAACGAAATGAACCGCCGCATAGCTCACAATTACGCTATGTACGCTGGTTGGTTTAAAGAATAGCCAAACATAACGCACATTCAATGAATTCAATAGCCTTATCAGAACTTACCGAACGCATACAAGAAACCATCCGAACCAACTTTGACACACCTCAGTGGATTCGTGCCGAAATTAGTGAACTGCGTGAGAATCAAAATGGGCATTGCTATTTAGAATTTGTTGAAAAAGACGAACATACCGATAATTTATTAGCAAAAACAAAAGCCATAGTGTGGGCATCTACTTATCGTATGCTCAAACCATATTTCGAAACCAGCACGGGCGAAAAGTTGCGAGCTGGGCTAAAAGTTTTGGTTGCTGTAACGGTTGATTTTAGTGGAGTATATGGATTTAGTTTAAACGTACGCGATATTGACCCCACTTTTACCATTGGCGAATTAGCTGCTCGAAGGCTCAAAATTATCCGCCAACTCGAAGCAGATGGCATTGCGGATATGAATAAACAACTCACACTGACACCTCGCCCTCAACGTTTGGCAATCATCTCCTCTCCCACTGCTGCCGGTTACGACGATTTTATGAACCAATTGCTTAATGACTCGAACCATTTTGCTTTTCACACACGGCTTTTCCCTGCTTTGATGCAAGGCGAACAAGCTGAAGCTTCGATAATAACAGCTCTCGATAAAATTTTTACACATTACGAATTGTTCGACGCCGTAGTTATAATAAGGGGCGGTGGTGCAACAACCGATTTGGCTTGCTTTGATAGCTACGATTTAGCACTTAATTGTGCTCAATTTCCACTTCCAGTAATTTCGGGCATTGGCCATCAGCGCGATGTAACCATTCTGGACATGGTAGCATACACCTCGCTCAAAACGCCAACCGCGGTGGCTGAGTTTCTAATTCAGCAACTTACCATCGTCGAAAATGAATTGTTGGATACTTTTTTGGAAATAGCTAAGGTAGTAAAATCTAAAATAAATACTGAAAAGCAGACGTTGAACAGTATTCAATGGAAAATAAAACAGACCTTGCAAAGCTGTCTGACAACAAAATTGATTGCGCTCGAAAAACAAAAAAGTCGCTTGAGAAGTGCTGTCCACAGCCTACTTTCGAACGAAAAGAATAAACTTTCGCTACTTACACGAACAATTGAGACGCACTCGCCAACTTATTTATTAAAACACGGTTACACTATTACAACTCTTAACGGTAAACGAATTAGTACAATAAAAGAACTGAAAAAAGGAGATACCGTGTGCACATATTTACACGATGGTGAATTCGAAAGTACTGTTAACAATTAAAATGTAAAATAAAAAAACATGTCGAAAATTACACTCGAAAATATGGAGTTTCACGCCTTTCATGGCTGTTTAGAACATGAAATAACGCTTGGGAACACATTCATTGTAACAGTTACTATGGAATTTGACACAAAGCAAGCAGGCAAATCCGATGAGCTTGCGGACACACTGAACTATCAATTGATATACGATTTAGTTAAACAAGAAATGGAAATCCCATCCAAATTAATCGAGCATATTGGGCAGCGCATTGCAAAAAGAATCATGACTTCTTATACACAAATTACTGCCTTAAAGCTAAAATTGTCGAAACTTAACCCACCACTTGGCGGGAAAGTGCAAGCCGTAAGTATCGAAATTGAAAAAAAACGCGCACTTTAAAGCAATTATTCAAAAAAATTACTACATTTGTTGCTCAATTTTAAAAAAGTAAATAAAAACAAATACCATATTATGAAATTCGTCGTATCAAGCACACTACTGTTGAGCCACTTACAAGCTATTAGTCGCGTAATAAACAGTAAAAACTCCTTGCCTATTCTCGATAATTTTTTATTGGACATTAAAGGCAATACTTTAACAATGACCGCATCGGACATTGAAACCACATTGATTACTTCTATGGAAGTAGAAAACGCTGAAGGCGATGGTAAAGTGGCTGTTGTTTCGCGCCTTTTGTTAGATACACTTCGCGAATTTGCCGACCAACCGCTTACTTTCAGCATCAACGACAGCAATTTGGCAATGGTAATCACTTCCGCCAATGGTTCGTATAATTTTATTGGTCAAAATGGCGATGAATATCCTCGATTACCCGAATTAAAAGAGGATGCACGCGTATTAACTTTGGCAGTTGAAAACCTAACTGCTGGTATCACTAAAACACTTTTTTGCACAGCCGACGACGAACTTCGCCCTGTAATGAATGGTGTGTATTTTGATATTGAAAAGGAAAATATTACATTTGTGGCTACCGATGCTCACAAATTAGTACGTCTAAAAACACCACTTACAAGCATTACATTGAGCGAAGAGGAAGATAAAATCAGTTTTATTTTGCCTAAAAAGCCTGCTACTATGCTCAAAAATATTCTACCAAAAGAATCGGGCGAAGTAGACGTAAAATTCGACTCTAAAAATGCGTATTTTAAATTGGCAAACTATACTATGATTTGCCGACAAGTGGAAGGCCGTTTTCCAAATTATAATGGCGTTATTCCACGTCAAAATTTGTACAAAATCATTATCGATCGCGTGAGTTTACTCAATGCACTTAAACGCGTTTCGGTATTTTCGAATCAGTCAAGTAATCTTATAAAACTCGATTTTCACGACAATATGATTCATATTTCGGCGCAAGATATCGATTTCTCGATTTCGGCAGAAGAAACAATTAGCTGTGCTTTCGAAGGTGATCCAATCAAAATTGGCTTCAAATCTTCCTTCTTGATAGAGATTTTAAATAATATCGAATCGTCTGATGTTATTCTCGAAGTTACCGATCCTTCGCGCGCAGGTTTAATTTTACCCTTCGAAAATCAATCGAACGAAGAATTATTAATGTTGTTAATGCCAATGTTGCTTAACGACTAAAAATAGATTAATTGTCGATAGTCTAAGGTCTAAAGTCGAAAGTCTTTAGACCTTCTTACTTTCTTTCTTACTTTCTCACTTTCTCACTTTCTTACTTACTGAAAAAAAAATGAAACTCGAACTAAAAAATCCAATCGTATTTTTCGATCTCGAAACAACAGGAACGAATATTGTCTCCGACCGAATTGTCGAAATTTCCTATCATAAAGTTTCGCCTAACGGACGCGAAGAAACGAAAACAATTCGCGTAAATCCAGGCGTGCCAATTCCAAAAGGTGCATCCGATATTCATGGCATTACCGATGCCGATGTAGCCAATTGCCCAACATTTAAAGCCGTAGCGAAAGAAATTGCCCGTGACATTGAAGGTTGCGATTTAGCAGGCTATAACTCCAACCGCTTCGACATTCCGCTTTTGGCCGAAGAGTTACTACGTGCCGATGTGGATATCGACCTCACAAAACGCAAATTTGTTGATGTACAAGTTATTTTTCACAAAATGGAAGCCCGAACGCTGGGAGCAGCTTATAAATTTTACTGCGACAAAGATTTGGTAGGCGCTCACGGTGCCGAAGCTGATACCTTGGCGACTTATGAGGTGTTAATGGCACAACTCGACCGTTATCCTGAACTTAAAAACGACATCGAGGCATTATCGAAATTTACTACTCAAAACAACAATGTGGATTTTGCTGGACGAATGATTTACAACGACAAAGGCGAAGAAATTATAAATTTTGGCAAGTATAAAGGTCAAAAAGTAAACGATGTACTCGCTAAAGATATGGGCTATTACGGCTGGATAATGAGTAGCGACTTTACTTTAAATACAAAAAAAGTACTCACAAATATCAAGTTACGTAACTTGGGAAAATAGTTTTCCATTTATAAAAAATAAAAGCTTCATGCTTAAAAGGCAATTTGTTGGCATATTCGTTTTGTTGTTAGTGGGTGTGTGCCTAAGTGCTCAAATACCAACAAGTTATTACGACAAAGCTATTGGTAAGCAAAGCGCAGAGCTCAAAACAGCCCTGTTCGAAATAATTCGGCCACACACTTTTTTGGAGTATTATTCTTCGGCCACCTCTTTCAGAAGCACCGACTGGCATCCTGATGGTTATTATTGGGATATGTATTCGAATAATAAACGAGCCTATTGGGATTCGAAGTATCTAAACAGAGAGCATAATATGCCCAAAAGTTGGTTTGGGGTTTCGTCTGATGAGGTAAATTTGTATCCAATAGCAACAGATTTAAACAATTTATATCCCTCGGATGTAACTGCCAATTCGGCAAAGTTAAACTATGCTTTGGGAGTGGTTGGCGGCACTTCAAATTTTTCTAATGGCGTTGTAAAAGTGGGAACAAATACATATTCAGGTTACAAAGGAACTGTTTTTGAGCCTGCCAACGAATACAAAGGCGATTTTGCCCGCGACTACATGTATATGGTTACCGCTTACGAAGATTATGCAAACATTTGGCAAAGTACAGGTACATCTTCGATGTTGATACGAAACACCTATCCCGTTTTTAATGCCTATGCTGTAAGGCTTTTGTTGGAATGGCACAGAGCCGACCCGGTAAGTTCAAAGGAAACAAATCGTAACAACGCAGTTTTTAATCTTCAAAACAATCGAAATCCTTTTATTGATCATCCTATTTTGGCCGAATATATTTGGGGAAAATTTATTGGCGAAAGCTGGGATGGCAGTGGCAATGAGCCAGAAACCAATTTAACATTGATTTACAAATACAATGCGGCCAATAAAACAGTATTTATTCAGCTAAAAAAACCCGAAGAAGCAAGTTATACTATCTATTCAATATCAGGCATATTGAAACAAAATGGAAATATCAACAACACCTCCACTATTGTATTAAAAGACATAGAGACTCAAAAAAACTACGAAAAAGGCATATACGTACTAAATGTATATACGAATGGTTTGCGAAAAACTATCAAAATAATGGTTTATTAGCAACAAATAAAACATTTATATCACTGAATTTGTTTCCATTATGGGTTAAAATAAAACAATAACTTGCATAAAAACAATCGGGTATGAAACGAAAAAATCACTTTCGAATCTTTTCAATAATTGTGTTGCTAACATTTGCCTGCTTTGTGCAAATTTCTGCACAAGAAAACGATGTGTTTACCACTTACAAAGCAATGGTAGTTGACAAACAAACAGGTAAGCCTTTGGCTTTTGCTGGCGTTACTATCGAAGGAACAAACTACTCGACTGTAACAAATACAGAAGGCGAATTTGTAATTAAAATCCCTACCGAAACAAAAGATGCCACCATCAATATTCAGTTTATTGGTTTCAAATCGCGCAGTATTTCTATTTCAGAATTCAAAAATGATAAAAACAGAATTGAATTAGAACCTTTTGCCGTAGAACTACCCGAAATAAGTGTTATTTCGAAAGATGCCGAAAGCTTGGTGCTTAGCATGTTCGAAAAAAAAGGCGAAAACTACCCCACTCAAGAAGAACAACTCACCGCTTTTTATCGGGAAACGATTCGAAAAAACAAAACGTATGCTTCACTTTCCGAAGCCGTAGTGGATGTGTACAAACAATCCTACAACTCATATAAGTCCGACGTTGTAAAAATTTTCAAAGCTCGAAAAAAAACCGATTATAGCAAAGTAGACACATTGGTTTTCAAACTAATGGGCGGACCGTTCAACTCCCTTTATTTAGATTTATTGAAGTATCCAGAAATGATTTTTACTGAAAAAATGGTAGATAATTACGATTTTACTTTCGACCGCTCCACTCGAATTGGTAAACGACTGATATATGTTGTTGATTTTAAGCAAAAATCGCATATCGAAGACCCATTGTACTATGGGAAATTATATATCGATGCTAAAAATTCAGCTTTGAAATCAGCCGTTTTCAAACTCAACCTGCAAGATAAAGAAGCAGCAGCTCGTATGTTTATTGTAAAAAAACCTTTTAATGCAGATGCTATTCCGCTCGAAACAAACTACCGGGTAGATTTTATTGAAAAAAATAACAAATGGTACTACGGATACAGTCGTATAGAAATGGCATTGCGTGTAAAATGGAAAAAAAAACTATTCAACAGCACTTTTTATTCCACCATCGAAATGGCAGTAACCGATCGTAACAAAGCCGATTACGACAAACAAGCCGTAAATAAAGAGAAAATACGCTCTAACATTGTGATTGCCGATGAAGTAAGTGGCTTTGCCGATCCCGATTTTTGGGGCGAATACAATGTGATAGAACCCGAAAAACCTATCGAAGCAGCCATCCGAAAAATTCAAAAACAATTAGAAAAGAAATAAATCAAAAGAATATTCACATAGAATGTTTTGTAAATTCAAAATGAATGTATATCTTTGCAGTCCGAATTGAAAAAACAAAAATAAACATATTAATTCATTCATTATTATGATCGTAGTACCTGTAAAAGAAGGCGAAAACATTGAGAGAGCATTAAAAAAATTCAAACGTAAATTTGAAAAAACGGGCGTTGTTAAAGAACTTCGTCGTCGTCAATGTTTCGACAAACCTTCTATTGTAAATCGCGAAGAAAAAATGCACGCGATTTATGTAGAAAAAATGCAATTGGGAGAAGAATAGGATTATTCTTATAAAATATCAAAATTCTATCGAATTTTTGGTAATTTATTCTATTTTAGTTGCAGAATAGCACAGCGCTATGACATATAATTTCTGCAATAGCAACATACAGCATAAGAAGCTTTAAATCTTCTTGTGCTGTTTTTTTATGTTCTCAAATCACTATTTAAAATATCATCAAAAATTAGTATCTTTGCAAAGATTGAAATTTGAATTTTCAGAATGAAAAAAATAGTTTTTGCAACAAACAATGCCCACAAATTATCGGAAGTACGTGCTATTTTAGCACCCGATTATGAGATAATTAGCTTAGCTGAATTAAACTGCTTCGACGACATACCCGAAACGGCTAATACGCTTGAAGGAAATGCCCTTTTGAAAGCCAACTATATTTTCGAAAAATTTGGTTGCGATTGCTTTGCCGACGACACCGGACTCGAAGTGGAAGCACTAAACGGTGAACCGGGCGTTTATTCGGCACGCTATGCCGGCGAAGCTAATGATGCTAAGGCAAATATGAAAAAACTGCTGCACAACTTAGGCAACAACACAAACAGGGAAGCCTGCTTCCGAACTGTGATTGCACTGATTTTGGGTGGTAAACAGCAGTTTTTCGAAGGCCGAATTGATGGACACATCAGCTTTGAGCCACAAGGCACTGCTGGTTTTGGCTACGACCCAATTTTTATTCCAAATGGATACAAGCAAAGTTTTGCAGAACTTGGTACCGACGAAAAAAATAAAATTAGCCATCGCGCATTGGCTGTAAAAAAATTAGTGGATAATCTGTGCAACTAAAATCATTATTATATTCGTCAACTAAATCGAAAAAACTGCTAAATGCATCGATATTAATTTCCATATTTATTATCGGAATCTTTGTTCGCACGTATAAATTTGACACAATACCAAGTGGATTAAATCAAGATGAAGCTTCAATTGGTTACGAGGCATTTTCAATTTTAACTACTGGTGCCGATAGAAATGGATATAGTTATCCCATTCATTTTGTATCGTGGGGAAGTGGTCAAAATGCATTATATGCATATCTCACAATACCATTTATACATTACTTTGGATTAAACACCTTTAGTGTTCGAATTGTAAACGTCATATTCAGTATTCTGGCATTGTTTTTATTTTATTTTATTGTAAAAAATCATTTCAGGATTAAATCATTTCAATATTTATCCGTATTTTTATTTGCTATTAACCCCTGGAGCATAATGTCAGGACGTTGGGGATTGGAATCAAACATATTCCCGACACTTATTCTAACTTCAGTTTATTTTATCATTAAGTCCATTAAAAACAACCACATATACTTACTTCCGGCAAGTTTCTTCTTATCGCTTAGTCTATATTCATACGGCACATCATATTTTTTTGTTCCATTTTTGATTGTAGGTATATTTTTATTTATCAAACCTTTTAGGGAGTTAAAATTCATAACACTACTAAGTTCGGCTTTAGTTTTTTCGGCATTGTCATTTCCCATTTTTCAGTTTCTAATTACAAATCATCTTGGAGTTAGTTTTGACTTTTCGACTCTTTATTCAATTCCAAAATTAGACTCAAATCGTACTACTACAATTTTCAATTTATTTACAGGTAATTTTCTTGAGGATTTTACAAAAAATATCGCCCGAGTTTTGTTTGTTATTTGGGGACAATCAGATGGAAATACCTATAATTCAATTCCAACAACCGGTACCATATACCATTTGTCAATCATTTTTGTTATAATTGGCATTTATAACTATTTTTCTGATAAATCATCACGAACATTGATTAGCAATATTTTTATTATTTGGTTATCAGTAACTCTTATCATGTCAATTACTATAAATTCGAACGTAAACCGAATAAATATAATTTTTTATCCTCTGATTTTCTTTTGCTCTGATGGCATTTACAAACTTATTCTAATTATCAATGAATCATTCAAAAAAAGAATTTTTATTGCTGTTGTGTTTGTATTCTCACTACTGTTTATTACTTTTGTAGGCACTTACTTTAGTGTTTTGTTTAATGAAAAGACTTCAACATTTTCAAAAGGGATTGGAGAAGCTTTACAATACACAAAAATTAAATACCCAAACGATACGATTTTAGTCTCAAAAGACAATTTAAACATGCCCTATATTTATGTTTGCTTCTATGACAAATTACCAACAATAAAATTTAGAAAAGATGTAGTTTATGATACACATAATTCCATTGCTTTTAGGAATGTAAAAAGAATTGGAAAATACATTTTTGAGACTTCGAACCCAAAATACGATTTTGTAATGATAATAAATAATTCTGAACTTAATAAATTTCAAAACTCTTCCTATACTATAGTTAATTTTGATGATTTTAATGTTATAAAAATGATTTCAAAAAAATAATTATTGTACTAAATTCAACATTTGCTCGTTATATAAGAACAAAAAAGTCAAACAGAAAATCAATATAATTCCTACTATAAATGAAAATAAGAATATTCACAATTATAGCTCTATATATTTGTATATCTAACAGTTATTCGCAACTCGCAATGGGAAAATGGCGCACACATTTTGCCTACAATGCCATAGAGCAAATTGCCCAATCCGATAATAAAATTTTTGCCATTAGCGAAGGTTCACTATTCTCCATCGAGAAAAACACCCACTGTATAGAAGAGGAAGAGGGATGTAAAGAATATTATGGAAAAATGAGTGGACTTAACGATGGTATTATAAGCAGAATTGGATTCGACAATCAAAATAAAAAACTCCTTATTATCTATCGAAACGGTAATATCGATATCATGTCCAACGGAGGTACGATTAATATCCCCGATTTGTACAACAAACAGCTAAGTGTAAGTAAGGAAGTAAACGACATTACTTTTTTCGGCGACAGAGCTTATCTTTCGTGCAATTTTGGCATTGTGGCACTAAACACAAAAAAGAATGAAATTGCCGATTCTTACTTTATCGGTCCAAACGGAAGTGAACTAAAAATTTTAAGTACAGCAATCATTGGCAATACTATTTTTGCATTAACACAAAACGCTATTTATACAGCCAATGTTAACGAACCCAATTTAGTAAACTATGAGTATTGGTCGACCTTACCCAGCTTACCAGGAAATGGAGATTTTATTAAAATTGACGTTTTTGACGACAAATTAATTTTACAACGTAGCGACAAATTATATACCTATACTGCCGGTAATGGCTGGCAAAATATTTTATCGGAAATAAGCACTTCAAACTTTAGTATTTCTAACGGCAAATTAATTGTTTACTCATCAGCAACATCACTTTATACTGTTGATGAGGCTTTTAGCACTAAACTAATCGAAAATGTGGGCGAAGTACTCGAAGCAGAGTACGATTCCGAAAACAATCTTTACTGGCTCGCCGGAAATGCAAAAGGTGTTATAGCAGCTACTGAGAGCCCAATGGTTGAGCCGAAATTATTCAAACCATTAGGACCTGCCATAAACAGCCCTTGGAGTATGACTTTTGCTGGTGAAAAGTTGTTTGTGGCTGCGGGAAAACCCAAAAGCACTGAATGGAAAGATGGATATATTATGATCTACGAAAATAATAAATGGAAGAATATTGACGGAAAAAAAGAGATAGCCCCAATTATTAACAGCCGTGTTGAAAATCTAATGACAACGGCAGTTAACCCAAATGACAAATCACATTTTTTTGTAACGTCATTTGGAAACGGTGTTTTTGAATTTAAAAATGATACGTTTAATAAATGGCATAATATAGAAAGTTCGGGTGATATTTTACAACCTCATTATTTAATTTTAAATAATCCATCTATTTACAATAATTACACCAGATTAGATGGTGCAACTTACGACTCTGAAGGCAATATCTTTTTTACAAACAGTAGTGTAAGCCATAAAATTAAGATATTCACGAAAGAAGGTAAATGGGAGCAATTAAAGTTTCCGAGCTTAACTAATGCTAATTTAGGGCAGATATTAATAAACAGATTAAATACTAATCATAAATGGATTATGACATCCGGTCTTGGTATACTTAATATTTACGATGACAAAGGAACGATAACTGACAATTCTGATGATAATTTTATAGCATTTGAATCTTTTCCTGACCCAGACAATGAAGGAGGTAAAATAACTCATGCCAAAGAATACTGTATTGTGCAAGATAAAAATAATGTTATTTGGTTGGGAACGGATGCTGGTCCTTTACTTTTTTATAACACCACCAAAGCTTTTGATGCAGGTTATACATGCTCAAGAGTAAAAATCCCCCGCAACGATGGAACGGGTTTAGCCGACTATTTATTACAAAGTGAGAAGATAAAAGCAATTGCAATAGATGCAGCAAATCGAAAATGGATTGGAACTGAAACATCAGGTGTATACTTACTTTCGGAGAACGGACAAGAAACAATAAAGCATTTTACTACAACTAATAGTCCATTGACTTCAAACGATATAATGTCAATAGCTATAAACCCTGTAACAGGAGAGGTATTTTTCGGTACAGGTGAAGGTTTAGTTTCTTTTCAAAGCGATGCTTCCGAAGCAGATAGCACTTTCCAGAATGTTCATGCTTACCCAAATCCGATTAAAGAAGATTACAACGGAATAATTACAATAACCGGACTTGTTAATAATACGCATGTAAAAATCACAGATTTAAATGGGAATCTTATTTATCAAACCATTTCGAACGGAAGTATAGCAACTTGGGACGGCAAAAACACTAATCGCACAAAAGTAAGTACAGGAATTTATTTGGCAATATGTTCCAACGAAGATGGAACTCAGAGTGCTATTACAAAAATAATGGTAATAAATTAAATTATTCATATTGAATGAAGTAGAGATGCAAAAAAACAATTTTGATTTCTTGAGATTTTTACTCGCATTTATTGTCGTTATTGGTCATATAATAGTAATAACTGGAATTGAAGAATTTCAATCATACAAATATCTTTTCAACACATATATATCAGTTACCGGTTTTTTTTGCATCAGTGGATTTCTTATTACAAAAAGTTATTTCAACTCGAGAAACTATAAGGACTACATTATTAAAAGAGCTGCAAGATTACTACCAGCTTATATTTTAATTATTTTGGTCTGTTTCGTGTTTTTTTCTCAAATCAGTACATATTCAACGTCTGAATACTTTTTAAATACGATTACCTATAAATATTTAGCTGCAAATCTTACTTTTCTCAACTTCGTACAACCAACTTTACCTGGTGTTTTTTTGAAAAATGGAATTGAATATCCCGTAAATGGTGCTTTATGGACACTCAAAATTGAGGTTGGTTTTTACATTTTACTTCCATTAATTTTATACATATTGAATAAAAGAAGCAATAAGCTAATATTGCTAACTGTGATATATATTCTTTCAGTCATATACAATTATTACTTTCAATACTTATTTGCAGAAACAAACAATCAATTTTATTCCACTTTAGCTCATCAACTCCCAGCTTTTCTTTCGTATTTCAGCTGTGGAATAGCTTTATATTATTATTTCGATATATTTATTAAACGAAAAAATATGCTACTAATAGTTGGGTTAATAATATATTCTATCGAATATTTTTTAAAAATTGAAATTCTATCTCCTTTAGCACTTTCTTTCATTATATTTGCAATTGCTTATACAAATCTTAGAGTCGAATCATTTGCAAAATATGGTGATTTTTCTTATGGAATTTACATTTACCATTTCCCTTTAATCAACCTAGCAATTTATTTTGGATTTTTCGAGAAGTTCAATCCCTATGCAACAAGTATAATTCTGATAATCACACTATTAACAATAAGTTATTTTTCATGGCATAGCTTAGAATCGTATTTTTTAAGAAAAGTAAAATCACAAAGAACAATATCATAAATACATGCTTAGCAAATTCAATTCAATAGTTCAATTTCTAATAAATAAATACAAATTTGTTATTTTTGTCGCAATATTTTCAGTTGGAATAATTATAAAAATTATTTTATTACCCGCAGAAAATATAGATTATTTAACATTTTTATTGCCTTGGATTGAATTTATAAAATCACACGGCTACGAAAACTCTTTAAAATATATCTTTTATGATTATACCCCAACATATATTTATTTTCTGGTTTTAATTGCCAAATGGGGATTAAATCCTTTATTTTCAATTAAATTTATTTCCTTCTTTTTTGAATATCTCTTAGCCTTTTTTATTGGAAAAATAGCATACCAAAAACATAAAACGTTTACTTCTTTTTTAGTTGGTTTTACTATTATACCAATTTTACCAACCGTTATTTTTAACGCTTCGTATCTTTCGCAATGCGATGCAATTTATTCAGCATTAGTAGCTGGTAGTATTTATTTTATGCTTATAAAAAGGCAGTTTTTGGCCATTTTATTTTTAAGTATCGGCTTTGTTTTTAAAATGCAAACTGTATTTATCTTGCCATTGTATTTTGTGCTTCTTTTGCGGAAAGAGTATAAATGGTATTATTTTCTAATGATACCTCTCTTTTATATTATAAGTACTCTACCAGCAGTTTATTATGGTGGCCCCTTTAGAGAATTAGCTGGTGTATACTTTATGCAAGCAAATAAATATAAGTATTTAACTTTGAATTTCCCCAATATTTACATTTTTATAAATAATAATTTATACGAAATATTTAAAATCGCGGGTATTCTATTTACTGTATTAATTACTTTATTTACAGGATTCTGGCTGAAATCTAAAAAATACATTCTTGATTTTGACTCTTACATTCGGCTTGCATTTATTTGTTCAATATTAATTCCTTTTATCCTTCCCGGAATGCACGAAAGATATATGTTTTTGGGTGATGCTTTGAGTGTTTTATATTTTCTTGTTTTTCGTAAAAACATCCATTTCCCAATTGGGATATTGTTGGTTTCAACGTATTCGTACATTCGGCTTTCGCGATTTAACGACATTTTACCAATGGAACCGGCCTTTGTTATTTACACTATTATAATTGTATTGGCCATATATGATTTTATCTCAAACCTTAAAAAGATAAATAATGAAACAAAATAATTACACAAACATATTAATTCTACTAATAGTAATTACTTACACTGTTTTATTTATTTTCAGCATTGATTTTTGTTATTTTTGGGATAATATCCAACAAACTTCAAGTGAGGCACACTTTTTTTACACTACAAATTTTTCTATTTTTCCAACAAATAAATTTAATCTCGAATTTGGTTTAACTGGTTATCATCCTCCTCTTATAGGTCTTATTACAGCTACGCTATGGGAACTTTTGGGGTATAATATTTGGGTTTCTCATGCTTTTATTTATTTGTGGGCATTAATATTGATTTATAATACTCAACAACTCATACGACATTTTGTTCCTGAAAACATGGTTGGTTGGTTAGTTCTGATACTGCTTTTTGAACCTACTGTTTTAACTCAGTTCGTAATAGCCTCGCCCGATTTTATTTTACTTACCGCATTTGTTATAAGTATTCGAGCCATCATTGAACAGAAACATTTTCTTCTCGTTTTTGGAGCTTTCTTTTTATTCGGTATTAATATGCGAGGAGTATTTGCTGGTATAGTATTATTTGTCAGTAATTTTATCTATTTGCTTTATGTTTCAGACTTCAAATTAACTTCCAAAACACTAATTAGAAACCTATTGCCATATTTTCCCACATTTACATTTTTAGCCCTGTACTATATTTTATATTTTAAAATTAATGGTTGGTTTTTCACAAACTCTCCCTACTCCGAACACTATACATTGCCATCAAACATGGCGAGAATAATAACGCATTTTGCAGAGTTCGGACTTCGATCAATCGAAAATGGACGATTTTTAATTTGGGGATTAGGAATGTACGTTTTTTATTTATCTATTTCAAAATTCAAAAAATGGAGTAATGAAGTAAAATTTATTGCTTTCATATTTGCCGGCTTATTTTCAATCTACTTTATATTCATTTTTATATCGCAAATGCCCTTCTCGCCACGTTATTTTATGCCTTTTTATTTTCTATTATCAATAATTGTTATAAAGAAAATTATTGAAAACAAGAAGTTTAAGCATGTAATATCCTTCTTTTTAATTATTTTAATATTGGAAATATCGGGCAACTTTTGGATTTATCCTGAAAAGATAGCAAAATCATGGGACACAACATTGGGACATATTCCATATTATTCGTTACGTAAAGAGTGCTTTAACTATATCGACAGTGAAAAATTGGACTATAATGATATTTCTGCCGGATTTTGTTTATATGGAAACAGGAAAGTAATTGAGTTAAAAGAACCTGAAAAACGAATAGGTAACGAAGTAAATAGAAAATATTTTATTTATTCAAATATTTCGAATGTAGAAGATGAAATTGCAGCAGATTTTAAAAACAAATCGAAATGGAGAGAAATAAAACGGTTTGAAAAATCAAATGTTTATATTTCAATTTTTGAGCGAATAACATTTTGACTCACAAAGACATGAGCTTACCTAATAACATTTCCCAATTTCTCAAATTCTCGTTTGTGGGCGTTTTAAATACACTCATTACATTGTTTGTAATTTGGATTTTTGTAACTTTGCTGTCGACCACTCATTATGAAGCCAATATTGCAGGATATGCAGTTGGCGTGATAAATAGCTATGTTTTAAACAAATACTGGACGTTTAAATACAAATCGAAAACCGGTATCACCTTTTTGAAATTTATTGCCGTTTTTGGTATTACTTACTTAATTCAGTTTTCAGTGTTATCTTTACTGCTGAAATACAGCAATATAGATGCTTTTATTTGCCAGATTTTAGCTATGGTTGTATATACCATTCTGAATTTTACTATAAATAAAAAATTTACCTTTAAAACCAATATATAATGTCGAAATCAATAAGCATTATTGTTCCTTGTTTTAACGAAGAAGATGTAATTGAAACAACCTATAAAAGGCTGAAACAAACCCTTACAAAAATTGATTTATAAAACAGCAGCAAAGCTATCGGCAATAGCATCAACTGATAAAATGGTGAAAATCATATCGTTTTCACGAAATTTTGGACATCAAAAGGCTGTTACGGCTGGTTTAAATAATTGTAGTTCGGATATGGCTGTTATCATCGATGCCGATTTACAAGATCCTCCAGAACTAATCCCCGACATGATTAAAACCATGGTAGAAAATAATGCTCAGGTGGTTTATTGTGTTCGGAAAGTGCGAAAAGGCGAAGGTTTTTTGAAAAGAATTACAGCCAAGATATTTTATCGCCTTATAAATTTTTTCTCCGAAATAAAACTTCCTGTGGACACCGGCGATTTCCGGTTAATTGATAAAAATATAATTCGTGAATTCAATCAGCTGAACGAAAAAGGCAAGTATATCAGAGGGTTAGTAAGTTGGATTGGTTTTAAACAAGTGCCGTTTTATTACGAAAGGGAAGCTCGTTTTGCGGGTGAAACAAAATATCCTTTTTCTAAAATGATTCGGTTTGCGGCCACTTCCCTACTCTATTTCTCGACTAAACCACTAAAAATTGCAACCGGTTTAGGATTTTTGTCGGTATTAGTTGCCTTAGGCCTTGCTACATGGTCGATATTAGGGAAAGTGCTGGGTTACACGCATGCCGATTCAGGCTGGACATCACTTTTTGTTATTATCGTATTTTTCGGTGGTGTACAACTCATTACAATCGGCATACTTGGTTCGTATATCGGCAATTTATTCAACGAAATTAAAAA
>JAIFKX010000258.1 GCA_020049335.1 Paludibacter sp. | reverse complement strand
CATTCGCAATGAATAAATTTCTCAAACTTATAATCTATTGATAATCAAATTATATTATTTTATAATTGTTTGATTATCAATCTTATAACAACTTGCAAAAGTTGAATTACTAATTATTTAAATCTTTCAAAGTAAAATTAAATTTTGATTTAACTTTCAAATGTATAAGTGTTTGATTTGTAGTTTTTAAATCGAAGTACAAAAGTTTCAAATAGCAGTGTATTGTACCCCTCTCTTTGAGGAGAGGGGTTAGGGGTGAGGTCGAATATCGAAATTTACAATTCTAAATCAAAAGTGGTTAAGTTATTTCTTTACTTTTTATCCAACTGACCAAAAACACGTTTTAAAATATCATTGACACGTGCAAGCGGGTTGGTACGAATGGATTTTTCTTCTTCGGTAATTTTTAGGAACAAAGCATCCAAAGCCTTTTCGGTAGCGTAGTCTTCGAGGTTTACCGTAACGGATTTCAAGCCTGCAATTTTGCCTACCGTTGAGCTTGCTACCGAATTGTAACCCGAGCTTAACGAATTCCACGTTTGCGAAGTGGAAACATTTGCTACCAATGGTTTGCCGAGCGACGCCTTTACTTTGGGCGCAAAAGCAGCTTTTAATTGGCTGTAAGTTGTTTTGCGAAGATATTCAGTAGCCGCATTTTGCTCTCCAAAAAGAATGCTCATGGCATCAGAAATGGTCATGCTTTTAATGGCATTTTTAAAAATCGGTGTCGCTTCTTTCACTGCATCTTCTGCCGACCTATTGAGCGAAAACACGGCTTTATTCACCAAATCCTGACCGCCGGGAATCAATTTAATATTGTCGATAATAGGCTGAGCCTCTTTAGGCAATAATATTTTCAGTGCGGCATCGCCCAAAAATCCATTTTCTACGCCTAATATCCCAACGGCTTTTTCTATTCCAACATCTAATGATGATTTAAGCCCTGAAATATTTTCGGCATTGGTAACAGGAATATTTAAGGTGTTTTGAACATCATATTGCTTAGCAATAGTCAATAATTCGGCGCAGGATGTGAAAAGCAACACAATAGCTGCAAATAATATACTTTTTCTCATAAATAAAATTGTTTTTTTGTCTGTTGTCTGTTGTCTGTTGTCTGCTGTCTGTTGTCTTTATGCAATGGATACAACTTCCGGCTTCACATTTCGGTGAGCAATTTTGTAGCCTCTCAAATTCAAGAGTATTTGTTGTTCGTAGCGCGCCGAGACTTCAAAATACGAACGATTATCTTCTATTTTAATATTTTTCACATCGCCGGCGCTCATACCAGCCTCTTCGACTAAAAATTCGGTCAATGAACTTTTCAAAAAGCCTTGCATTAACCCAATATTCAACTGAATACCAATAGGATGTGTCTGTTTGATTTCGTTTAATAATGTTACATTAATTTCCGAAAAACGAATGTTCAAATCATTTTCGAGCGTTTTAATTTCGGGTAAATCTTCTGTTTTTATTAAACAAACCGAAATTCCCAACTTACCAGCGCGTGCCGTTCGACCACTTCGGTGTGTGTATTGGTCGGACTTTTCGGGCAAATGATAGTGTATAATGTAATCCAGTTCCTTAATATCAATACCACGAGCAGCAATATCGGTGGCAATGAGCAAATTAATACGTTGCTTGCGCAATCCGCGCATCACTTTATCGCGCATTTCCTGATTCAGATTTCCGTGCAGCGCATCAGCCGTTACCTCAAATCCGGCTAACTGTTTTGCAATTCGTTTAGCAGTAGTTTTGGTGCGGCAAAACAAAATTCCACGTTGTTTTTTTCGTTCCGAAAGAAAAGCTTTTAGGTAATCTAACTTTTCACCTTGCTTGTAAATCAAATAGTTGTGTTCGATATTTTGATTCACAAATTCGTTTTCATTAATACGAATGGTAACAGCATCAGGACTCAAATAATCGTTAATTATTTTAGTTACATCGGCAGGCAAAGTAGCTGTAAAAAGCAACTTTGTAACATCGGTATTACATTCGTTCAAAATAGCATCAATATCGGTTTTGAATCCCATATTCATCATTTCGTCGGCCTCGTCGAGCACTACAAATTTCAAATCGCGCAAACTCAATGCTTTCCTTTCCAATAAATCGAGCAAGCGCCCGGGAGTAGCCACCACAACATGCGTAGCACGTTTCAAGCGCTGAATATGCTCATCGATAGGAACTCCACCGTAAACACATTCGGTAAAAACGCGCGGAATGTGCTTCGAAAACAGAAAGAACTCCCGCGCCACTTGCTGCCCCAATTCTCGGGTAGGTACAATTACAAGTGCTTGAATTTTAGGCAATTTAGGTTCTAACAACTGTAAAATTGGCAAACAAAACGCAGCCGTTTTTCCAGTGCCCGTTTGTGCCACCGAAACCAAATCGGTAGCATGCTCTAAAATGTGCGGAATAGCTTCGATTTGTATATCAGTTGGTTCTGTAATTTTATTTTCGCTCAAAGCCTGTACAATTTCTTCACGAATACCTAATTGACCAAATGTCATGTGCTTTATTTTTAAATTTGTAATGTCGTAATTTTGTAAAATAAAACACAAAGGTACTTGTTTTGATGCACATTTACGAACATTATTTCAAATAGCATGTTAAGCGCTATTATACAATATAAATATTACAGTACCTCGATAGCAATTGGAGGACAGAAAAGAATTACAAAATAAAAAAAAGATGCCGCTACAAAACATTTCGAAGATATTACAGCATTGGTACCACGAAAACAAGCGAGAGCTACCCTGGCGCGACATTGCCGACCCATATCGGATATGGATTTCGGAAATAATATTACAACAAACACGCGTTGTTCAAGGAATGAGTTATTATTTGCGCTTTGTAGAGCGTTTTCCGGATGTTATTTCGTTGGCTAAAGCGGACGAAGATGAGGTATTGAAATACTGGCAAGGATTAGGTTACTATTCGCGCGCTCGAAACTTACATAAAACTGCCCAGATTATTGCCAAAACCTACAATGGCATTTTCCCTAAAAACCATTCCGATATTTTGCAACTCAAAGGAATTGGCGAATATACGGCTGCTGCCATAAGCTCATTTGCCTACAATCAACCTTATGCGGTAGTCGACGGAAATGTGTTCAGGGTACTTTCGCGCATTTATGGCATCGAAACTCCTATCGACAGTAATGTTGGCAAAAAAAAATTTACACTTTTAGCTCAAACAATTCTGGATAAAAAAGAACCTGCCAATCACAATCAAGCCATTATGGAGTTTGGTGCTTTGCAATGCGTACCTGCTCAACCCATTTGCGATGCTTGTCCTTTAAAAGCTATTTGCAAAGCATTTAGTCTTAATTTGGTTGACAAATTACCCATAAAAGCAACCAAAACAAAAGTGCGTGAGCGTTTTTTCAATTATTTTTATATTGAGTTTGAGAATAAAATTTTCATTCAAAAGCGGACAGAAAAAGATATTTGGCAAAATTTATACGAATTACCATTGCTAGAGTCCGAAATAACATTTGAAGCAACAGAAATTGCTGATAATGAAATTTTTAAAAATATAAAAGAGCTAGAAATAAGCTCCAGCACCCCCACTTTTAAGCATATTCTTTCGCATCAACGCATTTTCGCTCGCTTTTTCACAGTCAGAATTTCAAACAAGAATGAATTTTTGAATCATTTACTCGAAATAAAAAAAGAAGAGTTAGATAATTTTGCCGTATCCCGTTTAACATCGCTTTTCCTCGAAAAAAACAGATAAAAAGCAGTAGCAAGTTCATTTTTCAAGTCATCAATCATTAAAAACACAAGGATTGGTAAACCAATTTCATAAAATATGTTATAAAACACATTTCGTGATTTTTTCATAGTATTAGATTTAAGGTTAACAAAAAGATTGGTAGATAGTCGTGAGACTAAGCTACCTTTCGTCTTTTATAGGGGTTTAGCTATCAAAATAATAATTCTAAAAAAATCTTATGCTTCACAGCTTTTGTGAAGTTAGAAAATTATATTACATCAATCAGTTTTATTCTGGTTGATGTTTTTTTTGTTTAGTGGGTAAATTCTGTTTTTTTTCAAAATATTCATAATATTATTTTGCCAATTGAAATAATGTTCGTTACTTTGTGGCATAGTTGTATATGCCACTAACATAATTACCATGATAAACATTAAAAATCTCTCGTTTTATTACAAAAAGAAGTCGCCATTGTTCAACAATTTTTCGTTGACGCTTGAAAATGGGCGCATTGTAGGACTGCTCGGAAAAAACGGCGCAGGAAAATCCACCTTACTGAACCTGATAGCAGGGCTGTGTCAACCCAAACAGGGAAGCATGGAAGTGAATGGTTTCGTACCATTTAATCGTAACCCAAACTTTTTGGCCGACATTTACATGGTTCCCGAAGAGTTTTCGTTTCCAAGCGTGAGCATTGCTTGTTATGTAAAGGCTTTCAGTCCGCTTTATCCGACTTTCGATAACGAAAAGCTGAAATCAATTTTTGCGGAATTTGAAATTCAACCATCGTCGAACCTCAACAAACTCTCGCACGGACAGCGCAAAAAGTTCCTGATTGCCTTTGCACTTTCAACCAATTGTAAAGTGTTGGTATTCGATGAGCCAACCAACGGACTGGATATTCCTTCGAAAAGTCAGTTTCGCAAAATACTGGTGAGTTCGGTTACCGATGAGCAATTGGTAATTATCTCTACCCATCAGGTAAAAGACATCGACACTATAATCGACAAAGTGGTGGTAATAGACAATGGCACAATTATTTACAACGAAAATACAGAGGAGATTACGCAGAAACTGTATTTTGAAACGGTAACAACTCTGAACGATGTGGATAAAGTGCTTTACAGCGAAAAATGTCCATTTGGATACCGAGTGATAAGACCTGCAACAACCGTAGCAGAATCGAGTATCGATCTTGAATTGTTATTTAACGCCATCATTAACAAAACCATATAAAATACTTAAAGATATGAATTCAAATAAGTTTTTTAGTTTTAGCCGATTTTCATTGCTTTTGCGCAACGATATTTTATTGAATTACAAAAAATATTTGCTGACCATAGCAGGTGCATTTATTCTAGGTTTTATTGTGATATTTCTTAATATGAATACAGTTGTCGTTAAAGGTGAATATAGATGGATTTTTCATTCACATAAATATTTGACAGTATTTATTGCTTGCTTGATAGGGCTTGGTGCTTATGTAGGCTCCGCATTTTCGGAATTGAGCAACAAAGTAAAAACAACAAACTATTTACTTTTGCCAGCATCAACCCTCGAAAAGTATTTAACAAAGTTTGTTATTCATGTGTTGGCTGGCATCATTCTTTTTCTCATTATTTTTTGGATTGATGCTCACTTGGCAAGATTGGCAGCCATAAGTACTATGACGGAAGCTAATGATGAATTGCTTAGCTATGCTGAAAAAGAAAAATTCATTGAAGTATTTAATTACTCAACTATTTTAATAAAAAACACCTATCCTACTATTACTTATTGGAGTTGGTTCGAAGGATTGGCAATGATATTTGGGATATTTTCGGTTGGTATGTATTTTTTTAATGTGAAAATATTCTTTAAAAAATTGGGATTAATAAAAACGGCCATTTCGTTAATCGCAGTAATCTATCTTGGTGTTATCACGATGACAATTTTATCTCAATTATTTTATCCGGAAACCAAGTGGTTTGATCTTAGTAAAAATATGGATTACAGAATGGAAAATGGATTATTTAATATTGAATTTTGGATGTATTTATCAGCCTATTTTGTCTCGTTATTTTTAATTCCACTGGGTTATTTTAAACTTAAAGAAAAACAGTTATGAGTATAGATTTTAAATCGACAAAAGGGATTTTTCAGCAAATTGCCGATAACCTTTG
>JAIFKX010000237.1 GCA_020049335.1 Paludibacter sp. | reverse complement strand
CTAACAACGGATGAGTTCAAATTAAAATTACGCAACGAACGTCGTGTAGAATTAGCTTTCGAAGACCACAGGTATTGGGATGCACGTAGATGGATGATTGCCGATCAGGCTATTGGCGGCGATATTTACGGAATGCGCATTGTACAAACAGCAACCAATGTTTACAGTTATACACCTCAAAAAATTGAAACGCGTGTGTGGAGTGATAAAATGTATTTGTATCCAATTCCACAATCCGAAATAAACAAATCGACTGCTGTGAAACAAAACCCGGGCTGGGAATAACAATATTAAACATGAATTGAAATGAAAAAACCAATAAATAAACTTGCAATATTTGTAATAGCAACTTTGCTATTAAGCTCTTGTTTAAAAGAAAATATGGACACTTTTGGCAGCTATTATATTTATATGTCGAAAGACACGGCAACCATTAATCTGAAAGACACTTTGTTTGTGGCCAATAACGATACTGCTACTAAAGATATTACTGTGAGTGTATTAGGCGTAACCCGATCAGGTATTCGCCCATCTTATCCTCAAATGGGTATTGGGCTTCAGGTGGTGCCGGCTTACCTCGATTCGTTGGTGGCTATTTTCAATAATACGAGCATTTCGAATGCTGCCAAATCCGATAAAGTGTTATTTGTAGGCAATGCTGTTTTGCTACCCGAAAACTGTTATTCGCTAACTAAAAATATTAATATCGAAGCAAATAAATTTACAGCACCGGTAAGTATAACTCTACATTTAAAAAATATTGCAGCAATTAAAAATACAAATTCGCTTGTTGTTCCAATTTATATCGAAAACACAACATCTACTTCGGATACCTTGAAAACTAATAAACGTCATAGCATTTTAAAGATTAAGCGTAATTTCATTTTCAAACAACTTTAAACATTCAATCCGTAATAAATAATTTACTTTAAATAAATATTCTTATGAACACAAAATTTTACCGTATGAAGCAAATGCTTATACTTTGTCTGATCGCCATTTCGGCACAGCAAATGTGGGCACAGGTTGCTGTATCAGGTTCCAACGGAGCTGATGGTGCTACTTATTCGAATCTTGGAGCTGCTATTACTGCCATCAGGGCTACTGATCAGACCGGAAAAACAATTCTTGTAACTCTTAATCAGGCCGAAATTATCGAAACTGATTCGGTTGTAATAACAAACAAAGGCTGGGCTGCATTGAAAATTCAACCTACGTTAGCCGATGTTACCATTAAAGGCGAAATAGCAGGATCATTAATCAGACTTGATGGAGCAGCTAATGTAACTATCGACGGACGAGTTGGCAGTCAGGGCGAAACCCAAAGTTTAACGCTGGTAAATAATAGTGTAGCAACTACAGCTACACAAACTATTTTGATAGTGAACGATGCCAAAAACAATACTGTAAAATATGCCAATGTTAAAGGTACAAACAGTGCAGCTAAAAGTGGGACAATTTCGATTATGGGCGGTTTGGTTGACGGGAATGACAACAATACAATTGATCATTGTAACATAAGCGATGGAACAACATACCCTGTGTGTGGAATTTATTTGAACGGCACATCGGCAACCGTTTCGAATGATGATAATATCGTTTCGAATTCAAATATCTACAATCAACGTCATACAGTTGCAAATACCATTACTGCAGGCATTTATGTCGTAGGCAATGCTCTTCGTACGAGTATCGATAATAATCGCGTATTCTGGACACAGCCAATTGTACCAACTATTTCGGGTGTAATTATTTATGGAATTATTGCAAAAGGTGATTTAGCCAACATAAAAAACAATGTTGTAGGCTATGCCGATGCCAATGGTAATGGCTTAACTCAGGTAAAATCCGAAACTATGGGTAACCGTTTTATTGGCATGCAAATAAGTGGAGGTAGCTCGTTTGAAGGTATTATTACGGCAACAAACAATACCGTAGGAGGCGTGGAGGTAGAATCAAATACAGCCGGCGATAATACGCAGGGAGTTGTTTTAGGATATTTTACTCCGGCATTGGCTGGTTCGTACCTCGATTTTAAAAATAATACAGCCAAGGATATTACTTTAAAATACAGCGGATCACGCGGGGCACAAGTGTATTGGAGTTTGGTTGGTTATTTAAGCATGGGTTGTAATGTTATAGCTAACGAAAATACAATTACCAACTTACGCGTATACGGAAGTACACCAACAAATGTTTGTTATGTACGTGGTATGTCGTTTGGTGGCGGTACTGCAACTGTTACCTACACTACCGAGGCTGTGAACAATAAAATTTGGAATATAACAAGTGGTGATTTAAGCTCTACAGCAGCAAACAATGCTTTCGGCATTCAGTGTGCAACTCAAAATACAGTAAGTATCGAGCGCAATAATATTGCAAATATCAGCGCATTAAGTAGTGTAGCAACGGCTTTGTCAATAGGTATCAGTCTTACGCAAGGTTCATCCACCGATAAGGAAATTACTCAAATTAAAAATAATATGATCTGTTTGGGCAATGATAATACGGGCGTATCTGCCATTTATGGTATTAATATTCCAACATTTTCAAGTACAGCTGCATTGCTTAAAGTGTACAATAACAGTATTTACATAGGCGGTGAAGTTGCTTCAAATTTAACTGTAGGCAATAGTATTGCGTTTTTCAAAGCTCCGGTGGCGGGTGCTCCGGGTTTTATCGATGTAAAAAACAATATTTTTGCAAATGTGCGTAAAGGTGGTGTTACAGGCGTGCATTATGCTATCAGGTATTCATCGCCCGACGATTATTCATTGGGTAATGTTATAAACGATTACAATATGTATCAGATAGGATTTGGGGTAAATAATAAATTTGGTTCTATTGGCAATGGTTTGGCTGGTGCATTGATGGTTTATACCGATGTAAATAGTTTTGGCGAATGGAAAACTACATGTGCCGGATTTGATACAAATAGTAGTTTAAATAATCCTCAATTTATCAATCCTACAAGTGTAACAAATCCAAATCTTCATATTCGTACCGATATCGGAACGCCTGTAAAATTGGCAGGAGTTGATTTATCAGAATTTATTTTTGATGATATTGATGGCGAATTTCGTCCTACGGGTAAATTTGATATAGGTGCCGATACCAATCCGGCATTTACAATTCCGGTATTTAATTTTGGCGAATTTTCGGTTCCCGATAATGCATCTTATTATGTAGGTAATACCCTCGAATTTACAGTTAGCTATACCATGCCTGTAAATGTTACAGGAACTCCATTTATTCCAATAACCTTAAATACAGGTGGTACTGCTAAAGCAAATTATGTTTTAGGAAGTGGATCTACATTGCTTAAATTTGTGTATACGGTTGCCAAAGGCGAAATTGATACTGATGGAATACAACTTGGTGCTGCAATTGATTTAAATGGCGGCTCAATAAAAAGTGAAGGCGAAGTAAATGCGGTATTAACTTTACCCTCCAAAAATACTACGGGTATTAAAATTGACGGCGATGCAGTACCACAAGTTATAACAGTAACGCAACCTGTTGATAAAACATATCCAAATGAAGCCAATATTGATTTTAAACTTTCCTTTAATAATTATGTAACTGTAGATGTAACCAACGGTACACCTCAAATTGACTTTACATTAGGTAGCACCACTGTAAATGCAGCTTATTTAAGTGGTTCGGGAACTAAAGAATTGTTATTCAGATACGTGGTTAAAATTAATGAAATTGATAATGATGGAATTGTAGTTGCTAATGCTATTGTGCTTAATGGTGGAACTATTAAAGATGTTGCCTCGAATGATGCTGTGCTAGGTTTTAGTTCGTTAAATACAACTGCGGTTTTGGTTGATGCTACTCCTCCGGTTGTCACTTCGGTTGTGCCTTCGGCAAATGGAATTTATGGTGCAACTTCGGCCATTTTCTTTACCGTAAATTTCAACGAACCGGTGGTTGTTTCGGGTGCTGTTCAACTAAAAATGACATTTAGCGATAGTTTCACAACAGGAACAGCATCTTATGTTTCGGGTTCGGGTACCAATTCATTGCTTTTGCGCTCAACTATTAGTGCTTCTTCACTTGCACAGGATTTTGATGGTATTGATGTTACATCGCCATTGGTTGTAACTGCCGGTTCGTGGCTTAGAGATTTGGCTGGTAGCAATGCAATTCTTGATTTTACTGCGCCAACGACTTCGGGTATTCTGGTTGACTACACAGGTATTCCTGCTGCAATTACAACTGTTACGCCTCCTGCCGATGGAAAATACACTGTGGGTCAAAATCTCGACTTTGTGTTCGAATACGATAATGCAGTTACCGTTACCGGAACACCCGACTTTAATATTAACCTTAGTGGTTCAAAAAATATTGCAAAAGCCAATTATTTAAGTGGAAGTGGTACTACAACTTTAACTTTCAGATATACAGTGGCTGCAGGCGATCTTGATCTCGATGGAATTGGCATTCCACTCGAAAGTAGCGCTACAACAATTCATCCAATAAATGGAACAATTAAGAATAGCGGTTCTGAGTTTATAGCAAAATCGGCATTTACGGCTCCATTGCTTACTGGCGTTCTGGTCGAAGCTCCATCAGGCGTTGAAAACTCACAAGCAAATAATCAGTTGCATGTATTTAGTGCTAATAAAACATTGCACATTACCGGCAATGTAAGTGGCAGCGCAAAAGCCTGGATAGTTGATTTGTCGGGTAAAATTGTGATGCAATCCACACTCACCGAAGGCAACGAAAACAAAATTGACATTGCTCAGTTGAAAGGTTTCTACCTGTTAGTGGTACAAAACAACAATCAGAAAACAGTCAATAAGTTTATTGCAAAGTAAAATAAGCGCAATCAAATTGCGATATAAAAAAAGAACGAGCAGGATTAATTTTCTGCTCGTTCTTTTTTTATTCCTTTGTCCAATACTCAGCCAATTGCTCAGCCTGATCAAGTACTTTCTTTACAGATGTAGTATATTCGCCTGTCTTTGGATCATCAGGTGGATATTTGTATTTGCGTAAAATTCGCTTCACCAAAACCCTCAATTTTGCCTGAACACTTTCTTTTAATTGCCAGTCGATGGAAGTATTCCGACGTACACTATCAACCAATTCGTGTGCAATAGCTTTCAATATTTCATCACCCATAATGGTTTCTGCACTTGGATTGTCGGCTAATGCATCGTAAAAAGCAAGTTCATCTTGTCTAAGGTTGAGTTTTTCACCTCGTCTGTCAGCTTCTTTTATATCTTGCGCCAGTTTAATTAATTCTTCAATCAATTGTGCTGCCTCAACTAATCCGCTTTGATACCGTTTTACGGCATCAGCAAGCATTTCAGAAAACTTTTTACTCTGAATTAAATTGTAAGTTGATCGTTTTTTAATTTCATCATTCAACAATCTTTTGAGCAGTTCTAACGCCAGATTTTTTCTTGGTAGATTTTTTATTTGCTCTAAGAATTCATCAGTCAGAATCTCAATATGTGGTTTGGCTATTCCGGCAGCATCAAAAATATCAACTACTTCAGTGGAAATAATAGCGTCATTGATGATTTGTCGGATAGCTGTTTCAATATCTTCACTGCTTCGTGTTTTGGTTTGTTCGTCAAACTTAGTGAAACGTGCTTTTATAGCCTGAAAGAATGCCAAATCATCCCGAATTTCAAATGCTTTAGGATGGGGTACTGAAATACCAAAAGCTTTTTGAAGTTTGGTAACATGGTCTTTAAATCGTTGTTTACCGTTTCTGCCATCTTCATCTTTTATTCCTAAAATATAATTGGAAGCATCTAAGATATAATTCAGCTTTTCGCGTGGTGGCAGTGTAAAGTAACGTTTATAGTCGAATGTTCCGAACATATCAACTACAATATCATAGAAATCGAGCATTTTAGCAACTGCATCTTCCTGATCGAAAGTCAATTTCCCTTTTCCCTGACTTTCGGTATAAATTGCCAAGGCGTTTTTCAAATCCTGTGCAATGCCAATATAATCAACCACCAAACCGCCTTCTTTGTCCCCAAATACCCGGTTTACCCTTGCAATAGCTTGCATCAGGTTATGTCCGTTCATCGGTTTATCGATGTACAAAGTATGTAAACAGGGTGCATCAAAACCAGTTAACCACATATCCCGAACAATTACTAATTTTAGCGGGTCTTTTGGATCTTTCAAGCGGTCGCCAATGGCTTTACGTCGTGGTTTATTGCGTATATGTTCCTGCCAGTCCAGCGGATCACTTGCCGAACCGGTCATAATTACTTTTATCGTTCCTTTTGTGTCATCAGCATCGTACCAATGGGGGCGAAGTTTGATTATTTCGTTATGCAAAGCCACACAAATACGGCGACTCATGCTCACTATCATTCCTTTTCCTTCGGCTGCTGATATTCGGTTTTCAAAATGATTGACTAAATCGGTAGCCACTTGCCAGAGTCGTGGTTCACTACCAACCACTGCTTCTTTACTTGCCCATTTGGCAAAACGCTTTTGCTTATCGGTCAATTCATCATCTTCCGTCACTTCTTCGACACGTTCATCCAGGCGTTTTTGGTCTGCTTCGCTGAGTTCAATTTTCGCCAATCGGCTTTCGTAGTAAATGCGCACCGTTGCACCATCTTCTACAGCTTGTTGAATATCATACACATCAATATAATCGCCAAAAACAGCTTGTGTATTTTTATCTTCTTTTTCAATGGGTGTACCAGTAAAACCAATAAACGTGGCATTGGGTAATGCATCGCGCATGTGTTTGGCATATCCATCAATAAAATCGTACTGACTGCGATGCGCTTCGTCAGCCATCACCACAATATTTCGTCTGCCTGACAATTGAGGGTATGTTTCGCCAACAAATTCGGGCATAAATTTCTGAATAGTGGTAAAAACAACACCACCGGAAGCTACAGCCAGTTTTTCCTTTAAATCTTCCCGATTTTCGGCTTGTTTGGGTTTTTGACGAATGAGTTGTTCGCAACTGCCAAAAGTTTCAAAAAGCTGTTGATCCAAGTCGTTACGGTCGGTTAATACCACAATGGTTGGATTATTCATTTCATCAGCCAACACCAATTTTCCGGTATAAAATACCATACTTAAACTCTTTCCACTGCCTTGTGTGTGCCAAACTACACCAGCACGTTTATCGCCTTTGGTTTGGAACTTTGCATCTTTCAAACCAAATTTTTCAGGTGGAGCGCTAACAACTTGTTGGTTTATTGCCGAAGCCCGAACCGTATTTTCAATGGCTTTATTTACAGCATAATATTGATGATAGGCTGCTATTTTCTTAATCGTTTTTTCTTTTGTTTTCTCGAAAACTATAAAATGCCGTATAACATCCAAAATGGTATTTTTATTGAGCAAACCCAGTATCATGGCTTCCATTTCGGGCTGAGTTTGGGTATCAATAATATTTATGCCATCGGCAGTTTTCCATTCCATAAAACGGCTGTAATCGCTGCTCAAAGTTCCACCTTTGGCAAACCAACCATCGCTGGCAATCAAAAAAGCATTGTAGGTAAACAGCGAAGGAATAACCTGTTTGTAAGTTTGCAATTGGTTGAAAGCTGCTTTAATATCTGCATTTTCATCTACTGCATTTTTTAATTCTATCACCACCAAGGGCAACCCATTAATAAACAATACAATATCAGGGCGTTTATTGATATGATTTTCGATAATGGTAAGCTGATTTAATGCCAAAAACTCGTTGTTGGTTGGTTTGGAAAAATCCAATAACCAAACCTTTTCAGTTTTGGTTTTACCATCACCAATGCTAAACTTTACATCAATACCTTCGGTAAGCATTCGGTGGAAGTTCTCGTTGTTTTCCAACAAACTTACCGACGAAGTTCGTAATACCTTTTTAAACGCTTCTTCTCGCGCTTCTGCCGGAATAGTAGGGTTTAGTTTATCTATGGCTTTTCGCAAGCGTTTATTCAACACCACATCCGAAAACTCACGTTCTTTATGCGCTCCATCTGCCAAATCGGGTGCATAGAGCACCGTATATCCTAACTCTTCGTGCAGAATGTCTAAAGCTATTTGTTCTATTTCGGATTCGGTGATGTAGTTCATTAATTCCTCAGTATGGCGGGATTTGAAGAAAGAATTTCAATATCTGCTCCTGCGAAATCTCTGTCGTTGGTAAGTAAAATACAATTGTTTTCTTTACAGATAGGAATAAATGCTTTATCCATAATATCGAGTGTATCTACCTGCAAGAATGATTCAATTTCAGCTTTCGTGAATGACTTTCCTTGAATTATGAAATTAGGAAGTATAATGTCTTTGACAATTAAATATATATCATTCAAAGAATCTTTTCCATCGGGTGAATTTCGATATGTTTTGAAAGGCAAATGACTTCTATCGATTGCATTAACTCTTAAATACTTATCGTGTTCAATTCGGATAGCTCGATTAATAACCTCCGAAAGCACAATAAAATCAACAACCAATTCATTTTGTTGCCTTAATAACGCCCCAAATGCAGATGAATAATTACTTTCCCAGTTATACGAACCCGTTGGCCAAAAAACATACAAAAGCACATTTGCATCAAAAAAAACCTTACGACCTTGCAATGTGGCAATATTCTGAAGAGAGTATCGTGCTGCCATATTTTACTCTCCCAGTATTTCGTTAATACTTTGTTCCATTGCACCCGGATTCTTATAGTATAACTTTGCGGTATCAACAACCCGTTTTAACGACACCGAACCACTTGGAGTCAGTTGTTCCACAGTAAGACTACTTTTTATCCGTTCTTCAGAATAATCTTTATATAACTGCCCTACAGCCGTATTTAGAAATGCGGTTGTAAGCATCTTTACATTTACAAATGAAAGATTCACAGCTTTATTTTCTTTTAAAGCTTTGTCAATAAGTTCAAATACCTTTTGACCATCAGCAGCTTCTGTACAAAAAATATCGCCTACTACATTTACCACACTAATGTTTATCTTTTCCATTTTTAAAATATATCGTTGTTATTTATTTCTTTTTTCAATATGTAAGAACTGTTGTCATCTGTTCTGAACTGCAAATTTACAATTGTGCCGGGAAACTGACCATTGAATAATCCTGTCTGTTCTCCGTTTGCCGAAAACTCATAATATCCATCATCACTTACTATTTGCATCTTTCCATGATTCTTTGCTATAAACTCCTTTAATAAGGCAAGCCCAATACCTCCGGAAATATCTATTTTTGTAGTGTTTTTATCTTGGGTGGCCCATTTTATTGCTTGGGTCGATGACAGATTGGTATTAAAACGTCGATTTACTTTGTTTTTAAAACCAATTCCGATATCAGTTATCGTAAATTCTATTTTATTTTCATTCGGGTAAAACTGTCCACAAGTATATATAAAATTTGACTCACTATGTATTTGAGCATTTACAAATATCTCATAAATAGTTTCAGCCATCTTTTCCTTTACCAAATCCGACATACGCGGTAACTCATTACGCCCCAATAACTCATTGATTACATAACTATTAAAATACTTCCCATCGGTCGGCTTTAGTTTGAGATAACGAATGGTTGTATGGTAATTATCAGCAATTTTTTCTCGATCAAAATAGGAAAGAAAATCATTCTTTTGTAATATTTTTTCAATACTTGGGCTTATATAATCCAGTTTTATATTATTCAGATGGCTGGAAAGAATATCTAATAGTCCACCAAATGCAGAGCACATATTTGCTGCAAACCAGCTTGTAATGCTAATATGAATATCTTCAAACTGTTTATCTTTATTTATCTGATAAAAACTAATAAGCTTCTGATAACTCTCGAATGTATTGTTTATATTGGATATTTGGTTCATAATTTTATTCTCCGAAAGTAACTATTACTGATTATTTCAGTTGTAAAGTTTACTATAGACGATACAAAAATAATAAAAACTATTCAATTGAACGTTTATATCGATTTATATCAATTTTAAACCACATTTAATTTCAACACCATATCCGAAAACTCACGTTCTTTATGCGCTCCATCTGCCAAATCGGGTGCATAAAGCACCGTATATCCTAACTCTTCGTGCAGAATGTCTAAAGCTATTTGTTCTATTTCGGATTCGGTGATGTAGTTCATAATTTCAGTTATCCTAATGCGCTTTGAAGATGATTAACAGCCTTTTGAATGTATTGGGGCTTGTTGAACATCGTACTTTTACGACTACTCCAATGGTTAATTTCTTCCGTTATTTCTTCAATAGTAGTAACCTTTTTTTCCTGAATAATAAAATCAACCGTACTTAGTAACTCAAGACCAAAAGGAGAATAAAACCTCGAAAGAAATTTCTTTGTTTTTTCAACAATTTGTTTACACTCAATATTCTCATCCAAAAAAGCATTTACTTCAATTTCACCATCAGTCATCAGACCCAATTCTTCGAAAGGCTTTTTATCCATGGAGCTATAACCGGTTATATAACTACCGTTTAAGTAATATAAAACCCGCTTTACTTTACCGGAATAAGGGCCATAAAAGTTCGGCTGAAACTCCAATTTAAAATACTCCTTTGCTCCAAAACGTTGCAGAAAATATGCAACCTTTTCGGCGGCAAATTCCGATACAAATTCTCCATCGCGCACCAAATCGAACAAAACCGATAGCAACATGGCACGAGCAGGAGTCAACTTCACTCTTTCATTTTTCATTAAACACGTAATACCGTTTATATGAATATGCGGTATATTCTTGATATGGGTCATGCGATATAAAAATATTCTACTTAAATCGGGCATAATGCAAAAATAGTATTTTTTATTGGTCTGCTGCTTATTTCGTTCTAATTCCAAAGCATATTGCAAGTATTTATTTGAATTAAATACGATTATGCCAAATATACTTACTCTTCGTGTAGAATATCTAAAGCAATTTGTTCTATTTCGGATTCGGTGATGTAGTTCATGTATTTGTTATAAATTGTCAATACCCAGCGCCTGAAAAAATGCATCATGTCTTTTTTCGGCAAAGTCCAACATGGTTTCATAAGACATAACTTCAAAATATTGATTTAATTCTGGATTAATTTTGAATAAGGTATTGTAGGGTGTTTTTTTAAAATAATTGTATTTTACATTAAACTCAATTAAATCTTTAGTCAAATCACAAATTACATAACCAAATTTTGGAGTATTATCTTGAATATTAAGATACCTGCCTTTTTCTGATTTTGCATCACTCTTCATTAATAGCTCAAAATATTCTTCAACTTGTGAATCTAATTTTTTATCTTTAGCTGTATTCATATCTCTGCCTGGTCGTTTAAATTCAAAAACAACCATTGAATTAATACTGTTTGGATTATCAGAATAAACCCATGGAAAGTCATAAATTAGCAAATCTGTTTCTTTTTGGCTATCTGAGTCAATGTGTTTGTTTGTTCTAATTTGCTTATCTGATGTAGTATAAGAATAGAATGACAAGCGATCGTCAAGTAGCCAAAGATTATGATAATCTTTTGGCATGGATTTACTTTCTGCTCCCATTGTAAAGATTATATTATGTAAATCCTCTTCTAGCATATAGTTTTCATCGTTACGCCAATCTAAATACTTTCTTAATAATTTAATAATAGCTTTTCTTCTTACCATTAAATCAGCTAATTTCCCAACTGAAAATGCGGCTTCTTCATTTAGAACATTTTGAATAATATTACTAAATTCATCCTTGTTGTATTTCTTCTTTGAAAAAGCCTTGTCAAACGCTTTAGTTCTTTTTTGTTCTAATTGAAATACTTTTTTATGCAACTCAGATTCTAATCTTTCATCTGTAGCATTTGCAGGAATATCAATAAAAACATTATCAACAGAAAGTAAATGTCTATATGCTAATCTTGGCTTTTGTGGGTTAAGAATATAATTATGAATTCTATCATTTTTTTCTTTTTCTGCAAGCATAATACTGCTAGAGTATTCATTTCGTACATTTTCAGATATATTTGTTAATAATTCCTCTATGCTTATTTCATCAAAAGAGTTTTTGTCAGCCAGATTTTGAGGAATTGAAAACTTATTTCTTTGATTATTTGCTTTTTCATCTAAAAATGGACTTGTAACATATACTGATAAATAGTATTTATTATCTTCTTCATCTTGTAGGTTTTGAACAAAGGAAGGAATGTAATTTGATATGCTGATTTTCTTACCTACTTCTCTTTTATTTGCACACAAATGAAAGGAATGTGATTTATTATTATAGTTTCTGAGGTAATTGATATTAAAAGGCTCTTTGATTGTCTTAAGTTTAAGACTTTTCACCTCATTGTCAAATTTTACAACACTTCTATATAAGTCGTTGATAAATATTGATTTATCTGGTTCATTTTCATTATAAATCTTAATTTGAGGAATTTCATTACTCATAAAATAAAGCAAACAATGTTGGATTATTCCCTCTGCTAAATCAGTCAGACTAATTCTGTTTTTGTTGATGTAATCCTGAAAATTCTTTTTATAATTGGCAAGTTGGATTTTTGTCAATAATTTTTCATTGTTTGATATTGTAGGATTTTCATTATTATTCTTGTGGCTTATTCCATTTATAACATCAAACTTAAAACTTCGGTTAAGCCATTTATTATCTTCGTAAAAAGTACTTTCAATATCCATACTACCGAAACATGCCAATACTGTATATCTACCAACTCCTTTACAACCTTTATTTTTATTTAAATCTGTAAATGCATCATTAAATGCCTGAAATCTATTTTTTATGAATCCAACACCATTGTCAAGTATCTCGAATCCAACTATTGGTAAATAGGGTTCATCAAAGTCACTTTCGATTGACAATTGTTTGCCACGTAAAACCTTTATTGAGATACTACCATCCTCAAAATTAGTTTTATCCTCTATACTTTGGATTGCATTTACAATAACTTCTTGTAAGGGAAGTAGATATTCATCTGGCTCAATGTCAATTCCATTAACAAAGCCTCTTATGTTTAGTGTTTGTGCCATAATTTTTATATTTCTATCTCCCCCTTCATTAACTTCGGCAATAAACTATCACGCAAAGCAATCAGAGTTTGGTTTTCTTGTATGTTGTTCTTTATTTGCAAATAAATAGGTTCAACTCTTTTATGAAAGTTGGATACGATTTCATCTGTTGGAATAATCATTTCAATTCCTTGAATCACAACCTGACTGATATTTTGTTGTGCAGCCCCAACAGCCATACTTTTTATTTCGTCTCTTTTATCTTTTAGAAATTCATAAACATAGGAATACGGATAATTATCATTCGGAAGAATAGCGCAAATAGCCTGGTTACAAGTCGCAGGTTCTCCTAAAATAGATATTTCAGCAACAGTTGCCCCATACATTGCCATTAAAATGGAATTCTCGGGCAATAATTTTGCAGATGAGTTCTTTAACGCTATATCAGTTATTTTTTCTTCTGTTTCGAGTACGTAAAAACTGCCTAACTCTTTAGATTTAACCCAATTTATAGTGCCATTTTCATAATACTCCATTTTGGCTCTACTTGGAGTTCCACCTGAAGTCGTCTTGTATATCTCTCCCAACTTCCCAACTCTCCATCCTTCCGGCAATTCTTCCCCTTTTGGCACACACATTTCCTGAAACAGCGTTTGTGCAATGGTTTCAAGTGTTTGGTTTGTTTGACGGTTCAGTTCTATTTTATCATCTAACGAAGAAAGAATTGAGGCAATACGTTGTTGCTCATCAATTGAAGGAATTTGAATTTCCAAATCCTCAATCATTCCTTTTGTTAGTGCATTTCTTGTTGCACCAACAGCCGAAAATGATAATAGTTGATTTTTACATTTTGGATTTAATAAATAATACTTTAGAAATTCAGGAGAAAGTTTTGAAGTATCAGGTCGAATGATTGCAACATGTTGGTTTACTCTTGCGGGTAAAACTTCGTTAGGAACTTGACAAACTCTGGCAACACTATCACCTGTTATGTTCAATAAAACATCTCTTTCTTCTAACGTTACGTTATTCAGTTGGCTTGCTTGTTCTAAATTTATAAATGCTAACCCATTATATGAAAAGGTAAAATCTAACACATTTTGGCTTCGTATTAACGAATAATCACCAGATTCCAAATATGCATCTTTTCCACCTCTTGGTGTTGCACCTGAACCAATTTTAGTTGTAATTTCTTTCAACTTATATGTTTTCCAATCGCTCATTTTCTGCTCCCTCTTTATCAATAACGTGCTACCAACTTAAAATATGTCGCAGACTACGACATATTTTCTTGCCAGCATATTCATATTCAACAATTTTTGTTGTATTCATAATTTTGTGCAACCGGTAGTTGCACAATTGAGAATGCTTATTTCTTTTGTGCAAGTAGTGCTTGCACAATTCTATCTTACTCTTCG
>JAIFKX010000325.1 GCA_020049335.1 Paludibacter sp. | reverse complement strand
TATTTTTATTGTACCAAAGTAGTTAGTAAAGTAATGAAATTGCAAACTAAATATGCACCAGAATATTATGCTGATATTATCCAAGTAAATTCAAAATCGGGATTACGTGGTAGTAAAGCTAACTTTGCTTATGCAGGCGGTAAATTTGGTGGCATTGGTCTTACACAATCTTTTGCATTGGAACTAGCACCATTCCGCATTAAAGTAAACTCTATTTGCCCAGGAAACTTTTACGAAGGTCCATTGTGGAGTGACCCTGAACGTGGACTTTTTGTTCAGTATTTAAATGCTGGAAAAGTGCCGGGTGCAAAAACTATTGACGACGTAAAAGCGTTCTATCTAGCACAAGTACCGTTGCAAAAAGGCTGCTCCCCCGAAGATGTTACTAAAGGTGCACTTTACTTGATGGAGCAATGTGGCGAAACAGGACAAGCATTGCCAATTACTGGTGGGCAGGTGATGTTGAACTGACCCCCTGCCCCCTAAAGGGGGTTCTTTGGGTGGTTGCATCTATGAAAAGTAATTTAAAAATCAAACAATTAATAAAATCTTCTGAATTGGAATTTTAAGAGACGAAAGTAACTTAGTTCCCCTTTAGGGGTTAGGGGTAATATGAAAACAAAAGCAATCCGTTTATATGGCAAAAAAGACCTTCGCATGGAAGAGTTCGAGTTGCCGCAGATTAAAGAGGACGAAATACTTGCAAAAGTAGTTTCTGATTCTTTGTGTATGTCATCGTACAAAGCAGCCACACAGGCTACCGACCACAAACGTATCCCCAATGATATCGCCGAAAATCCGATTATCATTGGACACGAATTTGCTGGCGAAATTGTAGAAGTAGGTTCAAAATGGGCAAGTCAGTTCAAAACTGGCGATAAATTTTCCATTCAACCTGCTCTATATTACGAAGATGGCCCAGTTGGTGTGTTAAGCGCGCCGGGTTATAGTTATCAACACATTGGTGGCGATGCTACTTATGTTGTTATCCCCAAAGAAGTGATGGAAAAAAGCTGCTTGTTGGCATACAAAGGCGAAGGTTTTTATCCAGCATCATTGGCCGAACCGCTTTCGTGCGTAATAGGTGCTATGCATGCCAACTATCACACCACTCCAGGAAGTTATGAACACAAAATGGATATTGTAGATGGTGGAAAAATGGCTATTTTAGCCGGTGTCGGTCCTATGGGTTTGGCTGCTATCAACTACGTACTTCTTCGCGACGACCGCAAACCTTCCGTTTGTGTAGTTACCGATGTGGACCAAACGCGCCTCGACCGTGCTGCAACCATTCTTCCTGTTGATTTTGCAGCTTCGCGTGGTATCGATTTGAAATATATCAATACAGGCAAAATGGAAAATCCAATTGAAGAGCTTAAAGCTATTACCGGCGGATATGGATACGACGATGTATTTGTATTTGCGCCTGTAAAACCGGTTGTGGAGCAAGGTGATGCTATATTGGCTTTCGATGGTTGTCTGAACTTTTTTGCTGGTCCAAGCGATCCGAACTTCAGCGCAACTTTCAATTTCTATAATGTGCATTATGCTTATACACACGTTGTTGGTACAAGTGGCGGTAATACCGACGATATGAATGAAGCGCTGGATATGATGAGCAAAGGTCTTGACCCTGCGGGTTTGGTAACGCACATTGGTGGTTTGGGAGCAGTAATCGAAGCGACTAAACATTTACCTGAAATTCCAGGAGGTAAAAAGCTGATTTATACACATATTGATATGCCATTGACACCCATTTCTGATTTTGCCAAACTCGGCGAAACGAATGAAATGTATAAAACACTGGCTGCGATTTGTGATAAAAACCTCGGTTTATGGAGTGTGGAAGCGGAAACATTCTTGCTAAAAAATATGACAAAGAACCCCTAACCCCTAAAGGGGAATTACTCAAGTCTGTCTTCATATTATTATGTGTAAAAGATTTGGTATTCTCCATATTGGGATTGGAGTTTTAATAACAAAACTAACCACTCTTATCCCCCTTTAGGGGTTAGGGGTAGATATATTTTATAATTATGAAACAACTTGATGTAAAACTGATGCATCCGAAAGAGCAGATTAATGTGATTATCGGACGTATTTATCGAAGCGGTATGACTACCACTTCGGGTGGTAATATTTCTATTAAAGATGGAAATGGTGATATTTGGATAACACCTTCGGCGGTTGACAAAGGTTCGCTCACAGTAAAAGACATTGTGTGCATTAAAAAGGATGGAACAATTGTTGGCTTGCACAAACCATCCTCAGAATATCCTTTTCACAAAGCAATTTACGATGTTCGCCCAGAGTTAACGGCCATTATTCACGCACATCCAACTGGTTTGGTTGCTTTTAGTATTGCTCGTGTAGTGCCCGATACCAATATTGTACCACAAGCGCGTAATATATGTGGCGAAGTTGGTTTTGCTCCTTATGGTTGTCCCGGAAGTGAAGATTTGGGTGAAAAGATTGCTGCTGAATTTAAAAACAAAAAATACAAAGCAGTAATCATGGAAAACCACGGTGTAGTACTTGGTGGTAGCGATATGATGGATGCTTATCAACGTTTCGAAACGCTCGAATTTTGCTGTAGAACCATTGTGAATGCTGGCCGAATTGGAAAAGTAAATACCTTATCTGACGAGCAGATTTCAAAATATGTCAATCATTTCCCAAAAAATATCACGCCATTTATGGATGTGGAATATCCATCGGACGAACGCGAATTACGCACAGAGATGGTCAATATCATCCGAAGAGCTTGTGATCAGGGGATGATGATTTCTACTTATGGAACAGTGTCGGTACGTTGGAAAGATAATGACTTCCTGATTACGCCTCGCGATGTGGCACGTTGGGATATTTTAGCAAAAAATATAGTGCAAATTAAAAATGGTAGATCAGAAGCTGGCAAAGAACCAAGTCGATCGGTAGCCTTGCATCACCGTATATACCAATTATATCCACATATCAATTCAATTATTACGACGCAACCAACCAACTTAATGGCACACGCGGTAAGTCATCAGAAATTTGATGTGCGCACTATTCCCGAAAGTTGGATTTTTTTGCAAGATGTACCGTCAATTCCATTCGAAAGTTTGTATAACGATACAGAAGTAATTGCAAAAATGTTTGCCAAAAATCGTGTGGTAATTGTTGAAAATGATTGCGTTATTGTAACTGGAAATAAATTGATTAATACTTTTGACTACCTCGAAGTGGCTGAATTTTCGGCAAACTCATTGGTTATGGCTTCATCTATCGGGCCATTAAAACCCATGGGAGAAAAGGAAATTGAGGAATTGAGAGTGGCATTTAATGTAAAATAGTAATAACTTACGAGATTAACTATATTTTTTAAAGGCGTCCTATTGATTTATTCAAAAGGACGCTTTTCTATTAATTTTTATAAATAAACTTCTAATTTTTGCTAATTCAATTTCTTGTTTTTATATTTGTACATAATGATTGAATCTAAGCATTTTAGTGTTTCATATTTAAACTATTTTATTTTCCAAACGGATTGTAAAATGGTTTTTTGTATGTTTTTTAAAGCTACATTTATTTTTCTTTTTTTTCTACAGCAATCAGTAAACGCCCAAAGTGCTTTACCAAAAAAATCAATCAAAGGAAAAGTTGTTTCGCTGGATAAAAATTTATCTATTCCATTAGAATATGCCACAGTGAGGCTTATCTCGCTGACCGATAGTACTTTGATTGCTGGAACAACCACTGATGAGTTTGGCGATTTTATTTTCAATTCCGTAACTGCAAAAAAAATCTTATTCTCAGTAACTTGTGTGGGTTATCGAGCTGTCAATCAAATAATTGAACTGGCTGAAATAGAGTCTGTGATGCAACTCAAAAATATCATTCTCACAGAAAGTGCTGTGGCATTAGCCGAAGCTACTGTGGTGGCACAACGTACCGAAATGACAGTGAAAAATGATACAGTAGAATATGATGCTGCTGCTTATAAGCTTCGCGACAATGCGGTAGTGGAGGATTTACTAAAACGCCTTCCGGGAATAACGATTACGCAAGATGGGAAAATACTTGTAAATGGCAAAGAGGTTAAAAAAGTGATGGTAGATGGAAAAGATTTTTTTAGAAGTAATCCAAATCTTTCAATTAAAAACATTCCGGCCGAAATTATGGAGAAACTCCAGATTATCGACGATAAATCGGAATTGGCAAAGCTTACTGGCATTGATGATGGTGAAGAAAGTATTGCCATAAACATTACCATACAGCCTGGCAAAAAGCGCGGTTGGCTTGTGAGTAGTAATTTAGGTGGTGGACAAGAATTGAATGGGAGCGAGGGCGATTTATTGCGCTATACAGTGAATAGTTTTGCTGCTCGGTTGGTCGACGAAACACAACTTGGACTTATTGCGAACGGAAACAACATAAACGGAATGAATGTGGGTGGTGGTGGAAGCACTATTGGAAGCGGTAAACCGGGATTGAATTCTTCTTTATCGGGAGGTATAAATTTTTCATCAGGAGTAGAAAAGGAAAAAGAAAAATACCCATGGGTGATGAGTGGCGATTTGTCGTACGGAATTAACGAAAATAACTTACGCCGAAATTCAGAAAGGCAGTATTATTTGCAAGATAGCACTTCCTATCAAACCGATTCGATACAACAGTTTAGCCGCGAGCAGGGAATTAGGTTTAGTGCACGTTTGCTTAATCGCTCGGTAAAAGGTTGGACATTCTCCTTCAGTCCTTCAGCTTCTTTTAATACGGTAACGCGCGAAAATAATGGCAACACATTGCTTCAGGCTGGAAATACATTGCGTGATTCGGTCAATTCGAATAGCTATGTGCGTACTTCGATAACACCCGTTGTTGATGTTCGCGGCATTTTTACTGCTACGCACGACTTTACAAAAAAAGGTCGGAAAATGTCTGTTAGTGCCGATTCCCATTATTCGAACAGCGAAAGTACTGGCGAAACACTTGCCGATTATTATTACTATAAACGCTCTGCTGCAAACCGAATTGTAAACCGCGACCAGCAATGGCAAAATAGCACGAGTAGCTTTATAAATAAATTATATCTGTCTTATGTTGAGCCGCTTGCCGAAAAGCATTTTTTACAATTTGCCTATTGGATTCAGACTAACGAGCGCAATAATTTAAAAAACAGCTACAAACCCGACTTACTTACAGGAGCGTATTCGGTGTTGGATTTGCCTTATAGTAAAAGTCTCGAAAACATTACTTTAACACAGCAAATTGGAGTGAGTTATCGTGGCGTTTCTAAAAAAGTGGTCTATACTTTTGGGCTCGATTACAATCCATCCTACATTCGTAGTCGCTCGTTTATTCAAAATGCTGCCGCCATGGGTGTCGACTCAGTTATTAGTTATTTTCCTGGTATGCAGACTTTTAATTATGCTCCAAATGCCTATTTGATGTACAATATTGGCAAAGGTAAAAATCTTAGGTTCGACTATAGAGGTCGTTCCGAGGCTCCTTCGGTATATCAACTCGACCCTTCACGCGACGAAACAAACCCAACTAATATTCGGATGGGAAACCCTGATTTGACGCCGCGTTTCACCCACTGGTCTCGTTTAAGATACAACGATAATAATCGAAAAAAACAGTCGTCGCTAAGTTCGAATATTGAGGCAAATTATATCTTGAACGATATAGTGAATTTTACTGACTATAACGACGAAACGGGAGTAAAAACAACCATGCCCATAAATCAGAGTGGCTCGTGGAATGTAACGGCTATGTTGTTGTTTAATCGTCCGATAGGTACTTATTTTCAGATTAATAACTATTCGCAAGTTGCCATGCGTAATAGTATTGGCTTTTCGAGTAGCAATAGTCGTTCTACAAGTCAAAAAACGGTTGCAACAACACTTAATCTAAAACAAGAATTGGGGCTTACCTTTAAATGGGATTGGCTCTACGCTATTGCCAAAGCGAATTATCAATCGGGAAATACAACCTATTCAGTGGAAAATATGTTGCCCCAAAAAACTTCTTCGGTTGGAGGTTTTGTAAATGTGCAAGCAACTTTTGCAGGTTCGTGGGTTATTTCAACTGCGTTAAATTATCGAAAAATTACTGGATTTTCTGCAGCTTACAACCGTAATGAACTGATTTGGAATGCCGAAATAAGTAAAAGTTTCTTGAAACAGAAAAGGGGAAATTTGACACTTATTTTAAACGATATACTTCAACAACAATTAAGCTTTAACCAAATTGTAACGAGTAACTATGTCGAAGATCAGCAATTTAATACCCTAAAAAGCTTTGTAATGATGGCTTTTTCGTATAAATTTAATACAATGGGTGGAAAGAAAAATTGAAATTTATAATGAATAATTCAAATTTATTAGCCATCTTTGTAATCGCAATTTTCAAAAAATAATTGTTTAACCACAAAGCGATTTTCAAATGGAATTTTTCACCGATTTAGAACCCCTTCTCCGAACTTTTTGGTACATTGCCATGCCAGCAAGCGTTGTTTTTATTATTCAAACAATCATGACTTTTATTGGCTCGGATGCCATGGATGGTACTTCAGCCGATTTCGATGGCGATTTTGATGCAGCAGATGCTCCTTTTCAGCTTTTTTCTTTTCGAAATCTTATCAACTTTCTGTTGGGCTTTGGTTGGTCGGGTATTTCGTTTTATGCACTAATAAAAAGTCCATTACTTTTAATTGTCGTTTCGCTACTTATTGGTTGTGCTTTTGTTTATATGTTTTTTATAGTTATTAAACAATTGATGAAATTGTCGGAAAACGATACTTTTAAATTAACCAATACGCTGAATAAGAATGCCGAAGTATATCTCACTATTCCTGCTAACCGTTCCGGAAAAGGAAAAATATTAGTGAGTGTGAATGGTTCAGTTCACGAGTTGGAGGCCATTACTGATGGCGAAAAAATTAACTCGGGCGCAATAGTGCGAGTTGCGAAAATTGAAAATGAAAATACAATAGTTGTAGAAATAATCTAATTAATTTAATCAAAGAAACATGTTATCACCCATTTACATCATTATTATTGCCGCAGTTGTTCTTTTTGTAACTATCTCGGCTTTGGTTTCGCGTTACAAACGCTGTCCGTCGGACAAAATCTTAGTAGTTTACGGTAAAACTGGCGGTACTTCTGCCAAATGTATTCACGGTGGCGGTGCTTTTATCTGGCCGGTAATTCAGGATTATGCATTTCTGGATTTGAAACCACTTTCTATCGAAGCCAATCTGACAAATGCATTGAGCCGTCAGAACATTCGTGTGGATGTGCCTTGCCGATTTACCATCGCTATTTCCACCGAACCCGAAAACATGAACACAGCTGCTGAACGTTTGTTGGGATTGAATTCGGAAAACATTCAGGATTTGGCCAAAGATATTCTTTTCGGTCAGTTGCGTTTGGTAATTGCAACCATGACGATTGAAGAAATTAACTCCGACCGCGATAAGTTTTTGGATAATATTTCGAAAAATGTGGATAGTGAGTTGAAAAAAATCGGTTTGAGACTGATAAACGTAAACGTTACCGACATTAGAGACGAATCGGGCTATATCGAAGCGTTAGGTAAAGAAGCTGCTGCAAAAGCCATTAACGAAGCAAAAATTAGTGTTGCCGAGCAGGAAAAAATTGGTGAAACCGGTAAAGCAATGGCCGATCGCGAAAAAGACACCCAAATTGCCGAAACGCACCGCGACCGTGATGTAAAAATTGCCATTACCCAAAAAGACCGCGAAGTAAGCATTGCCTCGGCTATGAAAGATGAGTCGATTGGTAAAGCCGAAGCCGAAAGAGATACACGTATCAAAACTTCGGAAGCCAATGCGTTAGCTATCAAAGGCGAAAATGAAGCTAAAATTTCTATTGCCCAATCGGATGCGCTACGTCGCGAAAAAGAAGCAGAAGCGTTGAAAATTGCTATGGCTTCGGAAAAAGTACAACAAGCAAAAGCACTCGAAGAATCGTATCACGCTGAGCAAGCTGCCGAAAATGCACGTGCCGAACGCGAACGTTCTACTCAAAACGCCAACATTGTAGTTCCTGCCGAAATTGCCAAACAACGCGCCATTATTGAAGCACAGGCAATTGCAGAACAAACACGCGAGCAAGCAAAAGGGGAGGCGGATGCTATTTTTGCCAAAATGGAAGCCGAAGCAAAAGGTTTGTACGAAATACTTACCAAACAAGCCGAAGGTTACAAAGATGTGGTGAGTGCTGCCGGTGGCGACCCAACCAAAGCGTTCCAATTGTTGCTTATTGAAAAACTTCCTGAATTGGTTAAAACGCAAGTGGAAGCTGTCAAAAATATCAAAATTGACAAAATTACCGTTTGGGATTCGGGAAACAATACCGAAAGTGGAAACAGCACCACAGCTAATTTTGTATCGGGCATGATGAAAACCGTTCCACCGTTGAACGATTTGTTTAATATGGCCGGACTGAATTTGCCAACTTACCTCAAAGGTCCAAAAGATGTTGAACATACAGAAGTAGTTGCAGATGAACCTGTAAAGCCCAAAGTAAAAGATTAGTTATTTAAAATATGAAAAAAGTCAATTGGAAACGATTGACTTTTTTTTATGTGAATACTATAATTTTTAGGACTTTCTTTTCTCCTGAAAATAAATATTTATACATTATATGAACATTTTCTATCCTTTTATAGTTCAACATAGAGACAACTGTATTATATTTGCAAAAATTGGCTTTTATGAATCTAAATATAAAAAACGAAACATCTACATTACGCGCTGTGGTTCTTGGGCAACCTGGCTCGCTGGGCGAAATACCCAAACCAAATAATACCTACGATGCTAAATCGTTCGAATCAGTTGTAAATGGCGATTATCCTACCGAAGAATCAGTTTACAAAGAAATGTCTGCATTCGAAAAAGTGCTTCTGAAATACAACGTACAAGTTTTTCGCCCATGGACGCTTGAAAATTGTAATCAGGTTTACGCACGTGATGTGGGCTTTGTAATCGACGATAAAATTATCAATTCTAATATTATTCCCGACCGCGAAGACGAAAAAGAGGCTTACGAAGTGGTTTACGACCAAATTTCGTACAATAAAATATTTAATCTTCCCGAAAAAGCACATGTCGAAGGGGGTGATGTGGTACTTTACAACGACCTAGTGTTTGTAGGACTTTACACTGGAGCCGATTATGCACAGTTTAAAACTGCCCGTACCAACGAATATGCTTTTCATTATTTGAAAGAAATTTGTCCCGAAAAACAATTTATTTCCCTCGAACTTTGCAAACACGACACCGACCCACGAAAAGGCGTGCTGCATCTCGATTGTACTTTTATGCCTGTTGGCGGAGGTAAAGCTTTGATTTACAAAGATGGTTTTCGGTTCGTAAAAGACTACAATGTTTTAGTGGATATTTTTGGAAAAGAAAACCTATTCGAAATTACGCAGGAAGAAATGTATTATATGAATACGAATGTTTTTTCCATTTCGCCCAAAGTGGTGGTTTCAGAGCAAGGTTTTACACGGCTGAATGAACATTTGGAGCTGCAATGGGGGCTTACAGTGGAACGTGTGCCTTACCACGAAATTTCTAAAATGGGTGGGTTGTTGCGCTGCTCAACTTTGCCTTTAATTCGAGAATAGAAAGCGTTCAATTTGAAAATTTGGGAATTTGAAAATGTTTTTCAGAAATAAAAATATAATTTCACGCACACGAATTGCAATTAAATATCAAGCCTATGTATAGTCAAACCACTGACACAATTTTAATGATTGAGCCTGTTGCTTTTGGGTACAACGACGAAACTGCCGTTAATAATCATTTTATGCAAAAGGACAATTTGCCTGCTGCTGACATTCAAGCTGCAGCGCTAAGCGAATTTCAAAACATGGTAAAAACGCTTCGCAGCAAGGGAATAAATGTGATTGTGGAGCTCGATACGCCTGTTCCGCATACGCCCGACTCCATTTTTCCAAATAATTGGCTATCGTTTCAAAAAGACAATCGAGTGGCTATTTATCCCATGTTTGCTCCCAGCCGACGTGCTGAACGACGAATCGAAATTGTGGAGCGAGTAATTGGACATGGATTTAATATTTCGCAAATGGTCGATTATTCGGTTTACGAAAACGAAAATCGCTTTTTGGAAGGTACTGGAAGCATGATTCTTGACCGCACAAATAGGGTGGCTTATGCTGCACTTTCGCCACGAACTGATGCCCAACTTTTTCAATGGTTTTGTAATGATTTTGGCTATAAGCCGATAACTTTTAATGCAACAAATAGCGTTGAAGGTAATCCAACTGCCATTTATCATACCAATGTGATGCTCTCGGTGGCCGAAAATTTTGTTGTTATTTGTATGGAAAGTGTCGAAAATAAAGCAGAACGTGAAATGCTTGAGGAACAATTTCGAATTACCAACAAACAAATTTTTGAAATAAGTTTGGAACAAATGAAACATTTTGCAGGCAATGTTTTGCAAGTAAAAAATGCAGATGGTAAACGCTTTTTGGTCATTTCGCAAAGTGGGTACAATTCGCTCAACGATTATCAGCGCACTGAATTAAGTTCATACAACGAGCTGATTGTCATACCTGTACCCACAATCGAAAAATATGGAGGCGGTAGTGTACGATGCATGATGGCAGAAGTCTATTAAGCAATTTACTATTTTGACATTTACAATTTACTATTTTTAATAATATCCAAAAAAATAATATATGGACAATTCAATAAACAGAGCGCATGAATTAATGGAGCTCGAAGAACAGTACGGAGCGCACAATTATCACCCACTCCCTGCCGTGCTCGAAAGGGGCGAAGGTGCTTATGTATGGGACGTAAACGGAAAACGATATTATGATTTTTTGTCGGCTTATTCGGCTGTAAACCAAGGTCATTGTCATCCAAAAATTATCAAAACGCTTATCGAACAATCGCAAAAACTCACCCTTACTTCGCGTGCTTTTTACAACGATAAATTGGGACCTTACGAGGAGTTTATAACTAAGTATTTTGGTTACGAAAAAGTGTTGCCTATGAATACGGGTGCTGAGGCTGTGGAAACAGCTATCAAGCTTTGCCGCAAATGGTCGTACGAAAAGAAGGGAATTGACACCGACCAAGCCAAAATAGTAGTGTGCGAAAATAACTTTCATGGTCGCACCACCACCATCGTTTCATTTTCCGTCGATCCAGATGCTTATACCAATTATGGTCCCTACACGCCTGGTTTTGTGGTTATTCCATACAACGATGTGGCTGCACTCGAAAAGGTTTTGAACGAAGATAAAAACATTGCGGGATTTTTGGTAGAGCCCATTCAAGGCGAAGCGGGCGCTTATGTTCCTATCGATGGCTATCTCGAAAAAACTGCTGCCTTGTGTCGAAAACACAATGTGCTTTTTATTGCCGACGAAGTACAAACTGGTGTTGCGCGTACTGGAAAGCTATTGGCTTGCGATTACGAAGGCGTGCATCCCGATATTTTGGTTTTAGGAAAAGCGCTTTCGGGCGGTGCATATCCTGTATCGGCGGTGTTGTCGTCCAACGAAATTATGGAAGTTATTAAACCCGGACAACACGGATCTACTTATGGTGGAAATCCCGTGGCTGCAGCTGTGGCAGTGGCAGCGCTCGAAGTGGTACGCGACGAAGAGTTGGCACGAAAAGCCCACGAACATGGAATTTATTTCCGCGAAGCCATGACTAATCTTTGTAATGAATCAACAGTCGCTTCTTTTGTTCGGGGTAAAGGATTACTCAATGCGCTAATTATCAACAATGAAGGCCACAAAAATTTAGCTTGGGATATTTGTCTGAAATTAGCCGAAAACGGACTTTTAGCCAAGCCTACACACACCAATATCATACGTTTTGCCCCGCCATTAGTTATTACTCACGCTCAGTTAGAAGAGTGTATTGGCATTATTAATGTTACTGTAAAAAGCTTTGGTTGAAAATACTTGAGTTTTTTTATTGGCTTTGATAAGCATAAAAAAAAGTGATAGCAACATGTAAAATGATGGCTATCACTTTTTTTTTATAGTTATATTTTACTTTTTCAACATCAATTCTTCTTCGAAATAAGCGATTGTTTTTATCAACCCTTCTTCCAATTGAATTTTTGGATACCAACCGTTTAATAATTTGTCGGCACGGCTTATGTCGGGTTGGCGTTGTTTTGGATCGTCGGCAGGGAGCGCTTCGTACACCAATTTCGATTTCGAACCCGTGAGGTCAATTACTTTGGTGGCTAATTCAAGCATTGTAAATTCGTTGGGATTACCCACATTTACTGGTCCTGTTACCGAGTCGGGAGTTCCCATCAGGCGAACCATACCTTCGAGCAAGTCGTCTACATACTGAAAACTGCGTGTTTGCATGCCGTCGCCAAAAATAGTAATATCCTGACCTCGCAAAGCTTGTACTATAAAATTCGAAACCACACGACCGTCATCGGGATTCATGCGAGGACCGTAGGTATTGAAAATGCGGATAATTTTAATTTTCACATCATTTTGGCGATGATAATCCATAAAAAGCGTTTCAGCACAGCGTTTACCTTCGTCGTAGCACGAACGAATGCCAATTGTATTTACATTTCCCCAATACTCTTCGGGTTGTGGATGCACGTGCGGGTCGCCGTATACTTCGCTTGTGGAAGCTTGCAGAATTTTTGCTTTAACACGCTTTGCCAATCCGAGCATATTAATGGCACCCATAACCGATGTTTTTACAGTTTTTATCGGATTGTACTGATAATGAACGGGTGAAGCCGGACAAGCGAGGTTATAAATCTCGTCTACTTCAGCCATATAAGGCGAAGTTACATCGTGACGAACAAATTCAAAATAGGGATTTTTGAGGTTGTGCTCGATGTTTTTACGGCGTCCGGTAAAAAAATTATCCAGACAAATTACTTCATGACCTTGCGCTAAAAGCTTGTCACCCAAGTGCGAACCCAAAAAACCCGCACCACCTGTTATTAAAATTCTACTCATAATATTATTTACTATTTATTCAGTTACTATTTACTATTTAAAAAACAAAGACTTTACAAACTTTATGACCCTTACAAACCCTACAAACTGTCTTAGCCTCTTTTCGCCCGTTCCCAATTTACACTTTGCGATTTTTTTATGTAGCGACCAAAGCCCATAAATACAGCATAATTCATAATGTAAAAATAATACGGAACGAAAAATATTTTGACTTTCAATTTTTTATCTTCTAAAACGTAGCCTATATAAGCTGAGATATAAAATAAAATTTGCAAGCCCAGCACTATTAAAAAGAATTCAGAAAATGGTGCTAATGCGATATTTACCAATAATAAAAGTATCAGTGCAAGCGGCGTAATTGTCCAACGAAGAACGCGATGCGAAATATACTGAAACGATAACAACCCGAATTTGAAAATATTAAGCAATGGATATAACCGCACTACCGACTGAATACCACCTGCTGCGATACGGATTTTACGTTTTAATTCTTCTTTTACATTTGCCGAAGCTGTTTCGATAGCATAAGCTTCGGGGTCGTAATCAATTTTGTAGCCCTGCATGGCAACTCGCAGCGAAATTATAAAATCGTCTAACAAGGTGTCGGGCTCTACTTCATTAAATAGCTCAGTGCGAATGGCAAACAACTCGCCAGCTGCACCAACTGCCGAATAAAGCTCTGCATCCCAGCGTTTTAAAGTCGATTCGTATTTCCAATACAATCCTTCGCCAGCAGCAGAGGCAGCCTCGCTTTCGGCATTGAAAATTCGTTTTTCTCCAGATACACAGCCTGTTTTAGGATTGTCAAACATCTCTGCAATCTTACGAATCGATTCTTTACCCAACAAAGTATTAGCATCCGAAAAAATAACGATAGGCGTTTTTACAAACTTCACGGCACGATTCATAGCTGCAATTTTGCCTGCTCGCTCGGGTTTGTGAAGTACCACCACATCTTTATAAGTTGCCAGAAGTTCAGGAGTTCTGTCATTGGAGCCATCCGTACACCACATTTGGTGTAACTTGTGTTGTGGGTAATTTAGCGAACGGGTATTTTCTATTTTTTTTGCAACAAAATCTTCTTCGTTGTAAGCGGCAATAAGCAGCGTTACTTCGGGTAATTCTTCGTCTGTCAAAATTACAACTTTTTTCTTTTTAAACAATCGTTTTATGCGCAAAAGAATAAAAAGAACGATGCCATACCCCAAGTAGGTGTAGAAAACGATACCAAGTAGTACCCAAAAAGTGATTTCTAATGTCTTCATATTTAGTTGATTTGTGAATTAGTTTATCTGTGAATTAGTTCGTTTGTGATTTGTTCATCTGTGATTAGTTCATCTGTGATTAGTTCATCTGTGATTAGTTCATCTGTGATTAGT
>JAIFKX010000064.1:4052-5014 GCA_020049335.1 Paludibacter sp. | reverse complement strand
ACTTGTGTGAATAGAAATTGTTGGAAGTAATTAGTTGAGCAATATAAATTTGTGAATTCTGAACATTGTTCTTGTTGAATATGAACGAATAATCCTCGTTTGCCAATGCCAAATTTTTGTTATAAGAGTGTACTAAGCCACCTGTGATGTTGTAAATGTTTATCGTCACCTTATTTTCGGTGTTTGCTAATCGAAAACGAACGGTAATCTGATTTGAGTTATAGTTCGAAATGGCGCTGAAATAAGCATCCATCGAAGTTTTGTGAATAGCGGTCTGAGTGCTGGATTGGAGTTTAAAATCGGAAGCGTCGAACCAAAAAACTGAATTTACATCGTCCTTAATGGTAAAGCCAACCGTAACCTGACCACCGGTAACATCAATCGGCATCGAAATCACCGACCAGGTCGTTGGCATTGTAAATTCTTTTTTTGTTACAACATTATTTCCATCGGTTGCAATTAAAGCCGAATACGATGTAGCTTTGGGGGGAATATCGGTCACAGTTTGTGTAATGCTTCCATCAACGGGATATGTTGGTTGCCAATAGTTGTTTGCAAACGATTTTAAAGCCGGTTGCGAAGGCGACCAAAGGTCAATTTTGAACATATTTGCAGTGCCCGTCATAACCCACGAAGCTGTTCCGTTTTGCAAATCGGCATTTTTCAGCAAATTGCCCGACAAGTTCGACGGGATGAGCGCATCAATTTCGTTAACCCAAACTGCATATCCTGCTTCCGTTAAATGAGTGCCATCGGTGGTGTACTCGGCTTTCATAATGTCGCTGGCAGTTGCAAACAGTGGATGCAAATTAACGACCGTATAATTAGCTGCCGTAGCGTTATTTACCAACAATGTATTTGTTTCGCTTATTTTTGTAACAATTGATTGTGTGGCTGTGGGTAATATTGTTTGAACATAGACTTTCGTGTCTGGCGTTCGCTGATGAATTTTTGTGGCAATC
>JAIFKX010000064.1:0-4016 GCA_020049335.1 Paludibacter sp. | reverse complement strand
ACACCTTCGGTAACATCCCCTGCAATTCCTCTATTTTTTACAGTTGAATTATTAAACCTGCTGCCCCAGTTTCCTCCTAATTCGGTAAGGCTGTTTCCCAAAAATACAATATCCGAATTTTCGAGCGGATTAGTCTTAAATTGCTGAATCCGTTCGGGGTAATGCGTTTTTGTCCAAGCAGTATGATAAGAGATATCTAAATTTGCGGGCGGATAAATACTGTCGGGCACTGCTGCCTGAGCCTGAATTGTAAGTGCTAAAAATAGAAGTAAAAGGAGTTTTGTTGTCTTCATGATTTTTTCGTTTTGTACAATGCAAATATAGGCACTTTGCTATCCACAAAACAAGCACATATCGGACAATTGACGCAACAAAAAAGACAAGCGAATAATTTGTGAGGGATTAAATTTTACCGTTTTCGGCAAACTGTTTTGGACTCGTACCGAACTGATTACTAAAGCATTTTGAGAAATAGGAGTAGTTTGAAAATCCAACCAAATACATAACTTCGGCAACCGAGAATTTGTTTTGTGCAAGTAATATCGCTGCTTTTTTCATTCGGATGGTACGTATATAATCCACCGGACTTAGACCCGTAAGTTGCTTTATTCTGCGGTAAATTTGTTTGGTGCTTATATCGGATAATTCACTCAGTTTATTTACATTAAATTCACTATCTGCCACATTGTCTTCGATTATTTTTGTAATATCAGCTAATAATTTTTCGTCCCACGATTCTGCTTTAATTTCACTTGGTGTTGAGAGTACTTCCAAACGAACTTTCTCCTCTAATTTTTCTTTTGTTCCCAGCAATTGTTTTATGCGAAGTAGGAGCATGGTGGTGTCGAATGGTTTTGGAATAAAGGCACTTACTCCCAATTCTATGCTTTTTTCCTCGGTTATTTTATCATCTTTAGCAGTAAGCATAATCAATGGAATGTGCGACAGGGTTTGTATTTTGCGAAGATGCTTACACATTTCCATTCCATCCATTACAGGCATCATAATATCGGTAATTATCAAATCAGGTTTGTTTTTGAGTGCAGCATCCAATCCACTTTTGCCGTTGTGGGCAGTGATACATCGGTAGGTAGGCAAAAGTGCCTGAACTAAAAACTCACTCACCTGAAGATTATCTTCGACAATCAAAATCAACGATTTATCGGTTACTGTTTCTGAGAGTTCTGTTTGTTTGCTACTAATATTTTCAACATCTTGAATTACTACAGGTAAATTAACACGAATGGTGGTGCCTGAATTTTCTTCGGAAGAAATTTCGATAGTGCCATCATGCATTTCAACATAGTTTTTAACTAAGAATAGCCCAATTCCGCTGCCCGTTTTGTCGTTGGATGTGGTGCGCGATTGATAAAACCGGTCGAAAACTGAGCGCAAGTCAGCCTTTGGGATGCCAATTCCCGTATCGGAAATAGTGATAGATACATTTCGTTCATTTTCGGTTGAATAATTTATTTCTAACAAAATGTTGCCGTTTGCATTCGTAAATTTCAGTGCGTTGGATATCAGATTATTCAATACCGATTCCATTTTCAGCACATCAATATTTACCAATAAATTTTCGACGTTCGTTTTGAAATTTGCATCTATCCCTTTGGTTTGAAATGCATTTTCGTAAACAGAGAAGATTCCTGCAGTAAACTCAATAAACTCTACATGCGAAAGAATCCTGTTTTTTCCTACAGATTCATCCTCGCGTTCAAAACCAATTACTTGCTGAATCAATCCGTTTAATCGCAAGGCATTCTGCTGTATTAACCCCAATTGTTTTTTCAGTTGCGGGTTTTTGGTTTCCACTATTAACTTGCTTACGGGTGCAATAATCAAACTGAGTGGTGTTTTAAAATCGTGCGACACATTGGTAAAAAAATCAATTTTCAACTTCGAAAGTTCTAAGGATTTTTCTTTTTCAATACGTTCAATTCGGATGCGATGACGCTCTCTGAAATAATTGATTACCCACAAAATAAAGCTTATAATCAGCAAACCATATATTAGTTTAGCCCAAAAGCCAGCATACCATGGTGGACGAATTTGAAGTGAAAAGCTTTTGAACCCCGGTAGTATCTGTTGGTTGGCATCGCGGGCACCAACTGTAAGTTTATACGTGCCGGGCAATAGATTGGTGTAGGAAATTCGATTGTTGTTTGGTTTTGCAGTTCGCCATTCGTTGTCAACGCCATCGAGTTTGTAAATGTAGTTGCCGTCATGATTCTCGGTAAAATTCAAATCCGAAAACTCAAAAGAAATGTTGTTTTGGTTGTGTTTTAATGCTATGCTTTCGGCATAACGGATACTTTTTCCATCATAATCCACACCAGCATTGAATAAGTGGTCGTTGACAAATAGCGAAGTAAGTACAATTTGATTGTAATGGGTTGGGCGTACGTCCACAGCGGTCGAGAAATAAACAAATCCATCCACACCTCCTAAATAAATTTCGTGTTTGGTGGCATCGTAATAAATGCTCGAGAACTCATTGTTTGGAATATTTACGGATCGAATTTTTAACGAAGTTTTATCCAACACAAAAGTACCGTTCGAAGTATTTATCCATAATCGATTGTTTTCTTCGACCAACAGCCGAACGCTATGATTCTTGAATCCTTCGTGATTAATTTGTTGCAATTTGTTCGTGTTGGGATGAATGCGATACAAACCACCTAAATATCCTATCCAAATATAGCCTTCGCTATCGCAAATCATGCTCGACGCATTTCCATTCGATAGTTTCGCCGCATTATCCGACAATGAAAACTTAGTAACAACGCCCGTTTTTGGATTAATCTTATTCAACTGATTTTTGAAGGTCAAAGCCCATACATTGCCCTCTAAATCTGACTTCATACAACAAATATAGTTGTCGGATAAGCCGCTATTTCCCTTTTGCTGAAAATAGTTTTTCTCAGCCAAATAATTTCTATTTCTGTTTTTCAGCAACTTTTGCTTGTCGACAACAAAAATACCACCCAAACAACTTGCAATCCAGAGCCGTCCACCCTTATCTTCCAGAATGCTATAAGCCCAGTTTGCATTTCGTGAGTTTGTACTGTCGGTAATAGCATAATGTACAAACTGTTTTTTTGTATAATCGTACCGATTTATGCTTCCATCGGTTGCAATCCACAAATTCTGCTGCGTGTCTTCGTAAATACTTCGAATTCGGTTGTGCGAAATTGGATGCAATTTATCTCCCATTTTATACCATAAATAACCCTGCTTTTCAGGTTGAATAACTATCAATCCATTTGTTCCACCAAACCAGAAATTCTCCCGCGAATCACGGAATATGGATTGCAATTGATTCCCATCGCCTTTTCCGGTGAGTTGCGAGAGTGTTACAGCATGATAAATCTTGTCGGCTTCGTACATCGAAATGCCGAAATCAGTTCCAATCCAACTGTTTTTATTTTTATCGATAAAAATACTCCAGATAATATTGTTGGTAAGCGAATTTCCAAAACGTGAATCGTGTACTATATGTTTCACCTCTTGCAGTTCAGGTTGGTAAATATACAATCCGTTATCGGTGCCAACAAGTAAATTCTTTTTTACGTCAATCGACAAGGATTTTACTGAATTGTCGTCGAAAACAGGTATTCGTTCAACAAACTTACTTGCAGAGTTATATTTGAATAAAAAACCTTCTGTGCCAATCCAGATGCATTTGTGAATTGTATCTTCCAACAAAGCATTAACCAATAAATTGTTTTTGCTAAAGGGTGTTGGTAGCTCAATTTTACAAAATAAGCCCGTTTTGATGTCTTGAATACAAAGCCCATTGTAAGTTCCTACGTACAATTCGTTTTGAGTGTTGTTTAAAATGGAATAAATTGTATTGTGAGGCAAGCCTGAATTTTTACGTTTACTCAGGTTTTCGAGTTTATTTTTGCTAGTATTGTACTTATAAAGTCCGTTCAATGTCCCAATCCACAACTCATTTCCCCGTTTACATATCGACCGTATATCGGTTGGAAATGTGAAGGGATTTTCGTTGT
>JAIFKX010000295.1 GCA_020049335.1 Paludibacter sp. | reverse complement strand
ATACATTCCGGCAGCTATATAATCCAACGCAACAATCTCATAATTATGTATTTCGCCACGCATAAGCTGATGCATTTCAGCTAGTACATTACTATCGTTTGTTAGTAAATATTTTTCAAAACGACAGCCAAAGTTAAATAAATCAATTTTCAAAGATTCTTCAATCCAACTCAGCGCCTCTTCCTTTCGTCCGAGTTTGCGCAAAATAGCCGATTTCAACACGCGTGCTTTGTGGTTATGCCAGTTGCGAATGAGCGATTTTTCCACTTCGTAAGCCGCATCGTTCAGTTTGTTGTTGATGCAAGAAATCTGTGCACAGCCGAAAAATCCAGCATCCTGCATGGCTGAGTTCCAACATGCTTTGTAAAAAGCATCGTAAGCTTGCTTGTTTTTCCCTTGATATTGAAGGGCTAAACCCAAATTGTAGCGCGGTTCACCGTCGTACGGGTTCGGGTTGCGTTGCAGTTGGGTTTCGATAGCTGTTCTAAAATATTGTTCCGATTCTGCAAACTTTCCTCTTCGAAGCAGCCAAAGTCCCATTGCATTATTATTCCGAACATCGCTTGGGTCGCGCTTCAGTGCCTCTTTGTAATAATCGGTAGCGTTGTACGTGGCATGTCGGTATTGTTCTAAATGCAATCCGGTGAGGTACAGTTGTTCGCAAGTTGGTGTTTCTTCGGGTGAAAATGCTGGCTTGGCTGCTTCAGCCTGTGGGCGCTCCATTTTTTCAGTTCGAATGGCAAGTAATTCGGCGCCATTTTCGTCACAAACTGATAAACACAATGCTGAAAGTGAAATATCACCAACAAAAATTTCTTGTGTATAAACAGACTCAGGAGACAAATCCACCGCCTCACTAAAAAGAGCTGTCTCTGTCCCCCTCTCCTCAAGGAGAGGGGTTAGGGGTGAGGTCGTTAATTCGACTTTCGCATCAACTTGTTTCGACGTCACAAACACCTTCACCACCACTTTATCTCCTACTTTGTCCATGTTCAGCAACACATCTTTCGACGCATTTTTTACCACACCCAACTCGCGATATGGCAGAAAATATTGCGTAAATGTTTTTTCTTCGTAGGGATTAAGCCACGTAAAATCGGGCTGATTATCAGTAAATACGCCCGCCATCAGTTCGATATATGGCCCATCTTCGTCAGTCAAATTTCTGTCCCACGCTTTACCAAAATCGCCATTGCCCCATGTCCATTGTTTTTTGCCGGGCGAAACATGATGATTGGCTACGTGAAGCACGCCTGCCTGCGTATCGTTTTCATATCCGCCCACAAAGTTAAACTCCGAATTGATAGCCATATACGATGTTGGTACGGGAATATTTTTATAGTTCGAAATATCCACTCCAGCCGAATAATCAATTTTGTAATATGTGCCTGTAGCAATAGGAAAAGTAGAAACATCGCGTTTGCCGTGGTCGAAAACTGCATGTACATCGGGTGGAAAAACCGACTGATAAAAGTCGTTTACAGCCACAGCGGGATTTGCCCACCACAGAAAAGTTTGCGGCACAGGAGTCGGATTATAGAGTTTCCCTTTTATTTCCAGATAAGCTTTTCCGGGATGTAACGTAAAACCGGCCATTCCTTTTTGATGAAACATTTTTTCGTTTTCGCTCACCCAAACTGTAACGCTGCCATCAGCATTGTGCTCAATAGTATGGTCAACTTGCAAAAAAGTGCTCGGACGATGATGTTGTGGCCAGTTAAACTCTATACCACCTGAAATCCAGGGGCCTGTAAGCCCGACTAAAGCAGGTTTTATTACCTGATTGTAATAAATAAAATGGCGTTGTTTGATTTTGTCGTACGCCATCTGCACGCGACCACCCAATTCGGGCAGAATCATGATTTTAATATACTCATTTTCCAAAAAAACGGCTTTGTAAGTTTTGTCGTGCTTTTCGTCGGCTATTTTTTCAATCACCGGATAAGGATATACCACACCGCTACTTCCCTGATATACACGCTTTTCCAAAAATATTGGATTCTTCTCGGGTTCACCAATTTCGTAAGTGGGGATGATGACGGATTCGTGCCAGCAAATAACCCCTAACCCCTGAAGGGGAACTGAGTTAGTTTTATCTTGTATTTTCATCTGTTTATAATTTTAATATCTGCCCCAAACCCCTAAAGGGGCTTAAAGAGAAGACCATTCGGTACTAATTTACATCCCCTTTAGGGGTTAGGGGTCACTAATTCTTTTTCAATTTCTTCCAAACTTTTTCCTTTTGTTTCAGGCAGTTTCAGGGCAATAAACACAAATCCTAACATACAAATACCCGCATACACCCAGAATGTACCTGCTGCACCCAGTCCTTTATTTAGCAATGGAAATGTGTAGGTGAGAATAAAGCAGGCAATCCACAACCCGAAAGTGGCCAAAGCCATAGCAGCTCCACGAATGCGATTCGGGAAGATTTCGGACAGAATAACCCACACAATGGGTGCCAACGACATGGCGTAAATGGCGATGGCAATAACCACCAACGTTAAAACTGCAATACCTTTTAGTTGAAAATAGAATGCACTTCCCAGCAAAATATAAGTTACAGCAAGGCCAATAGAACCAAATATCATCAACTTTTTGCGTCCCCATTTGTCAACCGTAAACATGGCTACTAAAGTAAATATCAGGTTTACGCTACCTGTAATAACGATATTAAACAAGGTATCACTCACACCATAACCGGCAGCAGTGAAAATTTCCTCGGCATAATTAAAAACTGTATTGATACCGCACCATTGCTGAAAAACGGCCAACACCAACCCAATAACCAATACATTTCTGAATTTTGGTTTAAACAATTCGTTGAAATCCACTTTCTCGGTAATATCATTCAACGTTGCCTGAATATTTGCCATTTCCTCACGAGCATAGTCTTCACCACCAATTTTTTTAAGCGTAGGAAAAGCTTTATCGCCTTTTCCGGCTTTCACTAGCCAACGTGGACTTTCGGGCAATAAAAATGTAAGCAATAAAAACGCAACCGACGGAACAGCACACGCATAAAACATCCAGCGCCAACCTATTTGGCCATTCCACGAAGCACGAATAAATTCATCGGTAGCACCAGCCGGTACAGCATCGGCAATAAGCAAATTGATTACTTGAGCACCTAAAATACCAATTACAATGGTCATTTGATTGAGCGACACAAATTTTCCGCGCATGGACGAAGGTGCAACTTCGGCAATATACATGGGCGAAAGTGCTGATGCTAAGCCAATTCCAACACCACCAATTATTCTGAAAACTATAAATGCAACATACGATGTAACTGCGCCTGTACCTATGGATGCAACGGTAAATAAAAGCGCCGAAAGTAATAAAGGCCATTTCCGACCAAATTTATCGCTCACCATGCCCGAAACAACAGCACCAACCACACAACCGATAAGCGCCGAGCTCATAGCCCAGGCTTGCAAATTGGCCGACGAGGCGATATCGAAAAAGCGTTCGTAAAATGGTTTGGCGCCACCTATCACTACCCAGTCGTAACCAAATAATAAACCTCCCATGGCCGAAACCATCGAAATACCCAGAATGTAAGCAGTGTTGAATTTTTTCATTGAAATTATTTTTTTAATTAACGATGCAAAGTAAAGCTTTATTTCCATTCAATTTTATAGAATATCTCACTTTTTATATGGATTATTTTACGATAAATAGCAATAGGAATTTAAAAAATATTACTTTTGGATATTAAATTAGAAATAAGAAGTGGTATGGCACGAATTAAAAGTGGATTTATAGGTGAAAGAGCAGTTGTATTACCTACTCCAATTGTTCAAGAACTGAAAAATGATGCACTTGGAAGCTTGTTGCACATTACCGATATTGGGTATTATCCAAAAGCTGGCCACCATTTCAGAAAAAGGACAAAAGAAGAGGCTAAACAATTTGTATTAATCTATTGTATAGAGGGTTCAGGATGGTTCGAAATAGAGGGTAACAAACTGAAAGTATCAGCTAATCACTTTTTTATATTACCAAAAGGCAAAGCACACAGCTATGGAAGCAATCCGGCTAATACATGGACAATATACTGGATGCATTTCGATGGAGAAAAAGCGGAATTTTTCTCCGAAGGGTTGGATAAGCCAACTCGGGTTAGTCCCGAAAAAGATTCTCGAATAGAAGAAAGGATTCACCTTTTCGAAGAAATATATTCGACCTTAAAAAACGGATATAGCAAAAATAATTTAGACTATAGCATTTCAAGTTTGTTCCATTTTTTGGGCTCTTTGAAATTTTTGGGAGCGTACCGCGAAAGTATTTTTACAAACCAAAATCAACGAGATGTATCCGACGATGCCATACATTTTATGCGAGAAAATTTACATAAAAAACTAACGCTTAAAGATTTATCGGATTACATCGGATTTTCCACCTCCCACTTTTCAACAATATTTCAAAAAAAAACAGGTTATTCGCCTTTGAATTACCTAATTCAACTCAAAATTCAGCAAGCTTGTCATTATCTTGATTTTTCGGATATGAAAATCAATCAAATATGCTTAATGATTGGCTGGGACGACCCGCTTTACTTTTGTCGCATTTTCACAAAAACAATGGGTATTTCGCCCAGCGAATATCGTAAAAATATGAAGGGTTAAGTTTTTGTAATCGGTCTCTAACTTTCCAAAATCGCATAAAATAAGAGAATTGAACTTTTACAAGCGTAATCCAACAGTAAAATTAAGCATGCCTCCATTGAGAATGAGCTGTTCTACCTGCGAAAAGCCGTTGGTGCTGCTTTTCTGAAAAGTGTAGCGCAAATCGGTGGTTATAAAACTTAACAAGTTTACCCCACCACCGAGTTCCCAGTTTATACGGGCTTTATTTGTGCTGTCTAATTGTTTTAAATACGAAGGACCCGCATTGAGATGTAAACCAACTAAACCTATATCAAAAATTTCCCAACCGAGCATAAGCGGAATTTTCACAAAATTCACTTTCGAATTGGAAGCTTGATTGGTGGTGTACGATACGTAATATATTTCGGGCTGAACATAGATTTTTTTACCTAATTGTAAAAATAGTCCTACTTGGTAGTTTTGTTTTAATTGCTCGGAGACATCATTTAAATCGGCTGTTGATGAGGAAACATCAAGCCCAAACTTTGGACCTAACCAAAATTTCTTAGCTTCTTTTGAGCTCTCTTGTCCATATATAGTAGTACTTAAAACAAGTAATAATGCGAATAAAAAATGTTTTGCTGTCATAGGGAATTCTCTTTTTATAAAATTAAAATGCAAAGATACAATATTTTGCGCCTTTTTAAAACGCTAACACCTTATACATATTGTTTTAATTCACAAAACACATACCAAAAATCATACATATTTATTCTTTTCACTATCTTTGCAAAAACAATCGTTTACAAAAAGTGTTTAAATAACAAAATGGTACAATAATTGATTCGAAAAAACTGTTTTTTATCAAAATAAAATATTTTCTACAAATTATAAATCAAACAAAATGAAAAGAACAATTTTAACAATTGCGGCATTGCTAATTACATGGCTTTTTGCAAGTGCACAGCTTAATTTCGGGCTCAAAGCAGGGTACAATTCTTCGCTTAATTTAGACAACATCACAGCGGTTTCAACTGGTGATTACAACTTCAACAATGTTAAAGGTGAATTAAACAACGGATTTCATGTTGGCGCATTTGCACGTATAGGTGGAAAAATTTATGTACAACCTGAGTTGCTTTATGGTGTTCAAAAAAAAACGTATCAACTTACCTTGCAAGATGCTCAAGATCAAACCAATTTAAAACAAATAGAAAACCACCTATCTTTTAGCACAGTTGATATTCCAGTATTAATAGGATATAAGATAGTTGATGGTAAAATTTTCAATTTAAGAGCCTTTGCAGGACCTAAATTCAAATTAAATGCTGGTTCTACATTAAGTTTTACTAATTTAACAGACAACTCTGGCATTACCGATGAAGAAAAGAAGGCTATTACTGGTGAATTTAAAAAATCCTCCGTTGGTCTTGAATTAGGCGCAGGAGTCGATTTATTTATGTTCACACTCGATGCTCGCCTGAATGTAATCAATGATGTTTATACATCTACCTGGCAATCGAAACCCGATTTAACATCAAATTTAGTTGTTTCGCTTGGCTGGAAGTTTTAAATAAACACAAAAAATGGGTGTATTCATTGCGTTTACAATTATTTCACTTTGGGCAGCAAATCTTATTTATGCCCTTCTTTTTCAGGAGCTTACAATCAACAATGGGTGGATGTATGTGCAAATTGTAATACAAGCATGGCTCTACACCGGACTATTTATAACTGCTCACGATGCGATGCACCGCACAGTGAGCAGTTCTGCTTTTTTAAATAAAGCTATCGGTATGCTTTGCACGTTTCTGTTTGCCGGACTTTGGTATCCTAAATTATACAGCAAACACCAATTGCATCATTCCGAGGTGGGCACTGCCGGCGATCCCGACTACAAAATAGGCAACCAAAACTTCTTTGTGTGGTGGTTTTCGTTTCTTAAACAATACCTTACCATAACTCAAATACTTACTATGGCTGTGTTGTTTAACATTTTACTCTTATGGTTCGACCAATGGAGCCTTATCATTTTTTGGATAATTCCATCCTTATTAGCCACTTTTCAACTGTTTTATTTTGGCACTTATCTCCCTCACAAGCTGCCACATACTCCCGAAATGGAGCCTTATAAATCGCGCACTTTAAAACCCAATCATTTAATAGCTTTACTTACTTGTTATTTTTTTGGCTACCACTTCGAGCATCACCTTTCGCCAAAAACGCCTTGGTGGCAACTCTATAAGATAAAAAACGAATCATTAAAGGCTTGAAAACATTTTTCTAAAAAAAATTCGCTACCTTTGCAGATAAACAACTTTTCGTACAACTTTTTTCAGAAAAAATGGAATACCCAACTCTCGAGGGCAAATTGATTATGCCCGAATACGGTCGCAACATTCAACAAATGATTGCACACGCTCTTACTATCGACGACCGTGAAGAACGCACTCGCTGCGTTAAAACAATTATCAACATAATGGGAAATATGTTTCCCTATCTACGTGATGTAAACGACTTCAAACACAAATTGTGGGATCACGTAGCTATAATGTCCGATTTTAAATTAGATATCGACTTTCCTTACGAAATTCTTCAGGAAGAAAATCTCTACACTCGCCCCGAAACAGTTCCATACAAAAATTCGCGCATTCGATACATGCATTATGGTCGCACGCTGGAAGAAATGATAGAAAAAGTGGGCGAATATCCCGAAGGCGAAGAAAAAAATGAATTGATAAGACTGATTGCCAATCAGATGAAAAAATGCTTCCTTACTTGGAACAAAGAAGTGGTTGACGACCGCAAAATATTTGACGACCTACGCGAGCTTTCCCGTGGAAAAATAGATGTCTCTTCCGACTTTTTGAAATTGATTGAATCGCGCGATGTTCTAAATAGTCACAAGCGCAGCAATAAACCACGGAGAAAATAATGATTAATGGTTAATGGTTAATGGTTAATGATTAATGATTAATTCGTAATTGATAATTTAATGTCGTTAAGTTAAGCATCTTGTTTTAGACGAGATAAATTGCTGGGAATTTATGATTCTGTAAATCCGCCCCTAACCCCTCCCGTCTGCGTCGGGATAAATTGCGAGGAACAGAAATTAGTATTGATAATTACAATATCAGATTGGTTGATTTTCAGAGACGAAACTAATCAACACCCCTTTAGGGGCTTGGGGCGGAAATATGCAAAATTAGCTTGACGGCTATGTTTTAGGGGTTAGGGACGGATTTAATGGATTATTAATTAGGAAACGATAGCAACTAGATTACCCGCAATTTATCCTAACTAAAACAGGAGGCTTAACTAAACGACATTGATTGATAATTCGTAATTCGTAATTAATAATTCGTAATTGATAAAACATGTCTTCATTTAAAATTGAAGGAGGTAGAAAACTCCGTGGCGAAATAAATCCGCAGGGTGCTAAAAATGAAGCACTTCAGGTACTTTGTGCCGTACTACTCAGTGCCGAAAAAATCACGATTAGCAACATCCCCGATATTTTAGATGTCAACAATCTGATTAAACTTCTTCAAAATATGGGTGTTGTTGTAGCAAAAACTGCTGCAAATACCTATAGCTTTGAAGCTCAAAATATTAATCTCGATTATTTAGAAACAAGTGATTTTTACAATCAAAGTGCTTCACTACGAGGGTCAGTAATGATTGTTGGACCGTTAGTAGCTCGTTTTGGCAAAGCCATGATTCCCAAACCGGGTGGTGATAAAATTGGACGTCGCCGCTTGGATACTCACTTTTTAGGCATTCAAAAATTAGGGGCCGACTTTGTGTACGATGCCGACAAAAAACAATACAGCATTAGCGCTAATAAGCTCACAGGCTGCTATATGTTGCTCGATGAAGCCTCTGTTACAGGAACAGCCAATATTGTAATGACAGCAGTTTTAGCCGAAGGCACATCCACCATTTACAATGCCGCTTGCGAACCGTATTTACAACAGCTTTGCAAAATGCTGAATAGCATGGGTGCAAAAATCAGTGGTGTGGGCTCAAATCTTTTAACTATCGAAGGTGTTAAAACACTGAAAGGCTGCAATCATACCATATTGCCCGATATGATTGAGGTAGGTAGTTTCATTGGAATGGCAGCCATGACTGGTTCGGAAATTACAATTAAAAATGTGTCGTACAACGATTTAGGAATAATTCCGGATAGTTTTCGCCGCTTAGGAATACAGTTGGAGCAACAAGGCGATGATATATTTATTCCCGAACAAAAAGATTATGCCATCGAATCGTTTATTGATGGTTCGATAATGACTATTGCAGATGCTCCTTGGCCTGGCTTAACGCCCGACTTATTGAGTGTGTTTCTGGTAGTAGCAGCCAAAGCAAAAGGTAGCGTTTTGATTCATCAAAAAATGTTTGAAAGTCGCTTATTTTTTGTAGATAAAATAATTGACATGGGGGCTCAAATTATACTTTGCGACCCGCATCGTGCCACTGTTATAGGATTGGGCGAACAACTTCACCTGCGAGCTTCCACCATGAGCTCACCCGACATTCGTGCTGGTATTGCTCTTCTAATAGCCGCTATGGCTGCCGAAGGCACAAGTACCATTCATAATATCGACCAAATAGACCGCGGCTATCAGGATATAGACAAGCGACTGAACGCACTTGGCGCGAATATTGTACGGATTTAAGTAATTAAAAAAAAGAGTTATAATCAACAAATATTTATCATTATGTTACACAAAAAAATTGTAGAATTATTAAATGCTCAGATCAATCGTGAGTTTTATTCGTCGTATTTATATTTAGACACTTCAAACTATTTTTACGACAATAGCCTGAATGGATATGGCAATTGGTTCGATATCCAAACAAAAGAAGAAAATGCACATGCTATGTTGTTTGTAAAATACATGCAAAACAATGGCGAACGAGTTGTATTAGAAGCAATTGCAAAACCAGATATAATTTACTCCGGTTTCAAACACGCTTTGGAAGAAGCTTATACACATGAATTATTCATTAGTCAATCGATTAACGAAATTTATGCTTTGGCTCATGAGCTGAAAGACTTCAGAACCATGCAATTTTTAGATTGGTTTGTAAAAGAACAAGGCGAAGAAGAAAAAAATGTAGACGAAATGTGTAAACGTTTCGATTTGTTTGGCAACGACCCGCGCGGCTTGTATATGCTCGATGGCGAAATGGGAACTCGTGTATTTACTGCACCATCGTTGGTGCTTTAAAAAATGCCTATCCCCTACCCTTTTAATTTGTACTAAAATTATGGGTTAAATAAAAATCAAACGAGGCTGTCATAAATTTATGACAGCCTCGCTTTTTTTATCAAATTGTTGCAATTTACATTTTTTGCCCGAATTATCAGTCAGTAAATTTTGCATTTAAGTACTCACGGTTTAGGCGAGCTATATGCGAAATAGAGATTGATTTAGGACATTCAGCTTCGCACGAACCTGTATTGGTACAGTTTCCAAAACCAAGTTCGTCCATTTTCGATACCATAGCTTTTGCACGAGCTGCGCGTTCCACTTTTCCTTGAGGTAAAAGAGATAACTGACTTACTTTTGCTGCTACAAAAAGCATAGCAGAGCCATTTTTACAAGTAGCCACACATGCACCACAACCGATACAAGAGGCAGCATCCATAGCTTCGTCAGCGTCGATTTTTGAAATTGGAATAGCATTACCATCTTGAGCACCACCAGTATTAACCGACACATAACCGCCCGATTGAATAATTTTATCGAAAGCACTACGATCAACACGTAAATCTTTAATTACAGGGAAGGCAGCCGAACGAAATGGCTCTATCACAATGGTTTCGCCATTGCTAAAGCGACGCATGTGCAATTGGCAAGTGGTTGTGCCACCATCTTTTCCGTGTGGATGACCATTTATATACAAGCTACACATACCACAAATACCTTCGCGGCAATCGTGATCAAATTCTACTGGTTCTTTGCGTTCTTTTAACAAACGCTCGTTCAACACGTCCAACATTTCGAGAAACGAACTATCGGTCGGTACATTGTCCATTTTATAGGAAATAAATTCTCCTTTTACTTTAGGACTGGCTTGACGCCAAATTTTTAGAGTTACATTTATATTTTTTTCCATGACGATTACGCTTTATAGTTACGTTGTTGACGTTTCACAAATTCATATTCAAGAGGTTCTTTTAGAAGCGTTGGGGCTTCACCCTCTCCATTATATTTCCAACAAGATGCAAACGAAAATTCTTCGTCGTTACGAAGTGCTTCGCCATCAGGCGTTTGGTATTCCTCGCGGAAGTGCCCACCACACGATTCTTCACGCATCAATGAATCACGAGCCATTAATTCGCCAATTTCGATAAAATCAGCTACACGCAATGCCTTTTCAAGTTCCGAATTCATATCAACGCTCTGACCGGGAACATATACTTTAGTCCAGAATGTTTTGCGAATCTCTTTAATTTTTTCTAAAGCATGTTCCAAGCCTTCTTTTGTACGACCCATTCCTACAAAATCCCACATAACTAAACCTAATTCGCGGTGTATTGAATCAACAGTCCGATCACCCTGAATTTTCATTATCTTTTCGATTTTTGATTTAATCGCTTTGTCGGCTTCTTCGAACTCAGGTAAATCGGTACTTAAACGAGGTACCTGAATTTGATCAGCTAAGTAATTTTGAATAGTATATGGCAATACAAAGTAACCATCTGCCAAGCCTTGCATCAATGCCGAAGCACCTAAGCGGTTTGCACCGTGATCGGAAAAATTAGCTTCACCAATACAGAAAAGACCCTTTATCGAAGTTTGTAGTTCATAATCTACCCAAACGCCACCCATGGTATAATGGATTGCTGGATAAATCATCATTGGCGTATTGTATGGATTTTCGTCTACAATTTTATCGTACATTTGGAATAAATTACCATAACGTGCACGAATGGTAGCTTCGCCATGACGTTTGATAGAATCTGAGAAATCGAGATAAACAGCTAAACCGGTGTTACCAACACCAAAACCAGCATCGCAACGTTCTTTAGCAGCACGCGAAGCCACATCACGAGGAACAAGGTTACCAAATGCAGGATAACGACGCTCCAAATAATAGTCGCGTTCGTCTTCTTTTAAATCAGTTGGTTTGAGTTTGCCAGCCCGAATTGCTTCAGCATCTTCTTTTTTCTTAGGTACCCAAATACGACCATCGTTACGAAGCGACTCAGACATCAATGTTAATTTTGACTGATATTCGCCATGTACAGGAATACAGGTTGGGTGAATTTGTGCGTACGCTGGGTTTGCAAAATAAGCCCCTTTCTTATAAATTTGAATGGCAGCAGAAGCGTTCGAAGTCATGGCATTGGTTGAGAGGAAAAAGGCATTTCCATAACCACCCGAACCAACAACTACGGCATGAGCCGAAAAGCGTTCGGTTTTACCTGTTACCAAGTTGCGAGCAATAATACCACGAGCGCGCCCATCAACAATCACTACATCCAACATTTCGTAACGTGAATATAATTTCACAGCTCCTTTGCCAATCTGACGACTAAGAGATGAATAAGCACCTAACAACAATTGTTGACCGGTTTGACCTTTGGCATAAAAAGTACGCGAAACTTGCGCACCACCAAAAGAACGGTTATCTAATAAACCACCATATTCGCGAGCAAAAGGTACACCTTGCGCCACACATTGGTCGATAATATTATTCGAAACTTCTGCCAAGCGATACACATTGGCTTCGCGAGCACGATAATCGCCCCCTTTAATGGTATCGTAAAACAAACGGTAAACAGAGTCACCATCGTTCTGATAATTTTTTGCTGCATTGATACCCCCTTGAGCTGCAATAGAATGCGCGCGACGAGGAGAATCTTGAATACAGAAATTTAACACGTTAAATCCAAGCTCGGCAAGCGAAGCAGCTGCTGAGGCACCGGCAAGTCCGGTTCCGATAACAATAATATCTAAACGACGTTTGTTCGAAGGATTAACCAATTTTTGATGAGCTTTGTAATTGCTCCATTTTTCTGCTAATGGTCCAGCAGGAATTCTAGCATCTATAATAGGTGCTTCTACCGAAGTAGTATCTTGTTTTTTTGCCATAATGTTATTTACAATTTAACTATTTACTATTTTAGATATTAAAACCTAATAGAAAATAAACAGGGATGCTGATGAACAATAAAATAATCACCGTAGAAAGTACATTTGATATTACTTTGATACGTGGAAGCCATATATTACTGCTTGTTCCTAATGTTTGCATAGCACTCCAAATACCATGCGTCAGGTGCAACCACAAAGCCACTAACCATACAATATAAAGGATAGAATAAATTGGGTTTTCGAAATAATGTTTCACCCAATAAGCACCATCAGTGGCCAAGGCCAAATCGCCACTTGTTTCGAGTCCCATTTTGTGGCTAAGTTCTACCCATTGCATTTTGCTCCAAAACTGGATAAGGTGCAATACCATAAAACCAACTACGATAACGCCTAAAACCAACATGTTTTGTGAAGTCCACTCCACCGATTTTTGTGAGCTTGTTACATTGTAACCAACTGCACCACGCGCCTTTTTGTTTTGGTACGAGAGGTAAATGGCATAAATAATATGCACAACAAAACCAATTGCCAACATTTTTGTACCCACTAAAGCGTACCAGTTGGCTCCTAAGAAAGCAGCAATTGCATTGTATGCATCTGCCGAAAACAACACAACGAAATTCATTGTGCCGTGAAAAATCAGAAATAATACAAGGAAAACCCCCGTAATACTCATTATGAGCTTGCGCCCGATTGATGAATCAATTAACCACATAGATTTTTGTTTTAATTTAGAATTCTATTTTAGTATTTATCTGTTTGTTTATGAGGAGATTAGAAAATAAATAGATTTTTTTTGAAAAGTGCAACAAAGGTACAAAATTCTTTCGAAATAAAACAAGCAATACGGAAATTTTTCTTTAATTAAACGCAAAATTTAATTAGCGTTTAAATTAAAGTATCCAGATACTATTGATTTACAACTAAATAGAAGATTAAATGGGAATATAAAACAATCAGAAGAATACTAAAAAGTGATTACAATTGGCTTTTGGGATAGAATTAGCGAATCAACTATTTTAAATCAAAACGAACAGTATTTTCAATGCAGAAATCTCCATTTAGCTACGTTTCCACTGAAAGCAATCGTGTCAATTAGATAAATGATTATCTATACTAACAAAAATATTAAATACTTAAACTAGCTATCTGAACTTATGAGTGGTATTTTTTCTGTGATGGACTGAGCAATTATTATCCTGTCAATTGGGTCATTGTACCCCCGAAACATTAGGTAAACGTGAAAATGTATTGAAATGCTCAGTTTTGGTATGAAGGATTTGCAAATTATAGACCGTTTTGATAGCAGTCAAAAATTCATCTACAGTTTTTTGCTTTGGCGCAATTCTGCCAGTTTGAAAAAAGTGTAATGCTTCAAAAATGATAGAAGAACTTACATAAATAACATTATTGTAGTCAGATAATAAGTGTTTTACATTTGTATCAATGTAATGTTTATCAATAAGAATAAAGATAAGTATATTAGTATCGATTAAATATATCATAATTTTTTCATTACAGCACGCATATCTAAAATTTTACCACCGCTATATTTTTCAACAGCTTCCCATAGTTTCGAAACTTTATTTAATCTGTTTTTGTCATCAACCCTTGTTGTTTTGGTTTACCTGATAATTCATATTTCAATTCTTCAGGTTAACCAATACCATTAAAAGGATCGCCGGCAATGCCATGTAATAATTGTTCAATTTCTTTAACGTGTTATGTAAAGCTTTACATAATACGTTCAGAATACTGAAAACAGATCTTGATTTGCGTCCCATTTATCACAAAAAGGACGAAAGTACAATGGCTCATTTGAATTTGGGATTAT
>JAIFKX010000024.1 GCA_020049335.1 Paludibacter sp. | reverse complement strand
TTGCTGAACGAGAGTACAAAAAACGCACTCAAACTGAACCGTGGCTATGTAGATTTGCTTTGCGAAGTGGATATGCACCGCATAGAAGGCGTGAAACGCGACCCGCAAAAAGTGCGAAGCCTGCTACGCTCCATTGCCCGAAACACAGCCACATTGGTAGATAACAGCACTTTAGAAAAAGATATAAAAATGCGTGACAAAAACGAATTGTCGCGCAATACACTTTCGGATTACATGGATGCACTGTTGCGATTGATGATTCTGTACGAACAACCGGCTTTCGATCCGCATATTCGCTCAGCGGCTTCGTTGCGCAAATCGCCCAAGAGGCATTTGTGCGACCCATCGCTTGCCGCAGCGGCATTGGGATTGAATAAAGATGCGCTACTGAAAGACATGAAATACACTGGATTTTTGTTCGAATCGTTGGCAATTCACGAATTAAACGTATATGCCAAGGTTAACGATGCTACTGTGTTTCATTACAACGACTCGTATGGTTTGGAAGTAGACGCTATTGTACAAAAACGCAACGGCGACTATGCTGCATTCGAAATAAAACTCGGAGTAGGTTACACGGAAGTAGCTGCCGAAAATCTGAAAAAATTTGCAGCCAATATTGATACAACTAAAATGAACGCTCCAAAATCGCTCAACATTATTACCGGCACCGGTATGACTTATCGCCGCCCCGACGGAATTAATGTAATTTCGTTAGCGGCCTTAGGCAAATAGTTTTGATACGGCGTAAATGCGGGTTTATCAGCGTTTTGAAATAGAATGAGCATTTAATAAGGTAATACACAAGTCAACGATGGCGATGCGTTTCATTATCGCGATAAAAGTGGCCTGGAATCGGACTTGATTGTCCGTCTGCGGAATGGTCGCTGTTAATACTTATTTGCTAACTGCTCTTTTCTTTTTCTTTAATCTATTGTCTTTGCTCTTTTATCTTTTATCTTTTTGTTAATAACTTCTTGTCGCAAGCCCGTGTGCTTACAAAAAAACTATCTATCTTTAACAGCTCAATTTTTAGATTTTAAAATTAGTATAAAAAGCTGTTTTTCAGTACTGCATATATGGATTCCTTTGTACATTTACACGTTCACTCCTACTTTTCGGTTCTCGATGGCATGTCAAGTATTTCAGGTTTGGTAGATAAAGCTTCCAAATCGGGCATGAATTCAATTGCACTCACCGACCATGGCAATATGTTTGGCATCAAAGAATTTTTTAATTATACCAAAAAGAAAAATGCCAAAGTTAAGGATCAGATAAAAGCTATCGAAAAAGAGCTGAAGTCGGAAAACCTAACGCCCCAACGAAAAACTGAACTCGAAACAGAACTCGCCGAGACAACTAAAAAACTTTTCAAGCCTATTTTGGGTTGCGAAGCATACGTGGCTCGTCGCAGTCGCACTTCGAAAGAATCGCAAGAAGACCGAAGTGGCTATCATTTAGTACTGTTGGCAAAAAATAAAATTGGCTATCGTAATTTATGTAAATTAGTATCGCATGGATGGATTGAAGGTTTTTACTACCGCCCGCGCATCGACCACGAAATACTAAAAAAATACAGCGAAGGCATTATTGCCTCATCTGCATGTTTGGGTGGCGAAATTCACAAAAAAGTAGAAAGCGGCAATTTAGAAGCTGCCGAAGAGGCTGTTTTGTGGTACAAAGAAGTGTTTGGCGACGATTTTTACCTCGAACTTCAACGCCACAAAACCGATAAACCCAATGCCGATTACCAATGTTTTGAGAAACAACAACGTCAAAATATTGAGTTGATAAAACTTGCTCGCAAAACAAACACTAAGTTATTAGCAACCAACGATGTACACTTTGTAGAAGAAGAGCATGGCGAAGCTCACGAACGCTTAATATGCCTCAGCACAGGAAAAGATTTGGACGACCCATCGCGTATGCGCTACACTAAACAGGAATATTTAAAGTCGCCAGAACAAATGCTTCAAATTTTTGCCGATGTTCCCGAAGCTTTAGAAAATTCAATAGAAATAGCCAATAAAGTTGAGTTTTACGACATCGACTCGGGTCCCATGATGCCCGTTTTTCCAATCCCCGAAGAATTTGGAACCGAAGAGGCTTATCGTCAAAAATTTAGTGAAGAAATGCTTCGCAAAGAATTTGGAGATGGATTCGAACGTTTGGGAGGCTACGAAAAAGCAATTCGTGTTAAATTAGAAGCCGATTTTTTAGCAAAATTAGCCTACGAAGGCTCCATAAAACGCTATGGCGAAACCCTTACCGAAGAACAAACCGAACGTATTGAATTTGAGCTCAATGTAATGAAAACAATGGGCTTTCCAGGCTATTTCCTTATTGTGCAAGATTTCATCTACAATGCCCGCAAAATGGGTGTTTCGGTAGGACCTGGACGTGGTTCGGCAGCCGGTTCTGTGGTGGCTTACTGCTTGCGGATAACAGATATTGACCCGCTAAAATACGATTTGCTGTTCGAACGTTTTCTGAATCCAGATCGTATTTCGCTGCCCGATATCGATATCGACTTTGATGATGATGGACGCGGACAAGTATTGCGTTGGGTTACCGAAAAATACGGCAAAGAACGTGTGGCTCAAATTGTTACTTATGGCACAATGGCTACTAAATCGTCGATTAAAGATGTGGCACGTGTTCAGCGACTGCCCCTTTCGGAAGCCGATCGCCTCACAAAATTAATTCCCGATAAATTCCCCGAAGGGCCAGATGGAAAATCTCCAAAAGTAAATATTGCGAACTGCTTGAAATATGTTCCTGAACTGCAGCAAGCTCGAAATTCGTACGACCAGAATCTGGCAAATACGCTTAAATATGCCGAAATGCTTGAAGGAACGGTGCGTCAAACAGGCGTTCATGCTTGTGGGGTGATTATTGGTGCCGACGACCTGACTAATTTAGTACCGCTAAGTACAGCGGTTGACAAGGAAACGAACACCAATATTTTAGTAACACAATACGAAGGTTCGGTTATTGAAGAGATTGGACTGATTAAAATGGACTTTTTGGGTTTAAAAACCTTGTCGATTATCAAAGAAGCACTTTCGAATATCAAAAAATCGAAAGGCATCGACCTCGATATTGACACAATACCAATCGACGATCCACAGACTTACGAAATGTTCAGTAAAGGCATGACGGTGGGAACATTTCAGTTTGAGTCCGCAGGTATGCAAAAGCATCTACAAGCGCTTCAACCAACTCAATTTGAAGACCTTATTGCTATGAATGCCCTCTACCGACCGGGTCCAATGCAATATATTCCACAGTTCGTAAACCGTAAACATGGGCGCGAAAAAATTGAATATCCTTTTCCAGAAATGGAAAAACGCTTGAAAGAAACGTACGGTATTACAGTTTATCAAGAACAAGTCATGCTTTTGAGCCGTGACTTGGCTGGCTTCACACGCGGTGAGAGTGATGAACTTCGTAAAGCAATGGGTAAAAAGCTTGTTGATAAAATGGAAACACTCAAAGTGAAGTTCATGAGCGGATGTGAGAAAAACGGATTTGGACCCAAAGCAAAATTAGAACAAATTTGGTCCGACTGGGCTGAATTTGCCAAATATGCTTTCAATAAATCACATGCCACCTGCTATTCGTGGATTGCCTATCAAACGGCTTATTTAAAAGCAAATTTCCCTGCCGAATTTATGGCTGCCAACTTAACGCGAAACCGCGATGACATAGCGGAAGTTGGTAAGTTTATGGACGAATGTAAATCGATGGGAATGCACGTTTTAGGCCCCGATGTGAACGAAAGCGATTTGACTTTTACGGTAAATACGGCCGGAAATATCCGTTTTGGTTTGGGTGGGATTAAAGGTGTGGGCGAAGGAGCTGTGATTAGTATTGTTGACGAACGTAAAAAAAATGGCCGTTTCAAAAGCGTTTTCGATTTTATAGAACGCGTAAATCTCACTTCGTGCAATAAAAGAACACTCGAAAGTTTAGCGCTTTGTGGTGCTTTTGATAGCTTTAGCGATATTCGACGCGAACAGTTTTTGACCGAAAATGCGAAAGGCGAATTAGTTCTCGACTCCATTATACGCTACGGAAACCGCTATCAAGCTGACATGGCCTTAACTCAAAACTCCCTTTTTGGAGAATCGGATGCCGTGGAAATTACCAAACCCGAAATTCCTTACACGGCCGAATGGTCGCCACTTGAGAAGCTCAACAAAGAACGCGACCTGATAGGCATGTATCTTTCGGCGCATCCATTAGACGAATTCGAAATGGAAATTAATCATATTTGCAATACGACTACTGCCGATTTAAAAGATATTCCAGCCTTACAAGGCAAACAATTACGCATAGGTGGCATGGTTACAAATCTTCGTCACGGAACTTCGAAAGCCGGAAATCCGTATGGCATTTTAACCCTCGAAGATTATGCAGGTGCATTCGAATTTGCACTCTTTGGCAACAATTATGTGGAATATAGCAAATACATGATTAAAGATTTGTATCTGTATATCAATGCAATAGTACAAGAAAAAGGAGCCGATTACAAATTTCGAAAACCCACAGAACCAGGAGCAACTAAGGAATTAGAATTGAAAATTCAAAAAATTGAACTTTTTAGAGAAGTAAAAGATAGACTGGTGGAAAAAATTTCGCTCTCGATACCTTTGCAACATATTGATATAGAACTGACAACTATGTTGGCAGATATAGTACTCCAAAATAAAGGAAATATAAATCTTTACGTAAATATTCTTGATGAAATGTCGCCGCAACGAGTAAAACTCTTCTCGCGTCAACACCGCATGAGCATAGATGGCGCTATTTACAAACAAATAAAGCGATTACAGCAAAAAGGGATTCTTGAATTTCAAATAAATTAAGATAGATATTTTCAATGTCGTTATTGACTTAAATTTTGAAATATTTTGACTTAAAAATGCCATTTATTCCTTTTCAATTCTTAACTTTGCATCGTTAAAAAAAAATGGTAGTTAACTCAAACTCAATTTTATTGGTATAAAAAATATTATTCATTATAAAAAATAGAAAAAATGGCTTTACAATTGACCGATGGCAACATCAAAGAAATTATTAACAGTGGAAAACCTGTAGTTGTAGATTTTTGGGCAGAATGGTGTGGACCTTGTCGCATGGTTGGACCTATCGTAGAGGAACTTTCGAAAGAATACGAGGGAAAAGTAATTATTGGCAAAATGGATGTTGACGAAAATGTAGATACACCACAAGAATTTGGTATACGTAACATTCCTACAATACTTTTCTTTAAAGATGGTAAAGTAGTTGACAAACAAGTAGGTGCTACTCAAAAAGCGGCGCTTGTAGCCAAAATTGAAGCTATACTATAATTCAATTTTAGTGTAAAAAAAAGACTGTCGAATTAAATTTCAACAGTCTTTTTTTTGTAATGTTACGACACATTAATTTACTTTTTTAATCAATTCCATTCCAATATGAATTGACCTTTCGTTAGTTGCCAATAAATGATGATGTCTTTGTGGCAGCGATTTTTTCAAACCTTTAAGCACGTTTTCTACCAATACAATTGGACGAACTTTGAGCAATCCACCCAAAATAAGCATATTCATAGTTTTCGATTCATTATTGGCGTAAGCATATTCCGTAGCATCAATACGATAAACGTTTATATCCGTGCGAGTTGGAAATTTATGAAAGCCATTACCATCAAAAATAAGCGTACCACCTGGCTTTACCTTGCTTTCGAACCGTTCGAGCGAAGGTTGATTGAGCACAATTGCCGTATCGTAGAAATTTAATACAGGTGAACTCACACGCTCATCGCTCAAAATCACCGTAACATTGGCAGTACCACCACGCTGTTCAGGTCCATAAGATGGCAGCCAACTCACTTCTTTTCCTTGCATAAGGCCCGAGTAAGCTAAGATTTTTCCCATCGACAATACGCCTTGTCCACCAAAACCAGCTATAATTATTTCTTCTGTCATATTAAATAATATTTTATTTCCCCTAAGCGAATTAAGAGGCTGTTACTCGTTTTTCAAATCACCCATTGGATAAGCAGGAAACATATTTTCCACCATCCAATCGTTCGAATCGGCAGGAGTCATTTTCCAGCCCGAACTACAAGTCGAAACAATTTCGACAATAGAAGTGCCCTTGTTTTGCATCGAATTGTCGAAAGCTTGACGAATAGCTCGCTTAGTCTTTTTCACTGCTGCCACCGTGTGTACAGCATGACGAGTAGCATAACAAACTCCGTCTAACTTTGCCAATAAAGTTGTAATATCCAATGGATTACCCGCCAAAGGCACTTCGCGGCCTCTGGGTGAAGTCGAAGATTTCATGCCTTTCAAAGTGGTAGGTGCCATTTGTCCACCTGTCATGCCATAAATACCATTATTAATAAAAATAATGGCAATATTTTCGCCACGGTTACAAGCATGAATTGTTTCGGCAGTACCAATAGCAGCCAAGTCGCCATCACCCTGATAGGTAAAAACCAAGCGGTCGGGTAAAAGTCGTTTCACAGCAGTTGCCAAGGCTGGAGCTCGACCATGAGCGGCTTGCTGCCAATCAATTTCGAGGTATTTGTATGCAAAAACGGCACAACCAACAGGCGCAATGGCTATCGTTTTGTCCTGCATATTCATTTCGTCAATTACTTCACCAATCAATTTATGCACCACGCCATGGCTACAGCCCGGACAGTAGTGCATGGGCGTATCATTCATCACTTTGGTTTTTTCGTAAACCAAATTGGCGGGATTAATTATATCTGCTATGTTCATGTTTATAAGAATTAAGAATTAAAAATTAAAAATTAATGTCGTTAAGTTAAGCCTCCTGTTTTAGTTAGGATAAATTGCGGGAAATCTAGTTGGTATCGTTCCCCAATTAATAATCCTGTAAATCCGCCCCTAATCCGTCAGCTGACGGAGAACAGAAATTACTGTCGTTTAACTATAAATGCTCTAAAAATAGAGAATCACTACATAGTTGCAATCTTAAGCCCCGCAATTTATCCCGCTATTGGCGGGAGGGGTTTGGGGCGGTATTAATAATTCTTTAATGCATTCCTTAACTTAACGATATTGAATTAAGAATGATTATTTTTTTCAAATTTCCACATTTTCAATCCCGATAGCTATCGGGACTAATTAATATCTTCTTTTTAAATGCCTCCAAAACTTCATCGGGCGATGGTACAATTCCGCCCATGCGACCATAAAATTCGACAGGCACTTTTCCATTTACAGCCAATCGAACGTCCTCTACCATTTGTCCGGCATTCATTTCAACCGTCAACATGGCTTTTACACTCTTGGCATAATTTTTTAAAACTTCAGTAGGGAAAGGGAATAAAGTAATAGGTCGTAATAATCCAACCTTTAGTCCTTGTGCTCGAGCCAACTCAACTGTTTTTTGGCAAATACGAGCTGTGATACCAAAAGCAACTAACAAATAATCAGCATCTTCACATTCAATTTCTTGGAAACGAACTTCATTTTTTTCAATTTCACGATATCGGCCTTGAAGCACATTATTAAGGTCTTCCATTTCGTGTGCTTCCAAACGCAGGGAGTTGATAACATTTGGTTTACGGGTTGAAGGCTTTCCTAAGGTAGCCCAAGGCGAAATAGTTTTAATTTCCTCTTCAGTCCATCGTGGCTGGAAAGGGGGCAAAACCACTTTTTCCATCATTTGACCAATAATACCATCTGCCAAAAGCATAGCAGGTGTGCGGTATTTAAAAGCAAGTTCAAAAGCCAACACCAAATGATCGGCCATTTCTTGCACTGAACCAGGTGCCAAGGTAATCATCTTATAATCACCATGTCCACCACCTTTTACAGCTTGAAAATAATCGGCCTGACTTGGCTGAATAGTTCCCAATCCGGGACCTCCACGCATCACATTTACAATAACACAAGGCAACTCAGCAGCTGCAATATAAGAAATACCTTCTTGCATTAAGCTTACGCCCGGACTTGAAGAAGATGTCATTGTTTTTTTACCACATCCAGCAGCACCATAAACCATATTTATCGATGCCGTTTCGCTTTCGGCCTGTAAAACAACCATTCCAGTTGTTTCCCAAGGGGCAAGATCCATCAATGTTTCCATAATTTCGGACTGTGGCGTAATAGGATAGCCAAAATAGCCATCGCAACCACAACGAATGGCTGCATGTGCAATAGCTTCGTTGCCCTTCATTAAGAGCACCTCGTTATCGTGATTTTTTTTACTCATTTTTTTAAGTTACAATTTGATAGTTGTACCCAATTTGATTTATAATTCGGAAGTGAATAGAAGTGGATAAAAGTGGATAGACAACTATGCTGTTTTCACCCTATACACAGTTATACAAGCATCCGGACAAACATTCGCACAGGCCGAACAACCTACGCAATCAGCACTATTAGCCATGTGCGAAAAGTTATAGCCTTTTGAATTTGCTTCGCTCGAAAGGTCTAAAACCGAAGTAGGACAAGCTACCACACAGAGGTTACAACCTTTGCATGTTTCAATTTCGACCACTACTGCTCCAATAAACTTTGCCATATAAGTTACAATTTATAATCAGTTCGCAAAAGTAATTAAAAATTAGTTTGAACAATAAAACTGTCAAAAAATTAGCATTTTTTAAACAGTAAAGCTGTATAAAAAGTCATCTTATAAGCTCAATTTCAATACTATAAATGTTTTTCGAATATCCAACTCATAAAATCATTCATCTTGAAAGCGTGATCCCAACTATTGTGTCCTACACCTTTAAAAAGAACAATTTGCACTTTTTTAGCTCCCATTGCTTTCAATTCGATATAGGCATTGCGCGAATGGAGCACAGGAACCGCATTATCAGCATCACCATGAAAAATTCGGAGAGGAACGTTCTTAATTTTCTTTAGTCGTTCGAGATTTACGCCACCACAAATAGGTACTGCAGCTGCGAAAGTGCGCGGCTGTCGGCAAATTAAATCAAAAGTACCCATACCACCCATCGAGAGCCCTGCAATATAAATTCGTTTTCGATCAACTCCTTCATTTTTTTTCAGTTCGGATAATAAACGTATCACAAGCTGCATTGGAATTGTAGGCTTTTTCGAATTAACATAAGAAAAAGTTGAATCTGTCTCCTTTAAATAAACCCAATAAGAATCCATTGAACATTGCGGAAATATAACTATAGCAGGATATTTTTTTCTATTTTGTGCATTTGTAAATAAAGAACCACCATGCTTCAACTGTAATTCGTTGTCGTTACCACGTTCGCCCGAACCGTGCAAAAAAATAAATAGCGGATAATTTTGAGATTTATCATAATTCTCCGGATATAAAATCCGATATGGTAAGGTGTCGGATTTGTAAATAAATTGTTTTTTTTCGAAAAGCTCGTTTTGCGAAAAAACAGATGCAGCCAACAAAAAGGAAAGTACTACAATAACGAAAAGATTTTTAAACATAGAATTATGAGTTTTATTTTATCTGATAAATCCAATGCAATATTTTAAAATCAATGCAAAGTAAAGTGATGAATTTGTTTTTAAAAATAATATGGGAAATAAATTGAATTTATGGGATAAAAATAGATTATTTGGGATTAAATTAGAGCCTTTAAATAAAATTTTTATCTATTACAAATTGTCTTGTACGAACAGTACGAACAGGGTTTATCGCTTTCGGATTGAAAAAAAGGTGTTTCGGGATCGAAAATTGAGTCCAAACACGAAGTCAGTTCGGCTGCAAAAGCATCTTCATATTCAACAAAATCTTCAACTACCGTTTTAGTTTGTTTATTTACAATATCAGTTTTAAACGTATCTTTAAAAGTGTCGCGGAGGTAAATAATTCCCGGGCGCATCGATTTTCCGGCGGCAAACTGTTTGTACATCATGCCATACAAAAATGTTTGTAATATATATTTTGGACGCTTATCATTATTGTGTTCAAAAACCTCTTCGATATTTTTAAAATCGAGACTACCTTTTCCAGTTTTATAATCGAGCACTCGCAACTTGCCCTCTTTTTCGTCGATACGGTCGATAATACCAGTAATGTTTACGTTTCCAAAGCGTGTTGGTACCGTTATTTCGCAGCTTCGCTCTGCTTCTATCAAGGTAAAGGGTGCATACATTTTGTCGTAATGCAACACTTTCAACACATATTTTCGCAATACATTTGCAATTAACAAATTATTTCCTTCCAAATCGGCAAGTTCACCATTTTTAATTTTAAAATACTCAATGCTAAACGCTTTTCGAATGTAATTATCAATTTGAAGTGGATTTTTCAGAATGGCATCCACTTTTTCGGCGGTCAATAGTTGGCCTTTAAAGGGTTCGTAAATGTATTCCATCACGGCATGAAAAAGCGTACCAAATACGTCATCTTCAATGGTTTCCTTTACCTCATCTTCCTCATTAAGCTTTTCGACCTTTGAAAGATAAAATTGCAAAGGACAGGTAATGTAAGAATTGATTGAACTAGCCGAAAGAAATCTTTTTTCGCTGCCTTCGGCTAAAAAGAAACTCAGTTTTTGCAGAATTTCAGCATTTTTAGTTACTGTAACCGCTTTCGTTTCGCCAAACGAAATATCATAATTCACGCTCTGTTTCTCAATATTCAATCCATAATGATAGTTTAACTGATTCACAAAACGACTCACTTCGCCATTTTGAGAACCATCTGTTCGCGAGTCGTATACAAAATAAATATTCTTGGCTCTATGAATCAAACGGTAAAAGTTGTAGGAAGTGATGGCATCGTTGTGTTCGAAAGTGGGCAGTCCGAATCCCCTGCGCAAACTATAAGGAATAAAACTATTTTGAGACGTTTTTTTAGGAAAAACACCTTCGTTGAACGAGGAAATAATCAAATTATCAAAATCTAACCCGCGCGATTCGAGCACCCCCATTACCTGAAGTCCATCGAGCGGCTCGCCCACAAACGGAATGGAAATGCCAGCCACAAGTTGCTGAATAATTCGGCTCAATGTATCGACCGTCATTCCAGCCTCTTCACTATTTGCCGAAACGATGGTTTCAACCCGATTAATAGTAAGGTAAAACTGTTGTAAAAAATCACGTTCTAAACGAAATTCATCTTCGGTAGTGGCAGCATTTTTCCAGCCAATACTAAGTTTTTGTAAAATTTGGAGCAGATATTTTATAAATTCTGCCGTGTTATTTATGGGCTGAAAAATAGTTTTAAACAAATCATTGTTATGCAATTCATTGTTGGCAACATAAATTTTATTGAAGCGCGTCATTTCGTTCGAAATAACCTCTACATGAGTGGGAAATAGTTGCGAAACATATTGATGATGGATTATATCCAATACGTTTTTATGATAAAACCATGTTTTTTGCTTCGAGTTTCGCACCCTTCGATGCAACTCGAAAAGCTGCGAAATCAATCCTGCAACAGGCGTGGAGCTCAATGGATAGCCCATTGTAATATTAATTTTGTTGATAGTAGGAGGAAAAGCGTAAAGTAGTGGTAGAAGTAGACTTTCGTCGGGCAACACCACAGCAGTATCCATCCAATTAGTCGAATCTGGCTTTTCGGCGCTTAAGTTTTGGAGTGTCGAAAAAACATATTTGGTCATACCAACCGCCGAAGGAATACCAACGAGTTTAATATTTTTTGCTTCAAGCGCTTCGGGTTGAGGTTCAATAAAATATTTCGAAGAAAAAACAGTTGTATTTTCGGCAAAAAACATCGAAGCCGGATTATCGGCATCGCGCAATTGCTCGGACTCGTAATCCCAGTAGAAATCCGCTTGTCCCCTATTTTTTAAGGCAAGCATTAATTCCTTTTCGCACGGATTAAGTGCATTAAAACCAACAAAAATAAATTTTTTATTTTCCCAAACGGCAATTGGCTGCTTGCTTTTTAGCATTTCGGCCACTTCCCTACTTATCATTCCTTCGGTTCCTATGCCTTCCTTTTTGAGTTGCGTTTCGAATTCGCTGTAAACTTCGAAAAGCACTTTCCAAGTAGCAATAAACTGCTCTTTCGTTTTTTCCTCCGAAACAGGAATAAAATTTTTCCAAAACTGACGAATAGCATCTATCTGTCTTTCAGAAAGCACATTGAAAAGCCGCTCAATTTCGTTCAACTCTGTTATATTTCGAAATATTTGACGCGCATCCACCAAATATTTATCCACCTCTTCGAAATCATTGAGTAACATTTCACCCCAAAAAATAAAAGAATCAAAGCTCTCATCCGTTTTGCTTATATGCTTATAAATCCGATAAATAAGGAATAAATTGCTTAACTTATCGGACAGTTGTAGCGAAGAGGCAGTAGCAAAACATTCGTTGATAGTGAGTATTTCTGGCGAAAAAAGCGGTTTATCGGTGAGTTCGGATAAATACTTACGAAAAAACAAACCGGCTCTACGATTGGGAAAAACAAACGTTAGATTACTTAATTGTTCTCTTTCTTGATTATAAAAAGTTTCGGCTACTCGGTACAAGAATGAATTCATATTTTCAATTTCATGTGATTATATTTATTTTTTCTTTGTCAGATGGAACTCACAAAACAAAATTTATCCCGTTAGCTATCGGGAAGATTAAATTTTGTCGTGTTCGTTTCATTTAATGAAGAAAATTTGGCTTTAAGAGCGCTAAAATACAAATTTCTATCGAATCTGTACTGTTTACCTACTAAATAAAACACACAAAAATCTTATTTTACTGATATAGTGGACACTAAATTCAAATAAAAAATTAACCCATTTTGCAGCAGAATTTCCCGAAAATGGTTCAAATAGGTCATTTTTCGCATCAAATTGTCTCTTGAAAGCAGATAAATAGCTGAAAATCAGATGTTGTATTTTTGAAATTGCTTTGTAGTGCCCTGCAGAAAGTTGTTTTGTAAGAAAAAAGTATATTACTTTGTGGCATGTATTTCAAAGCCACATATCGTCACAACCCAAAAACAGACAAATCCTAAAAACCTCAATTCTATCATCAGTCGACAATTCGCTAAATTTTTCATCGTTCCGAAAGAATGACATGAAATTGTGACGGAAAAAACGTTATTTCAGAAACCGAATTTGTAGATTTAACTTAAAAAAAAGTTTATCATGCTCTTTATAAATAAATCCAAACTCATGTCTTGTGCTACTTGCAGTTTCAAGTTTGGTGTTTTTTAGTAGATAATTTTCGAACTCATTTCGGTTGTAAATGTGATAACAAATAATTTCACCATCTTCCTTTACAATTAAATAACCGCCTGTAGTAGCCAATTGACCTGTCCAAATAACAGATGGCATCATACCAAGTGCAATGTCGGTAAGAAGTCGTTTTATTTTATATTCGTAAAAGGGTTGACCTGTACCTACATTAAATCTCAATGGGTTTTGAACTGTACAATCAGCAACTAAATCGGATAATTTTGATAACGGAGATGAATAAAACCTATGTGTAATTGTGGCTAATATTTGAGGTAATGCACTATCTATTAAGGTAATATTATCACCAAACACAATACTTTCTGTTTTATAAAACTCTAAAATACCACCATTGGAAGTAATGGATGAAAGTCTATCCATTATTTTGCTTCTAGTATCTATAGCATTTATTTGTTCTATTTCTTTCTCTGAAAGTTCAATATTTTTCAATTGAAAAATGAAGTTAGTTGTTTTACCTGCATTAAGTAGAGTAGATGCACCGCCTAATTGAGATTTGATACTGAAACCTAATTCTTGATTGGAAGAAGTTCTATTATCGTGAATAACGACTCTTATATCAGTTTTTACAGCTGAATTTGCTTTTAAACTGTAGCATTTGAATGAATTAATAAATGCTTCAATATGTGGGATTTCAAAGGTAGATGAAGAAGCAGACTTTATATCAGCTAATAAAATTTCTGCTTGCTCTTTAAATACTATAACAGGTATTCTAAATTCTTCTTTATCACCTCTAATAACTACAATATCACTATCATATTCAAATTCAAAGCTACCTGATGTTTCATCTCTAAGCACTTTTACAATTGGAAACAAAAGCCCTGAAATCTTTTCAAGATTTGCATCTCCTGGATATAAATTTCTGTCCGATATAATTTTAAGTAATGTGTAGATTTCACTCCACTCTCCTTTATTTCCAGTAATCATAATAATCGTTTGAATTAGCTCTACAATAATTTTTGAAAAATCTCTCGAGTAATTATTTGATTACTTTCAATGACATTTACAGAGGGAGAAAGTGAAAAATTATATTCCTTTAATTCTGAAATAAAATCATTAAATTTTTCAGAAGTAGCAACAATGACATCATTTAATCCGAAAGTGTCACCTTTAAGGATTTTTTTACTCAATAAAATTGCATCGCTATCATCAAGCGTAATCAAAAAACTTCTTGAAATTCTATGTACATTTTTCAATGCCATCGCTTCCAAATCAGCTTGTTTATAACGTTCTCTGAATGTTGTTTTTACACTAAGGCAGATTGGACCGTTTTCTTCCGAATAAAGTAAAATATCGTAATTGATATTGGGAACAAATGCTACTTTTGCATTTAAAAAAATTGGAAATATATTTTCTCTAATTAAAAGTGTTGAGATAATATACT
>JAIFKX010000242.1 GCA_020049335.1 Paludibacter sp. | reverse complement strand
AAGTGCGTTACAACTGGGAAAATCCTTTCCTGTTTTACGACCCCGATAAAGATGGACGTACGGAGTATGCCATTCGTTTTATGGATAAATTCAGCATCGACCCAACCCAAAAATATCCTTTTTCACTTTCGGGCAAAATCAGCGATGTGCGCATGAGTTGGGATTTAGACGACGACAATGCCCCCGGCAACGAGTTCGATTTCGATATGAGCCTATTATTCCGTGGAAAAGGTTTTGATTACAGCAAGTATGTTCATCGTTTTCAAAATATGAAAGGCTTGCAGGGTACCGATTCGTTTTTTGTAGATGCGCGATGGCGTAACAATGATGAACTCATTTTTGTAGATGGTGTTTGATGAAGATGACGACTGTCAGCGTTGGGAGCGCGTTGAATTTTACGAACCAAAAGATTTGTATAAAAATGGTGCTCGGAATGGTGGTTTGGATACTAATCCACAGGCAGATGTAAGTGGCGACCGTGGCGAATGGGATGCTGATTTTTCGGGCAAAGGTCAACTTTACATTAGTCCGTTAGATGGAAAAATTCATTTATACGGAGCTGAATGGGGAGCATGGCGCATCGATCAGTTTGCACGATATTATCAAGGTTGGCAGGGCTGGCGCGGTGGTGCCGATACCATTCCGCACAACGATGTGTGTGTCGAACCTGCTATTCAGCCCGTAATAAAATATACCGACACGGATAATAATGGCTTTTTCGACCTGATAGAGTTTGATTTGAATGCCGACAAAGTGTTCGAAGAGCGCATTTCACTTATCGATTTGGAACTACGCGATGAATGTGAAAAAATTGATTTGAAAAAATATAGTTATAAAAACTACCGACAATTATTTACAAAAACAACCCTTAAAGCATGGAGCGACACGCGTAAACTTTTAAAAGTTGCTACCAAGCTGGGAATTGATGTAAGTGTGTACAATAAACTTATCCAATCAAAAACAATCAGTCAAAAATACAGAAATGCATATTGGATAAAACTCTTTCTTTATTTTGAAATTAAACAAAATATTGCTAAGAACGATGTACATAAAATCAATTTACTGCAAAAAGGGTATTTTTCAAACAATTTTCGAATGCTACTTGACTTGTAAGATTGTAAAAACCGTATATTTGACATTTAAAAGTCAATTTGTCCGTTTTTTCCTTTTTTTTGACTTAAAACTACTTTATATCTAATCCATTTTGCTATTAAATTTGTATCGAGATTAAACAAATCTATTCATAAAACAATTAAAATTTTATTTATCATGAAAAAATTATTTACTATTTTAGGAGCAAGTGCTTTATTAAGTACCGCTTTTGCAGCTCAACCCACTTCACCGTTAGTAGTAACGCCAATAGCAACTGCTATCACTGTAGATGCAGATGAAAACGATTGGGCAAGTGTAACTACCTGGAACGATATCGCAGTTTTATTTAAAGATGAAGCTGCTGGATTTACTTCTCCTACCGATTTAGTTGGAAAATTCAAAGTTACATTTGATGCATCAAAAATCTATTTCTTCTTTAAAATTACCGATGATGTAGTAACTCAATCTCCTGTTCAACCCGGTGAACACTGGATTGGCGACAAAGTGGAGATTTATTTCGGATTACCAGGGCACGATCCAATTCAGGGAGCTAACAAACCTCATGCCCGTCAGTTTGCTATCAAAGCGCAGTTCGACCCAACACCGCTTGGACAATGTGGTAGCCTAAATTATGCACCTGCATCTGACGCATTGGATACCGATGGTGTGGAATATGCTTACGACGAAACTGCCGATGGTTATGTAATGGAATTTGCTATCGACCGTGCCATTGCGTTGGAAAGTGTACCTAATAATACCGATTTTGGTTTTGATATTGGCATTAATGATAATGATGAAATTGGTGTTGCCGGCAAACGCTATCGCAAAAGCTGGTACAACGATGGCGCTATCAATGAATTGTGGTCTAATTTGAGCGGTGCAGGTAAAATGCGTCTTAATGGACCTTCAGGTTTAACTACCGTAAAAAGTGATTTTGGGGTACGTATCAACAATGGTAAATTGATGGCTGATGTAAACGAAGCTATCAATGTACAGATTATAGATGTTGCAGGTAAATTGATGTTGAACGAATCGAATGTTGAATTTGTATCGGTTGAAAATCTTAAAAAAGGTGTTTATATTTCGAACATAACAACAGCTTCAGGTAAAAAAGCGACTTTCCGCTTTATAAAATAAGGTTTTAGTTAACAGAAAACTACTTCAATAATGCTTCTTAGCATTGGCGAAGTAGTTTTTTTGAATATAATTCACAAACTATGAAATAAAATCTTTATTTCTTATTTTCTTAATTTCATATTTTCTCAATTTCTTACTTTCTTAATCACAAATCAGAAATTAATTATCAATCCATTATATAGAATTAAATCTAAAAAATGTTTCAAATGAAAAGAAAAAACACAGAGAATCAATCCCCGAAAAGGATTGGCTTTCAGTTTCGGTTTTTGTTGGTTATGCTATTACTGCTACCTTTAGCAGCATTTACCAATGCACAGGGCATTCAAAAAGGTGTTGTTACCGATAAAAAAACAGGTGAACCCATTATTGGAGCCAATATTATTGTAAAAGGAACTACTACAGGAACCATCACTGATATTGATGGTAAATTTACTATTAATGTACCTGCGAAAAATTCGGTTTTGGTAATTAAATATGTTGGATATAATAACGTAGAACTTACGGCCAATACTTCTACAGAACTTGCAGTTACACTAAGCGAAAATGTACAGCAAATTGACGAAGTTGTAGTTGTAGGGTATGGTGTGCAAAAGAAAATGGACATTTCCGCATCAATATCTACTATTTCAACCAAAGATTTAAAAGGCTTATCCGTAACTTCATCCGAATCTCTTTTACAAGGTCGCGCCGCAGGTGTACAAGTGGCTAATAACTCAGGAGCTCCGGGCTCTACGGTTTCGGTAAAAATACGTGGTGTGGTAACTACCGGCGATAGCGAACCGCTATATGTGGTGGATGGCATGCCGATGGCTTCGGGTGGAGGCGATAATAAATTTGGTATTAACTCACTCAATCCAAGCGATATTGAATCCATTCAAATACTGAAGGATGCTTCCTCGGCTGCTATTTATGGTTCGCGCGGTTCGAATGGTGTAGTGCTTATTACTACCAAACGCGGCAAATCGGGCAAACCAACCATTACGTTAGAAAGTTTTTATGGAAATCAAACCCTAAATAGTCGTATTTCTGTGCTTAACAAAGATCAGTATCGTCAGTATTATAAAATGTTGGGCGCTTACCAGCCTGCCAATATCGCAAACCCTGTAGATGGTATTAAACCATTGGATGCATTAATTGATGATACGCAATTTGCTGCATTGCCGGATGTAAACTGGCAGGATTTAATTTTTACTTCGGCTCCTACCTCTAACCTTCAACTCTCGGTTTCGGGTGGAAACGAAAACTCAAAATTCATGATTAGTTTTGGTAACAGCAATACCAAAGGGATCGTAAAAGGTTCGGAATATGCCCGCAGTAATTTCCGTATCAATTCTGACCACACTATCAGTAAATGGCTCAAAATTGGCGAAAGTCTGAATATCAGCATGTCAGACCGAAGCCGTGTTTACGAAAGTGGTGTAGGTTACGACTATATTTCAGCAAATCCTATTTCGACTGCTTTACTTTCAGACCCTACTACTACTCCACTAAACGATGCTGGTGAATTTAACTACATGAAACGTACTGATACGTTTAATGCAATTGCAATGATCGACCGTGCTAATTACAAGTATAACAACAAAAAAGTAAACGGTAACTTCTATTTCCAATTGGAGCCTTTAAAAGGATTGGTTATTAAATCGAGTGTAGGTATCGACTTTACCTTAGGCGAAACCAAAGAATTTCTTCCATCCTTTAACATCGTTGGATCAAGAAAAAACGAAGGTCAGGTAAATTCTTCGCTCAAACATATCAACGACCAAATGATGTATCAGATTATCGAAAACACAATTTCGTATAACAAATCTTTCGACAAACATTCGGTTGGGTTAATGCTTGGACAAACTGCTGAGAGTAATAAATTCACCAATTTATGGGGGGTGAATACAACTATCTCAGGAAAAGAGGATTATTTACAGTATTTGGACGCAGGTAATCCTTCCGATCCTTCGCGAACATTGGGTGGTGAAGCTTGGGAGTGGCGTATGTACTCTTACTTAGGTCGTTTGAATTATAATTACGATAACAAATACTTATTAACTGCATCTGTTCGTCGTGATGCTTCATCGCGTTTTGGTACTAATAATCGTGCTGGTGTATTCCCTGCATTTTCGTTAGCATGGCGTATGAAAAACGAATCGTTTTTGCAGGATATTACATGGTTGCACGATGCTAAATTGCGTTTGGGCTGGGGACAGGTTGGTAATCAGAATAATATTGGTAATTATCCATATAACACTGTTTTATATGCAAATGCCAATTATGCAATTGGAAATCCTGCAACAACTACACAGGGTGTATCGGCAGGTGTTACCCGCGATGGTTATCAGGGTTATTCAGGTGGTAAACCCGGAAATCCTGAAATAAAATGGGAAACGACTCAAACCCGTAATGCGGGTGTCGACCTTGCATTTCTGAATAATGCAGTGTCACTGACTGCCGATTATTTTATGAAGGATAATATTGATATGTTGATGCAAAGTACGGTTCCTGCCTATCTGGGCATTATCGGACCGGATGTCAACGCAGGTAAGATTGCCAACGAAGGTTTTGAGTTGGAAGTCGCTTATCGTAAGAATAAAGGGGAGTTTAATTTTGATATTTCCGGGAACTTTACATATATCAATACCAAAGTTGTTGATTTTCCAACACCGGTTGAATCAAATGGTGGATTATCAAGAACTGTACAAGGTGGTGGTTTATCCGATTTTTATGGTCTGAAAACTGATGGTATTTTCAAATCGGCTGAAGAGGTACAACAGGGTCCGTTTATAGCTAATGGTACAAAACCCGGTGATATCCGCTTTGTGGATATTAATAAAGATGGTATTATCAACGAAAGTGATTACACAGTAATTGGTAACCCAATGCCCGATTTTACGTATGGTTTGACAACCAATTTCTATTACAAAAACTTCGATTTAAATATCTTTGTGCAAGGTGTTGGTGGTAACGAAATTTACAACAATCTCTATCGTGTAATGATGGGTAAATGGGGTGTAAATCACCATACCGATATTTTAAATTCGTGGACTCCCGAAAATCCGAATACCAATATACCCCGTTTAGAAGATACTTCGTTGAGTAATAATATTCGTACTATGTCCGACCGTTGGATTGAAGATGGTTCGTACCTACGTCTGAAAACAATAAGTTTAGGTTATACTTTGCCAAAAGATATTGTGTCGAAACTTAAAATCCAGAATTTACGGGTTTATAGTACAGTACAAAACCTCCTAACTTTCACAAAATACAAAGGGTTCGACCCCGAAGTATCGGAGGATACCGGTTGGAAAAAAACAGGTTTGGATATTGGTGTGGATAATGGTAAATACCCACAACCTACTACTATCTTGTTCGGTATAAATGTTAGCTTATAATTTAAATTTGAATCACTTATTTCGTCATAAAAAATATGAAAAAGTTAAAAATATCATTTCAGTTACTGCTTTTGGCAGTTATGGCAGTTTCGTGCTCCGATTCGTTTCTGGACTTGAAACAACCCATCGATCCTACATTAGAAACATATTATACCGATACAGCTACTGCTTATAAAGGCTTGATAGGATGTTATAATAGTTTGCAACAATACGACAGGGCTGAGGCTCCAAATTTAGTTAATTTTCAGATTGATACCCGATCAGATGATATCGATTACGGTGGCGACCCAAAACAGGCCGACCAAACCAATAATCAGATGTTTAGTAATTTTATTATTTTTTCGGATAATTCGTTGGTATCACAACTCTGGACTTCGTGTTTTTGGGGAGTAAATACAACTACCAAGTATCTCGAAGGAATTCAGAATTTAACATTAACTCCGAGTCAACAAGTATTGGTTGATCAATACAAAGCCGAAGCTAAGTTTATTCGCGCCTTTATGTTTTTTAAATTGGTGCGGGCGTATGGTGGTGTGCCGGTAATTACAAAAAGTTTAGCTCCATCTGAATGGTATCAACAGCGCCGGGCAACTGAAGCGGAGGTATATGCCCAAATTTACAAGGATTTACGCGAAGCAATTCCGGCATTGCCTTTAAAATCGACTTATACGGCTGCTCAAACGCACCGCATCAGTAAGGCTGCTGCTCAGGCTTTGTTTGCAAAAGTTCTGATTACCGAAGCTGGCGTTAATGCTTCAAGTCCTAACTGGACAGAAGCGTATAATTTATGCAAAGAAGTTGAAACTTCTGCTAAGTACAATTTGAATACTGCTTTCAAAGATATATGGGGATTAAACGGTCAGTTTACTTCTGAGTCGGTGTTCGATATTGTTTACAATCCGGATATTAAATCGGAAAACGATTCGTACAATCATTACATGAGTCCTCGTTTTGTTTTTAAAGGAACTGCTATTGATGATAGCGAAAAAATGAAATACGGATTTGGAGTGACATGTGTAACTCAGGAGCTTGCTTCCGAATTTGGTTATACACCCAATGGATTTGCATCTTCAACAACGCTGCAAAAAGCCGATAGCGTGGCTTATGTAGATATGAATGACGGTCGTGGACGTTATACATTCTGGACTCGTTGGGATACTTTTGGTGGAGTTCGTGTAGTAGATGAACTAAATACCCGCACACAAACTAAAAATACGGTAAATACCGACGATGGCGCATATATGACCCGTAAATATAACCGCCCCGCACCTGCAACAGCCGGTTATGCTGATATTGTTGGTACAAACTATCATGTAATTCGTTATGCCGAAGTGCTTTTAATTGCAGCCGAAGCGGCTTATTATAAGAGTGATGAGCCCGAAGCCCGCCGATTGGTAAACTTAGTGCGCGAACGTGCTTTCCGCGATGCAATTGCCGCAAACAGAGTAACACTTGATGGGATAAAAATTACATCGTCGGGCAATCAATTGTTGCAGGATATCTGGAAAGAAAGAAGATTGGAACTTGCCGGTGAAGGTGATCGTTTTTACGACTTGAAACGCACCAACCGATTGAGTATTCTGAAAACTAAAAAACCAGAGATTCTTTATCAGGATGGTAAACATGAATTGCTACCAATTCCTTCGACAGAGCTAACAAGAGCGCCTTATATTACGCAAAATCCAAATTATTAATTTTTTAAATTTTCAATTAAAATGAAAAATATTGTAAATAAATTATTGATAGCGTTGGTTACGATGGCTGCATTCAGTTGTGTCGACACCAACCTTCCCGAAGCCGATGCCAGTTTCGTTATCGAAAAAGATACCATTATCGACAATAAAAAAGCCCGTGTAGAAATTACGGTTGCAGATACTATAAACCCGGTTTATTTTGTATATAAAGGGGCTTCGATGCACAATACGGTATGGACAGGCGATAGAGAAAAAGCCACTGCAAGTGTACGTAAGGAAGGCGAGAAACGCCCAGCTACAGTTACCTATTACATTTCGCATGACTATGATTCGAAAAAGGATTCACTTATTATGACTTGGTCGGCGAAGAAAGATACTGCTATGACACAAGGATTTCCTCTCTATCAGGGAGTGGCATTAGCTACCGGAAGTATGGAAATGAAATATACTTTTAAATCGAAAGGGAATCTGAAAGTAACCTGGATTGCAGTGAATGTAAACGAACGTGAAGTAAAAGATAAAATTCTTCAGAAAACTATTGTTGTAAAATAATAGAATTTGTAATTTAAAATCATTAAAAACCGGTTCATAAAAGTATGAAACCGGTTTTTTTCCATAAACTATTCAATTATCATTCAGTATGAACCGTCCAATTTTCAAAAGATATTTTGCTGTATTCTCGGTTGTTTTTTTTGCGTATAGCTCAATAGCTCAAACCATTACAAAAACCACCGATTTTGAAATGACCAAAGTGCATGGCATCGATGGAGTTGGTTGGGCAACTCCCATTGCTACATCACTCAAAACAGGCAATATTTATTTTGCATACATCGACGAACAATTAAATGCTGTTGTAGCGCAAAAAACGATGGATGGTGTTATTACAACCAAAATTGTAAAAACCAATATCCAAAACAACGATAATCATGCTGAACTTTCGATTGGAGTTGACAACGACGGTTACGTGCATTTTATGGGCGGACACCACAATTCGTCGCCTCAGTATTATAAAACTGATAAACCGGAAGATATCCGTAGTTGGACTTTCAAAGGAAACGACTTGGCTAATGGTGGCATTGAGGGTATTGGAATAACTTACCAGGGGTTTTATCGGAGTAACAACGGCACTTTGTTTGTGGCAATGCGCTCCAACCTTATCAGCTCGTTTACTACCGGTGCACGTTCTATAGTAGTGGGCAGGTATAATACTGCTACTAAGAAATGGGAAATGCTTGGAGGTACTAATTATGCGATACCTTCCGGCAAAACACCCGATTGTCTACCTATTTTGGGTACTACCAATGGCATGAAGGCATTGATTTGGAATCCATCCGGTGTTGGCGACATGCGCCCAAAAGCAAATACCTGTGCATCAAGCGCCCATTATCAGGGATATCAGCTTCGTATTTTGTTCGACAAAAACAACGGGATGCACATTACCTACAATATGGCCGATAGTATTAATATAGATTATTCAAAATCGGATGTGTCAAAATTTATGACCCATGTGTTTTATGCCTATTCGCCCAATGAAGGAGATACATGGTACAAAGCAAATGGGCAGCAAATTACGAGTTTACCTATTACTAAACAAAATGGCGATTTGGTTTTCAAAAAATATCCGGATGGGTATACATACCCTAATGTTACAGATGTGTCTACTATGACAAATGCCAACGATATGTTTCTGGATGCCAATGATAAACCTATAATAACCCAAACTGTAATTGGCTCAAATGGTGGTTTAATGGCTTTCAAGTGGGATGGAACAAAATGGAATGATGTAACTTCGATGCTTTCATTGCCCAACGAAAAATGTTTTACAGGAGTTTATCGTGGCGAAATTTACAATTTTGGAGGTAGTGGTGTCCTGAATGTTTCCAACGATAATTTGCATGGTTGGATTGAATATGGCTCTATGACTCAAACTGCTTGGTACGTTATGATTGATAAGTATTATCTTCAAAAAACAGGCAAACTAAGGTATTATTCACGCAATGAAAGTATGGGTGTGGCTGGTGTAGTAACATTTAATATTAAAGGAAATGAAAATGCTGCCGGAAAAACGGCATATACCATTAACTGTTCGGCTACTAATGGAGCCGTAGCACCCACAACCGAAACCTATGCCACCGGACTCCATGCTTTGGTGTATGCTACACCGGCTACAGGTTATGCTTTTCAGTCGTGGAGTGGCGATATAAGCAGCACTTCCAATCCGGCTTTGGTGCTTATGAATGGCAATAAAAATATCGTAGCTAATTTTGTAAAAGATGAACAAAAACCTACAATTCCTCAACCAATTCAGATTAAAAACCGTTCGACAAATAGTTTTCATTTATTCTGGAACGAATCAACCGACAATGATAAAATTACTTATTATCAGGTGTATGTAAACAATGCTCTAAAAAAGCAGCTTAACGATACCATGCTCATTGTGGAAGAATTGTTGCCGGCAACTGAATACAAAGTTAAAGTTCGTGCCATCGATAGAGCGGGGAATGCATCCGATTTTTCGCCCGAACAAACTGTTCAAACTATCTTGGCTCCCAAAGCTGAAGCTGGCGCCATTGCCTACGAATCGTTTAACTACGAAAGTGGCACCTTAAACCCCGACCCAGATAACACTACGAACGGGGGAAATGGATATCCGGCAAGTAATTACACAACAACAGGTACGGGATTCCGTTTTTCATGGGGTAATAAGGCTTTAGTTGCTAACGAAGGTCTAAAATATACCGACCAACAGGGTGATACATTATATACGTATGGCAAAGCACTTTATATGGAAAATGATTACGGCACTACCTTGCCGGCTTTGTATATTAAGGTTGCAAACGATCCCTTTGGTAATAAGCGTGTAATATCCGATGGCAATTTTGGAGCTAACAATACAGAGCTCTGGTTCAGCTTTTTAATGAAAAACAGCGACGTAAGCAATTATGCCCGCATGATGTTTAAAAACAGCACTGATGTTATACTGTTTTATGCCGGTTTATCAGGTCAAAAATGGTGCTTAACCGAATTCAATAGCTCTACTCCTGTTGGTGGTTTAGCTGCCGAAAATGATAAAACAGCTTTTTTCTTAGGCAAAATTACGTATGGAAATACCGGTATAAGTAGCGCCGACGATAAAGTGGAGCTTTGGGTAAACCCAAACTTAGACGGAGCTTTGCCATCAGCAACTTCCACACTGACAAACATTAATGCTTCGTTGATGCAGTTTCAAAGCCGTACCGATTTGTACGATACCGACCCGCAGAAAACGATTTTTGATGAGTTCCGATTTGGCATTTCGCGGGAAGCTGTGGCACCCTTTTCTAAATTCACGGCACTTCGGGCTAATAAGTTTTCGAACAGGTTACTGATAACATCAATTAATGGTCAGTTGCGTATTAAATCCGAAAGTACAATAAAATCTGTTCAGCTTTTCACAACCGATGGACGCTTAGTTGCATCTGAAACCTTTGAATTTCAAAATTCAGAAGTATCAGTCAACGCAACGAATCTATTAAAGGGATTTTATATTGCAAAAGTATGGGTGAATGGTGGGATGGTTTCGAAGGCGGTTGTTATCAGATAAGAGCGACACCCTTTGTCCGTATTTTACCATTTCTTGTCCGAAATGTAGCTTTTTAAGACACTGCATAGTCTTAACTTTGTTTTCTAATTAATCAAAAATCAAATATTCATGTTGCAAGCATTTTATTTCTTTCTCAATGCCTCGTTAGGCATTATTTATTCTTTTTTACCGGTTTATCTCAAATCACTTGGTTACGATGGCGGCGCCGTTGCCAATATTATGGCTATCGATCCGATTATCGGTATTCTCGGGGTGAGTATTTTTTGGGGTTGGGTTGCCGACCGAACACAACGCCCCGCCACCTTACTTAAATTTTTGGCTTTGGGAACGGCTATTTCGTTTATTCCGATTTTAAGCGGTCAGTATTGGCTCATTTTTGTGGGTTACATTATTTTCGGACTCTCGTGTAATCCTATAGGCGGACTTTCCGATGCGTTAGCTTTGAAAAAAGCAAAAGAAAAAGGCATCGATTTCGGGAAAATTCGCGTGTGGGCTTCTGCCGGTTGGTTAAGTGCTACTATCATAATCGGATTCGTATTGGCACTCAAAGTCATGGAAGTGAATATTAATTCGTTCAACGATATTTTGTTAGTGCTGAATAGCGTTTTCGAAGGCAAAAACATTAACTGGGGCGACTCCGTGGTGATTTATATTATTATTGGCGGATTTGGACTTACCTTTCTCACTGCACTTGGCTTCAAAGAACAGAAATACGAGAAAAAGGATAGCAATAAACTCACGCTTGCCGACTTTAAACTCATTATTAAAAACAAATACTTCTTGGTATTTCTTATTGCGGTAGTGTTTCATATTATCGGGTTACGTACTTTTTATTTCCTTTTCGGAATGCATGTTCAAGCGCTCAACATGAGTCCTACGGTATTGAGTATTGCTTTTGCAGTAGGAACACTTGCCGAGATGGGCGCATTTTATTTCTTTGGCAAAATGAAAAAAGTGCTTTCGCTCGAAGTGCTGATTGCCTTGGCTGCCAGCATTAGCATTATTCGTTGGGTGGTGCTGGCTAACACTACTTCACCTGCCGTGTTAATACTTATTCAGGTACTTCATGCAGCTACTTCGGGTATTTTCCTTGCCGCTGCCGCCAACCTGATTGAGTCAACTGCAGAAGGTAAATTGTTGGTCACCTACCAGCAAGTGTATTATTATATCATGGCATTATCTAACCTCATTGGTACATATTTCTCAGGTTACACCTTCGATTTTTTCAATAGCAATGCTGTGCCGGTGTTTTACATTGTTAGCATTCTTGAGCTATTTACAATTGTTGCCATTTTTGTAGCACAAGGAATTAGAAAGAAAGTAGAAATTAGAAAATAAAGTACCATGCAACAATATTATATTTCGGCTGCAGGCAACGATACCGCCAATGGCAAAAGCATAGAAACTGCTTGGAAATCCATCGAACGGGTGAATCAGGCAAAATTTGAACCGGGCGACCGGCTTTTATTCGAATGTGGACAGCGATTCGAAGGCGAGTTGAAAATTAAAAACTCGGGAACAAAAGCACAGCCCATAGTGATTAGTTCGTATGGCGAAGGTGCAAAACCAGTTATTACAGGCGCGAGTTGTTCTTCTAATTTTATTTCGCTGAATAACGGAATTTATGTGGCCGACATGCCTCAAAAAGTGTATCAGCTTTTTGCCAACGACCAACTGAAAGACTTAGCACGCATTCCTGCAAAAGGTTTTTACAGCATCGAAGCCGGTGATAAACGGAATCTGGTGGATAATCAACACTTAAACTTGGCCTACAATCTGACAGGTGCCACTGTTCGTATACGCGCTGTAAACTGGCAATACGAAACGGCTTTGGTATCAGCTCACGAAGGTGGTAAAATTACTTTTGCCGAAAACATGATGTATCAGTGCAATCCACGCTACGGCTATTTGTTGGATAATAAACTCGAATTCCTGACCGAAGAGGGACAGTGGTTTTGGGACGAAAAAACCAACAAACTTTTCGTAAAAACTGAAAATACGATTCCACCCGAATTTTTTAAAATAGAAGCTGTTATATTCAAAAATGGCATTACCATTGCCGAAAATGTGGAACATATTTCCATCTCAAATTTACAAATTGAAAAATACGAGAATGCTGCTATTCTCGGACTTGGCAACAGTTCTCACATTTCCATTTCCGACTGTAACATCAACGATATCAATGTGTATGGCATTTGTCTGGAAATTAATTCGGGCAATTATTCTATAAAAAATAATACCATTTCCGACATTCGCGGACGTGGAATTTCTACCCTCGAGAGTTCAAATAATCAAATAACACACAACACCGTTTTGCGTTGCGGATTAGAGCCAGGCTATGGGTTCGATGGTGTTAATAACGGACTGGGAATAGCTGTGTTGAAAACGGAAGTGGTGTATAAAATCAGTACTGCAACTTTTGATAAAGTACTTACGTCTAATATTCCGGCTGAGGTGACTGCTCTTGTCAAACCATTTGTGGAATTGCCTTATCCCGACGAAAAATTCGTAGTGGAAGTGCTCGAATTAGCTTTCGGACTACGCACCGATGGCCATTTAGTTAGCGTGGACAATGCAGCTGCATTTAAACCTGAAAAGGCAGATGCTGAAAATTACCTCTTGCAAATTATGGCTTGGGTAAATGCAGAAGCCAAAGCTCAAAAATTAGAGTCAATCAACAACCGTGTTGCCTACAACTACGTGGACCAAAGCGGTTATGCGGGCATTCGTGTGGACGGAACCCATAGCATTGCAGAATTTAATGTTATTAAAAACTCACTGCTACACATGAACGATGGCGGCGCACTTTATTGTTGGGCGCAGAATGAGGACTACACCCATCACAATATTTTACGAAATAATATCATTATCAATGCAATAGGTAGTTGTGTGGCCACTGCCAACGATTTGGCCTATGGTTACGGCATTTATACCGACAATAAATGCCATCATATCACTATCGAGAATAATACAGTTGTAGGTACTGTGGGCGGTATTTTGATAAACGACGAAGCGCATCACCAAATAATTACAGGTAATACGCTCTACGACAATCAAATGGGCTTGGTTTTCTCCGAATACTTTATGCCCGACACCTTGGTAGAATGTGAGGCTTACGATAATATACTGTTTGCCAAAAAACGAAATCAGCGGGCTTTGTTTGTAGAATGTCGTTGCCGCGAGAAATTTGAGCCGGGCTTGTTGGACAGAAACTTGTATGCCAATCCCTATTATCCGTTCCCGATCGTAGCACTCACTTACAAGGATAATGTACGTAGTTTTAAGGAATATACCTTGAATTCGTGGCAAAAGCATTACGGACAAGATGGAGCTTCCAAAACCATTGCCACAGCCAACCACGATGCCGGCGGACAACAATCGCACATTTTTATCAACGAAACAAAAGAGATGAAATCATTTGACGTACCTACCGATTTGGTTTATACCGATTTGAATGGAAATATATTGAAAGATAAAGTTGAAGTAGCTCCATTTTCATCGGTTATTATTTTGCAGAAATAAAATATGAAACTCAAAACAATGAATTTAATATTGTCCGCTTTAATGCTATTGGTATGTCAATCAGCATTTTCGCAACCATGGGCAACTGCCACCGTTGAAAAACGAGCCAAATTGCTTTTGTCGCAAATGACCTTGGACGAAAAGTTGGCGTACATTGGTGGCGACAAGGATTTTTATATCCGTGAAATAAAGCGGCTGGGAATTCCCGAAATTAAAATGTCGGACGGGCCACAAGGCCTGCGCAACGATGGAAAAACCAACGCCATGCCTTGTGGCATTATGCTGGCAGCTACTTGGAACAAAAATTTGGCTGTAAATTACGGCAAAGCGCTAGGCGAAGATGCCAGGGCTCGGGGCGTTCATATTCTATTAGGTCCGGGCGTAAATATCTATCGCTCACCCTTATGTGGACGAAATTTTGAGTATTTCGGTGAAGACCCTTACTTAACTTCTCGTACTGCTGTAAATTACATCAACGGCGTACAGTCGGAAGGTGTGATGGCTACCATCAAGCATTTTGC
>JAIFKX010000273.1 GCA_020049335.1 Paludibacter sp. | reverse complement strand
CTATTAATGCCGGATTAGAAACAGACTCATGGAGTATGAGAGGAAAAAATATTCAAGGAGTAAACAGAATTGATAATTCAACTACTACAATCAATAAAAAAACTGAAAACAAGATTTCGGTGTATGCTACCGCAAACCAATTGATTATCAATAATTCTGCTGAAATGCAAACGGTTAGCATTTATTCGGGCAATGGCATGTTAATCAAATCATTTAACCTTAATCATGGTCAAAATAAGTTGAATTTAAACAAGGGAGTATATATTCTGAAAACAAAAAGTGGAAAAACTCAAAAGATTGTAGTTTAACAAGAAACTCGATTGATTCCCGACTGCTTTTTTTCTGTCGGGAATCAATCTTTATTCTGATAAATCATGAAAAAAGTAATCGTTTTCACGTTTTTTTTTACAATAGTTTCCACTGCATTTACTCAGGTACGTAAAGAAATAAATATTCCCAACATACCCGGCTACCTGACATTAAAATGTGATTTTCACATGCATACCATTTTCTCAGACGGGGAGGTATGGCCGACAATTCGTGTGCAAGAAGCTTGGCGCGATGGATTAGATGTGATTTCCATTACCGACCACCTGAATTATAAGTGGTCGTTTCTGAAGGAGTATGTTAATTCGGAAGATGGAAATGCTCCTTACAAAACGGCAAAACTGACAGCCGACCGTTTGGGAATAACATTAATAAATGGATGTGAGATAAACAGAGGGATGCCTCCCGGGCATTTTAATGTGCTATTTGCAAAAGATATAAATCAATTGAAAGATTCTAACTTTTTTAATGCTTTAAGTGTTGCCAAAGCTCAGGGCGCATTCATTCAATGGAATCATCCTGGCTATGGTCAGGATGAACATTTAGAATGGTTTGAGGTTCACGAGCGTCTTTATAAACAAGGATTAATTCAAGGTGTTGAAGTGTATAATCAAAAAATGTTCTTCCCCACTGCCGTTCAATGGGCTAATGATAAAAAATTGACCATAACCTCTAGCTCAGATATGCATCAATTGATAGATATGACCTACGATAAAGATACCCACCGACCATTTACGTTGGTATTTGCCAAGGAAAATACGGTTGAATCAATTCGTGAAGCTATGTTTGCCGGACGAACTGCTGCCTGTTTTGAAAATCAGTTGGTCGGTCATTCAGAATATCTCACTCAGCTGTTTAATGCTTCTGTTAGTGTCATTGACCTTCCAATGATAATTGAAAACAAAGCAAAATATATTGAGTTTAAAAATAGTTCAGCTATTGATTACGAACTGGAACTTTATCAAAAAGTGAAAGGAGTAGGATTACCAAATAAAATCAAGCTTAATGCAAATAGTTTGACACTTGAAACCATTAAGCCAAATAATACGGTGGCAAATCAAGAGTCGTTTAAGGCAAAATACAAGGTTGTAAATTTGAAATCAATTTCAGGCGAAGATATAATTGTTGAATTTACATTCAATAAGTTGGGAACTGTTGAAAATCATCCCTATAAAAAGGAAAAATACCCGGAAGTAAAATAAAATATAACTTGAAAAATTATGCATAAACTATTAATTCTACTGTTGATTATTTTCTCATCGATTCAGGTTAGTGCCTCTAATCATGTCGATGCCATTCGTGCCAAACTGCACAATCCTAATTTGGATGAAGTGTTGGTTGTTTCGCATAGGGCCGATTGGCGGAACTTTCCGGAAAATTCGATTGCAGCCATCGAAAGCGCTATAAAAATGGGTGTTGATGTGGTTGAATTGGATGTTCAGCGCACAAAAGATGGCCATTTGATTTTGATGCACGACAAAACGCTCGACCGCACCACTACCGGCAAAGGACGTGTGGATGAGTGGACTTTGGATTCAATAAGAACACTGAAACTACTAAATGGCTGCGCAATAAAAACAAAACACAATGTTCCCACACTCGAAGAAGCGCTAATTTATGCAAAAGATAAAATTATGATTAACCTTGACAAGGCGGATCGTTATTTTGAAGAAGTGTACCATTTACTCAAGAAAACAGGTACTACCCGACAAATCATTATGAAAGGTGGAAAGAGTCCTGACGAAGTTGTTCAACAATATGGTTCGTATCTAAATGATGTTATTTATATGCCCATCGTTCAAATTGATCGTCCCGGAGCGATGGATAAAATTAATCAATTTAACGAAAAGATTAAGCCGCTGGCTTACGAATTGCTCTTTGTTTCAGATACTTGCAAAGTGCCATGTCAAGTAAAAGATTTGCTGAAAGGCAAAAGCCTGATTTGGTACAATACGCTTTGGGATACAATGGCCGGAGGTCACGATGATGATTTGGCCTTAATGGACCCAGACAAAGCTTATGGCTACCTTATTGATACATTGGGTGCACGTATCATCCAAACCGATCGCCCACAAATGTTAATCGACTATCTGAAGAAAAAAGGGTGGAAAAAATAATCTCAGAATCAAAATTTATGTTGAAATTCATTCAAAAATTATATTCACCTGCTACTCATCAGCCTGTGCTTGACGATGAAAATACTGTCAAGAAAAACCTGCTCAAATACCGTTACAGTGTATTTTTCTCAGCAACAATAGGTTATGCTTTGTTTTACGTGTGTCGATTCTTACCGAAAATGAATTAGGTATGATTGGGGCTGCATTATTTTTTTCGTATGCTATCGGAAAATTAATTAACGGCTTCATTTCAGATAGAGTAAACATCAATCGGTTTATTGCCACAGGATTAATCCTGACCGCACTTGTCAATTTAGCCATGGGTGCATTTCCGTATTTTATCGTGTTTCTTATCCTTTGGGGATTAAACGGTTGGGTACAGTCAATGGGAGCTGCGCCTTGTGTAGTGTCACTTACACGTTGGTTTAGTCCCGAACAGCGGGGAACATTCTATGGTATTTGGAGTGCCAGTCATAATATAGGAAAAGCCATAACTTTTTCATTATTGCCATTTCTGATTGGTATAGGTGGCTGGCAATGGGGATTTTGGGGCGCAGGAATTGCAGGTATTCTAGGAGCTTTAATGGTTGTCGCTTTTCTGCACGATAGTCCCGAAAGCAAAGGACTTCCATCGGTTGTTAGCAAAACGGCAGAGCAAAGCAATACTGAAAACTCAGTACAATCAGTTTCGGCTTCTCAAAAATCTATTCTCAAAAATCCATATATTTGGCTCTTAGCACTTTCCAGTGCATTAATGTATATCAGTCGATACGCGATTGAAAGTTGGGGAATTTTTTATGCTCAGGTAGAAAAAAATTATACCAATGTTGAAGCAGGTCAGATTATCGGCTTAACAGCCATTACAGGAATTGTAGGCACAGCTATTTCCGGATTAATTTCCGATAAGTTTTTCAGGGGAAGCCGGAATATTCCAGCCTTAGTAGCGGGTATTTTAAATATCATTTCACTTTCTGTATTTCTTTTTTATCCCAACGGCAATGTTTGGGTTGATTCTGCTGCCATGTTGATTCATGGATTTGCTATTGGAATTCTTATCACTTTTTTGGGTGGGTTGATGGCCGTGGATATAGCACCCAAACAAGCCACAGGAGCAGCCATGGGTTTAATCGGCATTGCCAGTTATGCCGGAGCAGGCATTCAGGAACTGATAAGTGGTTTTTTAATAAGCGATAAAAAAGTTATGATTGATAACATTGCAACCTACGATTTTTCCATTGCGCGCTATTTTTGGTTTGGAGCTGCATTATTATCGGCTGTTATAGCTTTGATGGTGTGGAATGCTAAGATTAGAGAATAAAGGTTTAGTTTAATAAATTAGTTTTTTTTGAGGTTTTATAAGCATGCCTGAAATTCAGTAATGAATTATCGGGCTAAGATAGGTTTCAGAATTTATTGATAAAATACGCATCTACGATATATAGTGGTACATTTAACATGCTGCGTTCGATTTGATAGTTGGACAAAGAAGAACGAATGGCTGTATTTGGCTCAAACTTTTCGCAAAAGAGTTTGAAGCTTCGTGCTTTAAGGTTTTCTCCTGATTTTACTTCGATAGGTATAATTTCATCATTTGCGTTCTGAATAATAAAATCAATTTCGTATTTGCTATTGCTAAATGTGAAATAATTTATTGCAATTTCTTCTTTTGGTAAGAGTTGTTGAAAAACAAACTGCTCGGAAATTGCACCTTTAAATTCAGTGAAAACAGCATCCCCATTTAGCAATGTTTTCGCATTGAGTTGTGTCATTGCACAAAGTAAGCCGGTATCGTTATGATACAATTTAAAAGCCGATAGCTCTTTGTAAGCAGCAAGTGGTAAAGCGGGCTTTGATACGCTGTACACCTTATGCAATAATCCCGAATCAACGAGCCATTGTATTGCTAATTCAAAGTCTTTTGCCCGCGCGCCCTCTTTTATTATACCGTAAATAAACTTTTTATTTTCTTTTGCTAATTGAGCCGGTATGCTTTCCCAAACCATTTTTATACGAGCTAAAATCTCCTTTGGAGCATGTTTTGAAAAGTCATTTTCGTAAGATTTTAGAATCTCCCGTTGAATCTTCCTAACTTCATTCCAATCTTTGTTTTCCGAAAAACGCAATACGACTTCGGGCATTCCACCTACAAAAAAATAATAGCGCAGATAATTGATTAGTTTGGATTTGAATGTATTTAGTAGCTCCCATTCACGTTTTTCCATTAATTCCACAAGACCTGTTTCGTTCAATGCAAGTAGAAATTCAGTGAAACTGAGTGGGTAGAGCGTTAAAAACTCAACCTTCCCAACAGGGAATGAATCCTCGGGATGTATGGATATTCCAAGCAAAGAGCCTGCTGCAATTACATGATATTGAGGCGCTTTTTCATAAAAATACTTGAGTGCTGTAATACCGCGTGGAGCTGTTTGTATCTCATCGAAAATCAATAGTGTGTCTTCAGCACTTATTCTCAGGCCTGAATATGCATTCAGCAATGTTATAATTCGATCAATATCAAAATCTGATTGAAAAATATCTTTTGGTGCTCCATCATCTTCAAAATTGATATACAACATTTGCTTGTATTCTGCTTTTCCAAACGACTGAAGGAGCCAGGTTTTACCTACTTGTCGGGCTCCTAAAAGAATAAGAGGTTTTTTATTCTTGTTTAACTTCCAGTCAATCAATTTTTTGATTTTTGTTCTATACATTTTTCGTTGATATTAATGTTGAATATTACACTTTTCTCTCAATATTTGCACTACAAATGTACACTTTTCTCCTTGATAATTAAAATATATATACACTTTTCTCCTGAAAGTTATTGGATTCAGGAGAAATATTTAACAGCATTCAAAGTCCGTTTAAAGAGGATTTAGGTTTGGTTTAATAAATTAGTTTTTTGAGGCAAAAAAGGAATGTTTGGGATTTTTTTCAGACATTCCTTTTTTATTCAAAATTTACCACTAGCAATAAAATATTTGTATCTTTGCAAATCATGAAGACGACTGACAACAGACGACAGAAAACAGACAATTGTTGATTCATTTTCATTGTCTAAATTCGGCGTCCTTACTCTTTGTTCTTTATTCTAACAATCTAAGATATGGCCAAGAAAATACCTTATGGCATTAGCGATTATGCCCGCATAATGAAAGAAAATTTCTATTATGTAGATAAAACACGTTTTATCGAAACTGTGGAAGTTGCACCTCCATTTTTGTTTCTGATACGTCCACGCAGGTTTGGTAAATCACTGTGGTTGAATACTATGATGACCTATTACGATGTGTTGGAAGCTCCGAATTTTGATGCGCTTTTTGGTGAAACCTATATTGGGCAGCACCCTACCGAAGAGAAAAATAGCTATCTGATTCTTAATTTCAATTTTTCGGGCGTTAATCCAGAATTAGCAAAACTCGAATCTTCATTTGAGGATCATTGTAGTAAATCATTTGCATCATTCAACAGACGTTATCAATCTTTATTTGATGATGAATATCTTAGACTTTACCCCGAAAACAGTCCAGCGGAATCAAAAATAGAGTATATCACAAGGTATTGTCAAGAGAAAAAATTATCCATATACCTCTTTATCGATGAGTACGATAATTTCACGAATACCATTCTCAGCCAGCATGGAGAGCGAAAATATGCCGACCTTACACACGGCAATGGCTTTTTTCGATTGTTTTTCAATAAAATAAAACTCGCCACCACCGACAAAAACGCTTCTCTTAAAAAGATTTTTATTACTGGTGTTTCGCCTGTTACGCTCGATGATGTAACGAGTGGCTTTAATATTGCCAAAAACATAACCACCGATGCGCAATTCAATTCCATAATCGGATTTACCGAAGCAGAAGTAATTACATTGCTTAATCATTACAAAGAAGCGGGGTTAATAAACGAACCAATTGAAAACCTGCTTGTGGTGATGCGTGAGTGGTACAACAATTATTGTTTTGCACAAGAGCGTATTGACGTTAAAATGTATAATTCGGATATGGCTCTTTACTTTGTGGATAATTACTTATCGCAAGGAAAAATCCCCACAGTATTGATTGACAACAATATAAAAATCGATTACGGCAAACTGCGCCACCTTATTATTTTAGATAAAAAAGTAAATGGTAATTTTTCGACCATCAAACGGATTGCCGAAGAAGGCGAAATTAAAACTTCGATTGTAACATCGTTTCCGGCTGAAAAGCTTATTGCGAAAGAGAACTTTGTTTCTTTACTCTATTACTTTGGCA
>JAIFKX010000014.1 GCA_020049335.1 Paludibacter sp. | reverse complement strand
TTAGTTTTCTCATAAATTTAACATTTTTGTTTATAAATCATTTAATTGCGCTTTTTAACCGAATTTTATAAAACGTGGGTGCAAATATAGAACTTTACTTTCTAAAAAACAAACTTTTTTGATGACATATTGCAAAATTATTCATTTTATTAAAAGTAAAATGATACTTTAAAAGTATTTTCAATGCCTAAAAGTAAATAATATTAACACATTCAAAGACCAAAATACTCCTACAAACATACATATATATTTCTCAATTTCAACTACATAAAATTCATTTCAGAAAATTCACAATTTAATTATTGCAGTTATTACAATATATCAATTTGGAATTGAATTTTTAAGTCAGAAAATTTAATAATACCGTAATTTTAGTTGGTTTATTGGCATACAAATTTAATAATTTTGGTTAATCGCAGTAATAATAATGATTTTTGGAGGCATTTTGTTCAGCGAATTGTTACCAACTTGTCAATTAAATGACAAAAAAGTTGCATTTTCAATACAAAAATGACAATTCAACCACATTTTTAACATTCCGCTTTGCGTGGACTCCACTTTAAAAGCACAAGAATAATTTTCAGTATTGGAAATATACTTTTGTGTCTTATTTAATTTAGGTTTTTTACTTTTGTGTTTCTTTTGTGTTTCTTTTATGTTCTCCCCGCAACGAGGGATGTGCTATTTGTGGTTTAATATATTATTATGCTAAAGAAGAATTAGTCAATTTATTAATTTGTCGAGCTTATTTAGTTTAAAATCAATCAGATTGTATTATTTTTGCAGCGTAATTCTATCAAAATGGCAAAAAAGATACTTTCTCCCACCCCAAAACGCATCTCGAATCGCACGCACCATCAGGTTTTTGCGCTCAACGACGACGAAAACAAAGCGCTCTGCCGCTATTTGGAAAAATACAAGATAAAAAACAAAGCCAAGTTTATTCGCGAGACAATAATGATTGCCATTATCCGAAAAATGGAAGAAGACCATCCCCGTCTGTTTGATTAAAAAAAACAACCCCCAACCTCCGTCAGTTGACGGATAAACTCTAAAGGGGAGTTAAGAATGGCACGAAATTTGGTTGATATTTGAGCTATTATGTGAATAAAAAGTATGAGAAATATTTTAATATTGTTTTTGTGTATAATCTCGATGGGTGTTTTTGCAAATTCTACAACAGCAAATGCCGATTCGGTGCCAGCAGCAGTAACCGATTCGCTGCCAGCACAACTGATAGATATCGACGCTGCATTAGAAGGATTAATCTCTAAACCTGCTTCGGTGCAAGCAGTTATAGCTACGATGAAAGATTCTGTAATTGTTGCAACTCCGGATACTATAGAAGCTCCTGAACCACCGCTTCGAGTTGTAGATGCTAAAACAATACGCGAAGAGATTGACAAAATTATCCACAATGTGCCCTTAGTGAAAATTGATACATTACTTTCCGAAAATAACTTCTTGTTTTTACCTTTGGTTTTACGAAAATATCCTTTCCCGTTTGATTATCGTAAAAGTTTGTTGGACTATACAATATATATAGGTAAAAATAGAACATCTTTGGGTAGTTACAAAATGCACGCACCCGAAATTGAAAAGGACATGGATTATTTACTGAAAATGCGACAAAAAGCACTTCAATACATTGTTGTAACAAAGCCCGAACTAATACTTTACCGCGAAGACGAACTCCCAAACACGGCAGATGTTAAAAATGCACTTATCGATGTGGACTATACGCGTAATATAAAATTTGTGGACGATGAAAAAATGACTCCCCGAGCACGACGAAATATGGTTATCGAAAAAGCTAAATTAGGACCTTGGACGCGTAAAGCAAATGCTTATCTGCAATTTTCGCAAAACTATGTATCGCAAAACTGGCATCAGGGGGGTAGCGACAATATTGCGATTCTGGGCACACTTAGCGGGAAATTAAATTACGATGACAAAAAAAACATCCAATGGGAAAATTCTGCCGAATGGCGTGCGGGATTTAATTCCATTGAAGGGGATACTATACGCGCATTGAACACAAACGATGATATATTTAGGGTAAATAGCAAATTAGGCATTAAGGCTGGTGGTGCATTTTTCTATTCGGGCTTATTCGATTTTTCGACACCACTGTTCGAAACATACAAGGGAGTGAATTCAACTGTTTTGAAAGCTGCGTTTTTAACCCCCGTAAGACTTAACATTAGCGCTGGGCTCGATTACAAATACAAAAAACTTTTATCAGTAATGCTATCGCCTGTTTCGTATAAATATATTCATTTGAATAGTTCGAAAGTAGACCCCAAACTTTTTGGTATAAAAACGGGCGAAAATGTATTGAGTGAGATTGGTAGTTCGTTACGCATACAAGCAAACTATGCTCCAAGCCGCGAAATGACTTTCGATAGTAAATTTTCGTTTTACACCAACTATACAAAGGTGGAAATAGACTGGGAAATAATAGGTAACTTTCAGCTAAATAGATTTTTATCAACCCGCATAATTATAAATCCGCGCTACGATAATACCGTAATAATGACAGGCGGTGAAAAAGCCAAGTTGCAGTTTAAAGAGCTATTAACTTTCGGTTTGTCGTACCGATTACTAAATTAGTCGAACTTTTTGTGCCAAGCATCAAACTTTGCAACTTGAGAATCGCCATATCGAGCTAGATTTTTGCGAATTTTTTCGACTGAGAGCGTCTGAGAAAGTTTCGATTTCGAAAAAAACTTATCGGCATAGCAAATCACTTGCTCTTCGAGCGTTTCAGGTGTAAAATCTTGGTGCGGTAAAGATAAATTATTATTCACTATCATTTCTTTGGTCAAACCCGTTCCTGTATGTCGCTCACAAACCCTCGCGTGGCGTGGCAGGTCTTCAGCTCGAAGCAATTGCGCTCCCAAATAACCATGCTCGATGTATTTGTGCGTACCTTTGCAATGAATACCCGGAGCATCGCATTTAAAAATACCTATGTCGTGCAACATCGAAGCTTCGGACAGAAACTGCTTATCGAGCTTAAATTCAGGATGTTTGCTGGCGATTTCAAGCGCTTTGTCGCGGACTTGTTTGCTATGTGTTTTCAAAATAAAATAAATATCCGTATCTTTCGGATAAAATTTTTCAATTATTTTGTACGGGTCGAGCATGGGATAAAGTTAGAAATTGATGTCGTTAAGTTAAGCCCGAAGGGCTTGAATTTGATTAGCCACAGGTGAAACCTGTGGATTGTAAAAGATTATTAATTTTGAAACCCTGAAGGGGTTTAATATCCTATTTTATTGTTATTCAACCCTTTCAGGGTTGTAAATCCAGACTGTCTCATTTCCATGGGTTTCACCCATGGTTAATCACATTCAAACCCTTCGGGTTTATTGTAAATGTATTAAATTAAAAATTAGAAGATAAAGAATACAATAGAAATATTAGAACTCAAACATTTTTTCAATCCATATTGTTTAAACCAAAAACAAGAAAAATGAAACAAGAAAATATAACCAATTTTGTAAACAATCTTTGCAAAAATACTCTTATGGAGCATTTGGGGATGCAATTTATAGAAGTAGAGGCAGGAAGGGTAGTTGCTACTATGCCAGTTGATTATCGCACGGTTCAGCCTATGGGGCGACTGCATGGCGGCGCTACAGTGGCTTTGGCTGAATCGGTTGGTAGCATTGGCTCTTCGTTTATAGTCGATACCGAAAAATTTCATGTACTTGGGGTCGAAATAAGCGCCAGCCACATTGGCACAACTACCGAAAACGAGGTAATAGCGCTTGGCACATTAATTCATCATGGAAAATCGTCGCATGTATGGGAAATTCGGGTGCAGGATAAAAATGACAAGCTCATTTCGCTTTGCCGACTAACGTGTCGGATTATACCAAAGAGAATTTGAACCACATTAGTCACAATAGAATTCAAATAGTAAAATATTTAACTTTCGCATATCTATAAATTTGAATATGAGCATATTATTTAAATGTAAATAATTTTCTACTTGCAGTGTCTTGTCCCCCTCTCCTCAAGGAGAGGGGTTAGGGGTGAGGTCGAAAAATAAAAATATCAAATATCTACCTCACCCCAGCCCTCTCCTTGAGGAGAGGGAGTTACTGCATGCAATTTCAAAAATATATAATCTATTGATAATCAAATATAATTGTTTTTTAGTTATTTAATTGTCAATCTTTTAATAACATGTGAAAGTTGAATAAAATATAAAAAAACAAATTAAGTAAATAACTTATAATATTTCGATTGGCAAATACGCATAACTAAAATCAAATTATCCCTATTGTTTCTATTGTGGTTCAAAAAATAATAAGATGAACGATAAACCCGACTTTTTACCCGCTTTAGCCGCTTTGCAGTCCATCTGCCACCGTCGAAATATACCCTTTGTTTCGTATCGATTGCCGCAACAATCAATCATAAACACATTGGTTCAATACCAATCGTGGCCAAAAGAAATTGAGAATTTCGAAGAGCTAAATACCGCAAATGGTTTTGTTATTTCCCCTTTTTCGCACAAAACGGATGGCAAAACCTATTTGCTTGAACCCGATTTGGCATTTTCGAACAATGAAGTTACGGCCGCTACAATTGATTTATTGAGCAGAAATGACTCTTTCGGATTGGAATTGCAAATAGATAAAACTAAATTTGAGACTACAACAAAAGAAGCTTTTGAAAACAATGTAAACACTGCCATAGCAGCCATCAACAATGCAGAATTTCGAAAAGTAGTCGTTTCGAAAACACATTTGATTGACAAGCCTGACGATTTTTGGGCACCACTTTTTTATCAAAAACTGTGTAATCTTTATCCCAATGCCTATATTTATTTTGTTCAAATGCCTAACGCAGGCTGCTGGATGGGCGCCACTCCGGAACCATTACTTGTAACTGAAAATAATCTTATGCGCACCGTTTCGTTGGCCGGCACACAAGCATTTACAGGTTTGGATCTCGAAAAGTACGTATGGACTGAAAAAGAATTGGACGAACAAGCAATAGTAACCAATTTTATAGCCAAAACTTTAACAGAATACGGAATTACAGCCTTTACAAAATCAGAAGTCGAAAATTACAGAGCAGCTAATCTTGTTCATTTAAAATCCGGATTTGAGTTTGAAAAATCAGCGATTAAAAATGACCTATCGAAGCTCATAACTGCCTTGCATCCAACACCATCTGTGGGTGGCCTGCCAAGAGCTAATGCCGTTGATTTTATTTTGAAAAACGAAAAACACAAGCGCAGCTATTACACTGGTTTTTTGGGTACTTTGAATATAGAAAGTGGCTGTCAGCTTTTTGTCAATTTAAGATGTATGCAGCTATTCCGCGATAATATTTTGTTGTATAGCGGAGCTGGAATTACAGCATCGTCGGTTGCCGAAAAGGAATGGATTGAGACTGAAAATAAGATGGAAACACTGAAAAAACACCTCACCCTAATTGCCCCAAGCCCCTAAAGGGGCATGGCCGTCAAGTTAAGGAAAATATTTTAAAAATGGGGGCTAAGACATATTCTCTTCATAAGATAAGAGAAATTAAAGATACTGCGTCTTAATGCCTCCGTCGGCTGACGGATTTGGGGGTCGAAAATTAAAATTAGCTTGACGGCTATGCCCCTTTAGGGGATATAGGGGCTTTAATATCCCAGTATTTTCAACATCGATTTGTAACTTTGTTCTTTGGCAAAAAGCTTTGTAAAGTACTCACCATCTTCGTCTTTGTCGATAATTACTAATTTAGGTGCTGGAATAAGGCAATGCTGTATGCCGCCAAAGCCGCTCAGCGATTCCTGATAAGCGCCAGTATGAAAAAAACCTATATACTGCTCACGATCCTCTTGCATTTTCGGAAGGAAAATAGCATTCGAATGCACTTCGGCGTTATAAAAATCTTCGCTGTCGCAGGTTAAACCACCTAAATTGACGCGTTCGTATTCCGATTCCCAATTATTAATTGCCAAAAACACATAGCGCTGATTGATAGCCCAAGTGTCGGGCAAGGTGGTCATAAACGAACTATCAATCATATTCCAAAGTTCACGGTCGTTTTGTTTTTTCTGATTTACAATAGAATAAAGCATGGCGCCACTTTCGCCAACAGTATACGAACCAAATTCGGTAAAGATATGTGGTTCGGGTACAGCATGTTGCTGACAAATAAGTTTTATTTGGGCTACAATTTCTTCGGCAATGTATTCGTAGTCGTAAGTCATATCCAAATGAGTTTGTATAGGAAATCCACCACCAATATTTAAACTATCCAACTCAGGGCACTTCTTCTTCAACTCGCAATACAAGTTTACTGCTTTATTCAACTCATTCCAATAGTAAGCAGTATCCTTTACACCAGTATTAATAAAAAAGTGCAACATTTTAAGATCAACCTGCGGGTTATTGGCAATATTGTTTAAGTAATAAGGTATAATATCCATGTAGCGGATACCCAAACGCGAAGTATAAAAATCGAATTTGGGTTCCTCTTCGGCTGCAATACGAATACCTACTTTAAACTTCATGTCGAAATCTTTGAGCAATAAGTTTAACTCGAATTTGTTATCCAAAATTGGTACAACATTCGTAAAGCCTGTTCGCATAAGATTTTGAATATTTTCGACGTATTGTGGACGCTTAAAGCCATTGCAAATCACGTAGGTATCTTGTTTCAGATACCCTTGTTCGTAAAGCGATTCCATAATATTTATATCGAATGCAGAAGACGTTTCGAGATGTACACCATTTTTAAGCACCTCTTCCATAACAAACGAAAAATGAGAGCTTTTGGTGCAATAGCAATAATTGTAATCGCCATTGTAATCGACTTTTGCCATTGCCACATTAAACATACGGCGAGCTTTTTGGATATTCTGACCAATTTTGGGTAAATAAGCAATTCGCAATGGAGTTCCATATTGTTTGATAATATCCATCAATGGCACATCGAACCATTCCAAATCATTTTCAACCACATCAAACTCATCGTTTGGAAATTCAAAAGTCTGTTCTATTAAGTCTTTATACTTGTTTTTCATTTTATCAGAGCAATAAAAGTATATTATTTAATTCTATTAGCAATTACAAATTCAATCTAAGTTAATTGGATTGAATATTTTAGATACATTCAAATCAATTGGATTATTCAACTTCTATTAAATGGGGATACAAAAGTAATACTTATTTTTATAAATGAGAATAAAAGAACCAAAATGAAACGAAAGCTATGACTGATTTATTGAAAAATTCACAAAATGGTATGTTATTTGTTACATAACTGCAACAACAATTGATTTAAACAGCAAATGGGTTATTAAAAAACAGAGCAATTAAACAGAAACAATAAAACAAAAGCATTATTAAAACTAACAAAACAATTATTGAAGCATGAAAAAGCAATTAATTATTTTCGCATTCGCTATTATCAGCACATCAAGTATTTACGCTCAAGCCGAGCGCGCTATTGGAGTTCGTTTTGGAGCAGGTGGAGAAATATCTTATCAACAACCACTGGGAGAAACCAACAGAGTGGAACTTGACCTTGGTTTATCTCCACAATCGTTTGGTTTGAATGGCATTTACCATTGGGTGAACGACTTATCGGACTGGACAGAAGGAATGGCGTGGTATTATGGACCAGGAGCTACTATTGGATTTTCGAACACAAACGCCACCTATCCAACAACTAAACTTGCATTGGGTATTGTTGGGCAAATTGGATTGGAATATAAGTTTGACTTTCCACTTCAACTATCTCTTGACTATCGACCAACTTTTTATTTAACAAGTAGTGCCGGTTCCGGAGGATATTACAACGATATTTGCCTTTCGGCTCGTTATCGTTTTTGAGATATAAATTGACATAAATATAAGAGTGGAATTTCTTTAAAATAGAGATTCCACTTTTTTATTTATAAAAATAGCCTATATTTGCCAACAAAAACAAAAGCTCAATGAATTATATGCTGAATGTTGCAAAGATATTTTTTCTGTTAATAAAATTTTGGACGCAATCTAAAAAACAAAAATTATTTCTTTCGAAATTTTTACATTCATTTGATAGTAAGCTTAATAAGTCGGATTTAGACCGATTAAAAACGTATGGATTGTATGTTCCAATTTTCATTGGCGAATCGTACAGCAGCCTACGTGGTAGCAAACTCAACACAAATGAACGAACTGCCATCACTTGCCTCGGTGGTATGACGGCTTTGTTCGACGACTTATTTGATGAAAGTAATTACTCGGACGATTTTATTCGAAATGTATTAGAAAATCCTGTTAAAAATAAATCATATTCGCCTCAACTGAATTTATTGGTAGAATTGTATTATCTATTTTTGGAAAATTCAAATCATAAATCGAGTACGAAAGTGCTTATGAATAAGGTTTTTCATGCTCAAGTAGCATCGCGAAATCAAACCAAACCAACGCTTTCGCAAACAGAACTCGAAACTATAACTTACAACAAAGGCGGCTACACTATGCAACTTTACCGCAGGGCGTTCGAAAATGATATTTCCGAAAATGAAGATGCCCTTTTTTACCAATTAGGCGCTATCGGTCAGCTCGAAAACGATATTTTTGATGTGTATAAAGATTACAAAGCGGGTATAAAAACATTGGCAACAATGGCAATTGAAATGAAACAACTGGAGCGAATTTATCAAAATTTACATTCCGAAATTTGGAATAAAATTGATAAAACTACATTTAAAAGTAAAAATAAAGAGCACTTTAAATTGATTTGTTCGTTGATAATTTCGCGTGGATATGTTGCTTTATCGCAATTTAAAAAATTATCGAAAAAAACGAATCAAATTTTTAAAACAACAGAATATTCCCGCAAAGAACTAATTTGTGATATGGAAAAGCCATTAAATAGGGTTAAACTCCTTCATTATGCAGCAAGTTGCAGTAAAAAATAGTATTTTTGCATTCCAAATCAACTTTTAAATTCCTTATGGCTAAACAGAAAAAACCGCATCCTATATTTACCGATGTTACTATAACCGATATTGCTGCCGAAGGCAAGGCAATTGCTCGCATAAATGATGTGGTGGTTTTTGTGCCTTTTGTGGTGCCTGGCGACATTGTAGACTTGCAGGTTACGCGCAAAAAGAGTAACTTTATGGAAGCGCGCCCTATTCATTTTCACAGCTATTCTGCCGAGCGCAATGAAGCTGTATGTGAACATTTTGGAATTTGTGGCGGATGCAAATGGCAAACCCTACCCTACCCGGCACAATTGCGCTATAAACAAAAACAAGTTATCGACAACCTTACTCGTATTGGAAAAATTGATTTACCCGAAACAACAGCTATATTAGGTTCGGCAAAAACAGAATTTTACCGCAATAAATTAGAATTTACCTTCTCGAACAAACGCTGGCGTACGAACGAAGAGATAGCCGAAGGAAAGGTTTTCGAAACCATGAATGCCGTTGGTTTTCATATCCCGGGTGCGTTCGACAAAGTGTTGGATATTAATAAATGCTGGTTGCAGACCCAAGAATCCAACGAAATTCGCAACGAAGTGCGTCGATACGCATTGGAAAAAGGCTTGACATTTTTCGATTTACGTTCGCAGGAAGGATTTTTGCGCACCATGATGGTACGAACAACCAGCACAGGCGAATTGATGGTGATTATGATATTCTTTTACGAAGATAAAGCCGAACAAAATGCTTTACTTCAACATCTTGCCGATAGTTTTCCACAAATAACTTCCTTATTATACGTTATTAATTCGAAAGCAAACGACACGATAACCGACCAGGAAATACATGTTTTTAGTGGAAATGAATGTATTTACGAAGAAATGGAAGGTTTAAAATTCAAGATTGGGCCAAAATCCTTTTATCAAACCAACTCAGAGCAGGCGTACGAATTATATAAAATAGTGCGCAACTTTGCCGAACTTACAGGCAATGAATTGGTGTACGACCTTTATACTGGCACGGGTACTATTGCCAACTTTATTGCCCATCAGGCAAGCAAAGTAATTGGTATTGAATATGTTCCCGAAGCCATTGAAGATGCAAAAGTAAATTCGGGAATAAACAATATAACCAATACGCTTTTTTTTGCTGGCGATATGAAAGACATTTTGAATGCTGCATTTATCGAAACGCACGGAAAACCGGATGTGATAATTACCGATCCACCTCGCGCTGGAATGCACGACGATGTGATTGCTGCCATTCGATTGGCTACACCCGAGCGCATAGTATATGTAAGTTGCAACCCAGCCACACAAGCACGCGATTTGAGCTTGCTCGATGCTGATTATAAGGTAACTGCCGTACAGCCTGTGGATATGTTTCCACACACTCATCATGTGGAGAATGTGGTTTTACTCCAAAGAAGATAGAAGAGAATTTGTCTCGATAGCTACCGGGATTGAAAATTATATTCAACAACAACCGATGAACAAATCAACCGATGAACCAATCAACTGATGAACCAATTAACCAATGAACTAATCAACAAATAAACTAATATATTTATGTACAGCTTTTTATTATCTATTGTAGCACTGATAGTTGGCTACTTAATTTATGGCAAAATTACCGAAAAGGTTTTTGGTATCGACGAAAACCGCAAGACACCTGCCATAGCGAATCCCGATGGTGTGGATTATGTGGCTATGCCTTGGTGGCGAGTTTTCCTTATTCAGTTTCTTAATATTGCCGGCCTTGGGCCAATTTTCGGCGCAATTATGGGCGTTATGTTTGGTTCCGCTTCGTTCCTTTGGATTGTATTTGGGACTATTTTTGCTGGAGGCGTACACGATTATTTATCGGGCATGATGTCTGTTCGTGCCAACGGCGCCAGTCAGTCCGAATTAGTAGGTATGCACCTCGGCAATGGTGTGAAGCAGTTTATACGTGGATTTTCGCTGATACTAATGATTTTAGTTGGGGCGGTTTTTGTTTCGGGACCAGCAGGATTGTTAGCCAATCTCACACCCAATGTTATTAATGTAACTTGGTGGATAATTATCGTTTTTGCGTATTATATTTTGGCCACATTGCTTCCCATCGATAAAATTATTGGTAAAATATATCCCGTTTTTGGTTTTGCGCTGTTATTTATGGCAGTTGGAATTATGGGTGCCATGATTTTTAACCATGCTCCAATTCCTGAATTTACCGAAGGTTTTGCCAATTTACATCCCAAGCAATTACCCATTTTCCCTATTATGTTCGTTTCCATTGCTTGTGGAGCCATTTCAGGTTTTCACGCTACACAATCGCCTTTGATGGCACGCTGTATTGAAAACGAAAAATTGGGTCGTCGGGTATTTTATGGCAGTATGGTTGCCGAAGGTATTGTTGCATTGATTTGGGCTGCTGCAGCATCGAGTTTTTATGGTTCTATTGAGGGATTGCAAGCACATGTGGCTTCGCTCGGAAATGTAAACGCGCCTGCACAAATTGTGGATCAAATTTCAAAATCGTGGCTTGGCCCAGTAGGTGGAGTCTTAGCTTTATTGGGAGTAATAGCCGCGCCACTTACTTCGGGCGATACTGCTTTGCGTTCGGCACGATTGATTGCAGCCGATTTCTTAAAATTCGATCAAAAACCAATGTCAAAACGCTTGATAATATCGATACCAATTTTCATTCTTACATTTTTAATATTGCAAATGGATTTCAGTGTACTTTGGCGCTATTTTGCATGGAGCAATCAAACCTTAGCTGTATTTACACTCTGGGCTATAACTGTTTATCTCTATAAAGAACAAAAAATGTATCTTATTTCGCTGTTGCCAGCCTTGTTTATGACTGCTGTTACCGTAAGTTACATTTTAATTGCACCCGAAGGTTTTCATTTATCGAAACAAATTTCCATTATTGGCGGTGTGATAACTACAATTTTAGCGTTAGGATTGTTTTTTTATAAAAGCAAAAAACAGATTTAAGACTAAACACTTTCCGTTTCGAAAGAAAAGTTGTTACTTTACAATTAGTAATGGTAATTACGACACAAAAAATCAAAATAATGGCAATTGAAATACAAGAAGTTAAGTCGAAAAGTGAGTTGAAAAAATTTATTTGGTTTGGCATTAATTTATATAAAAATAATAAATTTGCCGCTCCACCGCTTATGATGGACGACCTTTTGAATTTATCTAAAGATAGAAATCCGGCACACGAATTTTGCGAGTCGGCTTATTATGTAGCATTAAAAAATGGCAAAATAGTTGGGCGCATAGCAGCCATCATTAATCCGGTAGCAAACACAACTTGGAACGAGAAGAAGGCGCGTTTTGGCTGGGTCGATTTTATCGACGACAAAGAGGTGTCCAAAGCCCTTTTTGATACCGCTATTGCATGGGCCAAAGGCAAAGGAATGACAGAAATTTGCGGACCACTTGGCTTTACCGACTTCGACCCCGAAGGATTATTAATTGAAGGGTACGATAAACCAAGTACGTTAGCAACAATTTACAATTACCCATATTATGTGCAACACATTGAAAATTATGGTTTTAAAAAAGAAATTGACTGGAAAGAATATTTAATAACTGTACCAGAAGTTTTTCCGGAGAAATTTTTCAGAATTGCCGAAATTGTAAAGCAGAAGTATAAATTGCGTTCGGTGCATTTTAAATCGCGCAAAGAAGTAGTTAGCAATTATGCCAACAAAATTTTCGGATTACTAAATTTGTGCTACAAAGATTTGTATGGTTTTGCAAAATTGAACGAAAAGCAAATCGCTTTTTACATTAAATTATATTTCAGCATTTTTCGCTTAGATACTATTTCGATAGTTGTGGACGAAAAAGATGACGTAGTGGCTCTTGGCATTGCCATGCCCAGTTTTACAAAAGCCTTGCAAAAATCCAAAGGTAGTTTATTTCCATTGGGCTGGTTTTACATGCTTCGAGCTTTATATAAAAATGATGTAATTGATTTATATTTGATGGCTGTACACCCTGAATACCAAAGTAAAGGCGTCAATTCAATTATGTTTGCCGATATAATGCCTAATGCAGCCAAAAACGGTTATAAATTTGCCGAATCGAATCCCGAATTAGAAACAAATACCAAAATGTCGTCGCAGTGGGGAAGTTTCGAAAACGTAAACCATAAACGACGTAGGGCTTACTCTAAAGAGATTTGATGTGGTGATGTGTCCCGATAGCTATCGGGAGTGGTGATTGAAAAAATTAGATTAAAAAAGAAAGATATTGTTTATTTGAAAAAGATTAAACAACACATTTATAGGAGATTAAATTAATATGAAGATTTGTTCTTAATTAACTCATCATCATATCAGCACTCCCGATAGCTATCGGGGCACATTAATATTATGACACGTAAATTTGATTTTTTAGTAATAGGAAGTGGCTTGGCAGGCATCAGTTTTGCCATTAAAGCTTCGCAATATGGAAAAGTGGCGTTGATAAGTAAATCGTCGCTCGACGATACCAACACCAGTTATGCGCAAGGTGGAATTGCAGCAGTAACCTACGACCCCGACAATTTTGAGAAACACATACAGGATACGCTCATTGCGGGCGATGGACATTGCAATGAAGTTACAGTTCGCAAAGTAATTGAAGACGCACCCGCTCAAATAGAAGAATTGATAAACTGGGGCGTCGATTTTGATAAAGATGAGCTTGGAAAATTCGATTTACACAAAGAGGGCGGACATTCGGAATTTCGCATTTTGCACCACAAAGATAATACTGGCTTTGAAATACAGAAAAGTTTGATTAAGAAAATTCGTAAGAATCCTAATATTGAAATTTTTGAAAACTTTTTTGCCATCGAAATACTAACTCAGCATCATTTAGGCGAAGTGGTTACGCTGCATACGCCTGACATTGAGTGTTATGGCGCTTACGTTCTCGATCAAGAAACGAATCATATCCATACCTTTTTGTCCAAAATTACACTGATGGCTACCGGCGGAATAGGTGGTGTGTATGCCACAACTACCAACCCCCAAATTGCAACTGGTGATGGAATTGCCATGGTACACCGAGCACGTGGCGTGATTCAGGACATGGAATTTGTGCAGTTTCATCCTACTGGACTTTACAATCCAGGTGAACGTCCAACGTTTTTGATTACCGAAGCTATACGTGGCTATGGAGCTGTTTTGCGTTGTAAAGATGGACGCGAGTTTATGCAAAAATACGACGAGCGCGGTTCGCTTGCTCCGCGAGACATTGTGGCGCGAGCAATTGATAACGAAATGAAAATTCGTGGTCATCAGTTTGTCTATTTGGACGTTACGCATAAAAATGCCGAGCAAACAAAAGAGCACTTCCCCAATATTTATAAAAAATGTTTATCGCTGGGTATCGACATTACCAAAGACATGCTTCCTGTATCGCCCACACAGCACTATTTATGTGGTGGCATAGTTGTTGATGAACATGCTAAGTCGTCGATAAAAAATCTTTATGCCGCTGGCGAATGCACTTGTACGGGGCTTCATGGCGCAAACCGATTGGCTTCCAACTCATTACTCGAAGCAATAGTATATGCCGATGTAGCCGCAAAACACGCTGCAAAAGAATTAGATACGATAAAATGGAATGAATTTATACCAAATTGGAACGACGAAGGCACAAAACTTCCCGAAGAGATGGTATTAATAACACAAAGTTTCCGCGAGGTGGAACAGATAATGAGCACTTATGTAGGCATTGTTCGCTCCAATTTGCGTTTGAAAAGAGCCATGAGCCGTTTGGAAATTTTGTATCGCGAAACAGAAAATTTATTCGACCGATCGGTTGTTTCGCGCGAAATATGTGAGCTGCGTAATGTAATTAGCGTAGCTTATTTGATAATAAAACATGCATTGCGTCGCAAAGAAAGTCGTGGATTGCACTATACCATCGATTATCCAAAGCGAATGAAAAGTGAACGATAAACAGTTAGAATAAACAAAAAATGAAAACGAATTTATTTCTTGCCATAATATTACTATTTGTTTTGAGCACACAAGCTCAAAACAAAAGTTCATCAGACCATAAGCCCACAGTGGTAAAAACCGATGCAGGATGGAATAAGTCCGAAAGTGATAATACGCCAAGCGGCAATGCACAAACAATAGCCGAAGGTATCGTTTTCAGTACCAATTCGGATGGCATCTTTATTACCCTGCCCAAAGCGGTTGGTAATGTGAAACTATTTTCGCTTACCGGCGAAGTTGTTTGGATGGGAAATTTGGTGCAAGGTCGATTTTTTATTCCCACGCGAGCAGGTATTTATTTTCTTAAAGTAAACAACAAAAGCTATAAAGTAGTGTGTAAATAGACGACAGACAACGGACAACGGACGACAGACAACAGACAACGGACAACAGACAGCAGACAACAGACAACAGACAACAGACAGCAGATGAACTAATTAACAGATGAACCAATCAACAGATGAACTAATTAACAGATAAACCAATCAACAAATTAACCAAAAAATGATTAAGCACATTGTATTTTTTAAATTAGCAGAAAATGCCGAAGGTAAAACAAAAGCAGAAAATACCCTTTACATTAAATCAGAACTCGAAAATCTGAAAAATTTTATTCCTCAAATTCGAATGATTGAGGTTGGTATTAATTCACCCGAAGCTCCGGCTGCAAATTTTGATATTGCATTAAATTCAGAATTCGACAGCATGGCCGACCTCGATACTTATCAAGAGCACCCCGAACACAAACGTGTTGCGGCATTTATAGGTAAAGTACGAACCGAACGTGCTTGCGTTGATTACGAAATGTAACTATGTGGAAGGATTTCTTCTATTTTTCGAAAGGACAGCGCTTAGCTATTATTGTTCTGATTGGTTTGATAATTAGCATAATAGCTATTGATTTTTTGTTGCCTTACTTCACTCCGCAACAGGAAAAATCTAAATCAAACTTTTTGGATGAAGCGCAACGTTTCGAAAAAACACTTGTTTCGCGCGATAGTTTGCGAAAAGCACAGTGGGATAAGAAATACGATAGCATTTTTCAAAACAACAAGAAATTTGTAAAAAAAGAAGCAGAGAAATATTCGCTTTTCAAATTTGATCCAAATACCATTGATTCTGCCACATTTGTTCGCTTGGGGTTAAAACCATTTATTGCCTCTAACATTTTGAAATTCAGAAACAAAGGAGGCAAATTCCGAACGCCCGAAAGTTTCTCGAAAGTGTACGGCATTTACCCCGAGAAATTCAAAGAGTTAGAACCGTTTATTACCATTGCTGAAATAAAGCAAACCGCGAAGGACAGTGTAAAATCAAATACGCCTTCAAAAATTAAAAACCTAATCGTCGAATTAAATTCGGCAGACACCACCGAGTTGATGAAAGTATACGGCTTAGGACGTGGTTACGCCAAAGCAATAGTGCGTTTCAGGCAGCAAACAGGTGGCTTTGTGAATGTTGAACAATTACGCGAACTCTATGGAATGAACGAGGAGAGCTACTCCAAAATTAGTCCAAGTTGCAAAATAAATCTCGAACTTGTAAAGAAAATACCAATTAATACAGCTTCGGTGGAGCGATTGAATGCACATCCTTACCTTAATTTCTACGAATCGAAAGCCATATACGAATTCCGCCGTCGCAAAGGAAAACTCAAAAATGTGAATGAATTAAACTCCATCTCCGAATTGAAGCCCGAAACAATTCGTAAAATTCAACCCTATTTCAATTTCGAATAAAAGAGGTTTTCGTTTTCGAAGAGTTTTCTTTTATTTTGAAGAGCATTAATTGTACAATAAACACACAAATATCTGACTGTCAGCACTAATCATTTTTTGGTACACTAATTGTTTCTATCACAAGCAAAATAGAAATAATATGAAAACTATTCAGAATTTCACAACGCTTGTAGCAATTTTTACGATAGCACTTATAGCAGTTAGTTGCGATAATAGCGCCGACGGCATTAATGGATTAGCTAAAGATCAGGAAAGTCAAAGTGCTAAAATAGTAAATCTCACCGTTTTGGTAAATGATACTTTTGAAGGTAAATTTCTGTATAAAATAGAAATTTTTGATACAAATCCAGCCGAAAGCACAGCAGTACTTTTGAAATCGGGCGTAGGTTCACGCGATTTGTTTTTCACCTCGAACGTATCCGTTTCTGAATTTCAAAAAACCATATTTGTTCGTCAAACCGATCCAGCTAAAAATCAATTAGTTAAATCGATTGATGTATCAACACTTACAGGGAATATTAAAGTTGATTTTAGTAAATAATAATTCGTTTTTTAAGGTATAAAGTTTTATTACTTCTTTTGAGCCTGACTTGCAAAATAATGCAAAGTCAGGCTTTTTAATTTAAATCAGTTGAAGATTTTTAAATTTAGATATTAGTGCTGCACCCCTTAAAAATTGATGTAAATGTAAAATCTTTAAAGATTGGCATAAGTGAGTCAAAAGTATTTCTTATTCAAAAATAGCGGCAACACTATATAAATTGCTAAAACCGAAAAAACTAACCCTCCTATTACACCCACTGCCAAAGGAAACCAAAATGCTTCGCGATAGCCAACAATAAATGGCACAAAACCAAGCATTGTGGAAATAATTGTCAAAAACAAGGGGCGTATTTTGGCATTCCATGCTTTGATATAGGCTTGTAGTGGCGAAAGATTTGTTGCTTTAAGGATATTATTGTATTCATCGATAATATAGATGTTAGCATTTACGGTAATGCCCGATAATAAAATAAATGCTGCAAAACCACCAGAATCGAAACTGAGTTCAAACCAATAAAAAGTGAGAAAAACACCAATAAATGAAAGTGGAATGATAGAAACGATGTAACATGCTTGCTTTAATGAATTGAATAAAATGCTGGCACAGAAGAATATAATTACAAACACAATGCCTAGTAGCCAATACTGATTCTCGGTATCTTTTCCCCAACTTCCATAATTGTCATTTTCGTTTTTAATACTGTAGCCTATTGGCAAACTTTTGGTAAATGCTTCTATGGCTTCTTCGTGTACACGTAATCCTTGCTCGTAGGCGCCAATGTATTCGTACTGCACACAGAGTTTATACTGCTGATTTTCCTTGGCAATTTTTTGGGGTGCTTGCATTTTTTCGATAGTGGCCACGTCCGATAGTTTTAGGGTTGCTTGTTCGCACTGAAATGGAACATTTTGCAAATCCCATATTCCATACTCTGACGACTGCGTGGAGCTGAGCGCAATACGTTCGTTTTCGGTACCGTTAAATACATATCCAGCAGTGTTATTACGCTCAAAAACGTTTCGCAAACTGGCGTAAATCTGATAAGGCTCTAAGCCCGCTTTTGCAATGCGTTCGTTATCGAGCACAAACCCAAATTCCTGATAATCGTCTTTGTACCAACTGTATTCGGAGTTTATCATTACTTCTTTAATGCGGCGATATTCCAGCAGTTGGTTTCGGAATTTTTCGGCATAGCGGTACAGTTCATCGTAATTGTAGCCGTACAGCGTGGCACGGCTTGATCCTGCGCTTTCTTTCAAATCGTTGCTAAAACCATCGCCTACACCATACACGCTCCAACTTCCGCCACCCAACTCCAGCGATTTGCTTATCAGATTCGATTTCAATTGGTGAGGAAATCCGCTATTTTGGTATTTTTTACTAAATCGAATGGAGATATTGGCTCTATTGGAACTAGAAATATTGGTTTCGAACTGCTTCACCTCCTTAAATTGCGATATGTAGCCTTCCATGCGTTGAATCAGAAAATTCATTTGAGGCAAGGTTGAACCATTTGGCAAGGATGCATTTACAAAAAGTGTTGTTTCCTCGCGGTCGTTATTGAAGTACGAACCGTTATATACTTTTTGCACAAACAAGCGCCATGTGCCTCCAAGCACCATTTCTGCATTCGATTTAATATTCTCTTTGTAAAAATCGGAACCAATTGTTTTGTTGTAAAGCGTGGCAAAGCTATTTTCTTTTTCAATTTTATCGGGCAAAAGAAATACGGGTAGGCCAAATAAAAGTATAAAAAACAGGTACACGAACAGGCGTTTTCGATACAAAAACCGGCATTGAGCGGTATAGAAGCGGGTAATATACACCAATAATCGTTTGGAGAACAGTATTGAAAAAAACGGTTTCGACCGCAAGCGTTGAATAAACCTACGCTTCTTTTCCACCGGTTTTACAATGTGCATTTTTTCGATAAGCGCTGGAACCAGAAACAAGGACACGAGCAACGACACAGCCAGATTAATCATAATGGCTATTGCAAAATCTTTCAGATTCAAGCGCATTTTTTCTTCTAAAAAGAAAATGATCACCAGCGAGCCAATGGTAGTAAGTGTGGCAGCCAAAATTGCCAAAAATGCTTTCATGTTTCGGCGATGAATGAGCTGATCGGAGAGCACTATAATATTGTCGATAATAAGTGTGAGCGATATGGTAATACCCGCCAGTGAATAAAGCTGAATCTCCACTTCCAAAAAGTAATAAAAGATAAAGGCTATGGCTAAATTTATTACTAATGAAATGATTATGAGTAGCAGATAGTTAAGTTTTCGGTAAACCAAAAAGACAAAAAGAAACAGAATGAGTAAGGTAAGCCCCGTTCGGAAATAGATTTTATTCAACTCCTCCCGGATGTATTCGGTAGCATCATAAGCCGTTTCAATGCTGTATCCTGTGGGCAAATCGGTACGAATATCCGCCATTTGCTCCTTGATTTTATCGCCTAGTTCCAACTGATTGACAGCTTCGTTCGCCACCACAGTCATGTAGATGGTGTTTAGTCCGTTGATGCGATAATAAGCTGTTGGTTGTGATTCTGCTTTTCGTATTTTCACTACGTCCGACAACCGAATAACCCGATTATTGGTTTTCTTAATTTCGATAGCGCCTAAGCTGCTTTCAGTTACGGTGTTGGCATCGGCAACAAATGCCACGCGCATAAAGTTTTCGTGCTGGCTGGGCAAAACTACCTTGGCCATTCCCAGCGATTCTGTTTTTACATATTGATTGATAGCCGATTGAATATCGGAAGTTGTAACGCCAATTTTACTAAGCTGCATGTAGTCGAATTCGAGCAGCCACTCCATGGGGTTAGCACCGCTCACATTTACCTGATACACTCCTTCCACTTGCGCAATGCGGTTTTTTATTCGGTTTTCGACATATTGCTGTATAAGTACTGGCGTGGCGGGTGCAATAACCGAATAGCTCAAAAACACTTTGGGCGCATTATCGTTGCTGCTTCGGAGCG
>JAIFKX010000042.1 GCA_020049335.1 Paludibacter sp. | reverse complement strand
AAATAATGAAAAGCGATATGGAGCATCCGATTTAGAAGATGGAAGCGATGGTTTTCAGATTTACGAAAACGGAGGACTTTCGCTCAACTGGACATATTATACACTTAAAGCATTGGAAATTGCTGGTTTAACTAAAGAATATCACCGTGTGTCATCCGATTTACTTGATGCTATTGATAATGGTTCGTTGCAGGGTTATGCTTCCAAATCAAAAACCAACGATTGGCGAAAATGGAACGGCGAGAGTTGGGGATATGAAGGTTATTTGTGTGATGGTTTTTTAGCACTTATGGCAATTTCTGAGAAAAATAATTAAAATAGAAATGCAAATACGATATCCATTTATGTTAATTTTATTTGAGTATTTCTTAAATTGTACCAGCATAAGAAATAACAGATATTCCTACAACTAAAAAAAGTAAACCCAAAAGCATGGTACGGAGTGGTTTTTTTCCGGAATCTTTCCATTCTCCAGAAAAGATACCTGCAATATTGCCACTTAATATTGCCATACTTTGAATTATTGGCCATCCTATTGATGCACCCAGATTACCAAGATTCATTACGGCTGTTCCGTAAAGTGCAATTCCTCCAAACCACATAACACCCATAATAAAAGTCAATACCCAATATTTATTTGTTCCACTTTTTTTGAAGTAATTCCATGAGTTATTCTTCCGAATCAGGTATACACAATAAATAAGAGTAATAATGAAACCTCCAAATAGGGAGATGCACCAAGTTGCATTCGCTGCATTTAAGCTTGATGCTCCATTTTCTATAGCCAAAACTTCTAAGGGTTTACCGGCAATAAGTCCAAAATTGAACATAGCACCTAATAATCCCGCAAGTATGGAAATAATGAGTCCTTTCGTGAATTTTCTCTTGTTCTCATCCGATTTTGTTACAATTTGTAATGCTTTTTCTTTTTGTAATCCTGCCAATGCGGACAATACAATACCAATTAACATAATACCAACTCCTATCGAAATGAAAATTCCAGTTCGGGTTACAATTGCATCCGGATTGAGAATAAGTATAGGAAGTATAGTTCCGATAGCATTAATTAACCCTAAAACTATTGCTGTTCCAAGAGCTATACCTAACGTATTTAAGCTTATCCCAAATCCTATACTTGACAACCCCCAACCAGCTCCAAATAGAAAAACTGTTACTATAACTGCCAAAGGTGCTGCCTCATAAATTGATAATAAATTTGGGACTGTGAGAAAAGCCCAAATCCAGGGAATGAGAATTAATCCCCAAATGGAATACATAATCCAAATATTTTCCCATTGCCAAGTTGCCATTTTCTTCATTGGCCATGCAAAGGTGCCCAATAAGGAACCAGATAACAAGCTTAACAAAAGCCCGAAGGTTAAACTTAAAGTATCCATATTTCTTTTAATAAGTAGTATTATCTTTAAAAAAGTCTTGACATATTAACTTCATCACTATTTTTTTGTGTTTCTATAGCTAATATTTTTTCATCAACTTCCGCTAAGCTTCCGGCTGTTTTATACATGTTAATGATATTTTCGAGTGGAGTTCCCACCTGAATTGCATGTGATGGACCAAGAAAAAGTCCTCCTTTTTTAAACAAATGTTTTCTTCGCTCTACTTCATTAACCACATCGTTTACACTTCCAAATGCCAATGTACTTTGTACGCAAATACTTCCACAAAAAACGATGTTTTTGCCAAAATCATTTTGTAAAACAGCGATATCCATTTCGGGAGTAGTTGGCTGTACAACATCATATACATCTAATCCCAAATTAATCAATCGCGGAAGAAAAGCTCTAACACAACCGCACATGTGCATCATCGTTTTAGCGCCATAACTATGTACCATTTCAAAATACTTCTTAAATTTTGGTGCAAAATGTTTGTCAAAAATATCAAAATCAATTACTTGAGAGTTTTGAGTTCCCAAATCTTCGCCAATATGTGTGAAATCAATTAAACCTTCAGCAGCTTTTAAAACACATTCATGCATGTTATAATAAAATTGAAAACGTGCCTCCATTATTTCAAGATAAACGGGGTCGTCGGTTATCAAGTCAATCAGTACCTGTTCAGTCCCTCTTGCTCTTGCAATACTATTAATAAAATCCATATCGCCAGCTGTACCGTAACAAACAGCAAAACCCTGATTACTAATTTTCTCGCATTGTTGTTTGACGGTAGAATAATCGAACCATTCGGCAGTTGGGAAGTGCGATGTGTCTAATTCATCAAGTGTATTGATACCGGCAAAAGGTAGATAACAGGATTCTAAATACTTTCCACCTTCAAACTCTACATATTTATAGTGTTCGCCCCAGTAACCTTGCATGCTTCCATCTGGGAACTGTTGAAGTTCTGGTCCGATATATATAGGCTCAATATACCTGAAATCATCACCTACTAATAACAGTAATTGTTCTATATTTGACAACCCAAAATGATCCATCATCATTTTATTTACTTCCGGTGTTCCTTCGTGTTTAACAGGAATACGATCAAAGCCTTTTCTATGAAAAGCAGCTAATACTCTTTCTCTTGAATTCATTGTATTCGATTTTATGTTTTATTTATCTTGAATATATATGATTGATTGTTACAAGTTTTCGACCAATACTTGTCCGGTGATACCTGAGCTTTGTAAATGTGAATGTGCATTGTAAGGATTTACGTTTGAATAAGTCTGGCGATGCAATTCGGGCAGGTTCAAATCACCAATAAGTCTGTTTGTCCATACATTAACTACTTCCACCTTTATATCATTATCGCCTAATTTTACAAAGTTTGAAATATCTAATCTGTAAGGTGCTGTCCAAACGCCTCCGACATACTGACCATTTATACTGATTTTGGCCATCATATTTACCACCGAAAATCGCAAATACACTTTTTTGTTATCGGGTAATTTATTCAATCGAAATTTATTGTTGTAAATAGCAGTTCCCGAAAAGTATTTAATACTATCGTTTGTAAAACTACTGAGATCTTGTAAAGTATCCATTATTATAGGATTTGGAGTCATAAATCGGCTCTCAAAACTTACTTTCCAAGGTGTTTTAATTTCTATCAATACATTTGGCGTTGGAAAATTCGCCTCTAAATGAGTTGAAGCAGGCTTGCCCTGACTTCTAAATATCACAAAAGCACTTGCAAAAGGCTCAAGTTTAACAGGTACCGCTGTTGATTTATCTTTTTGAATAAATGCAGGCAATTTGGTAATATTTCCAGTTGTAGCATCCCAAATTTCTGGTTGCAGGTTTTTTACGCGGAAATCGAGTGTAGCACTTTGTTGTTTATCACTTTGATTTGAGATGAAATAAATATCACCATTCTCAAAAGCACGATGTCCGTAGAGTATTGGACTTTCGGTTGGAATTTCACAGTCGGGCTGACAAGTAATAAAATCCAAAGCCTGTTTCATATCCATTCCACAAAGTATCATTCCATTTCCACGTTTTGCCGATTTTATATTTATTCCATCCACATCATCCCACAACTTTTTCACCATGTTTTTTATTTGTTTGTCGGCCATGGGGTAGTTTTGCAAACTTGGTGATCTATTTGGTGCCGGTCCTAACACAACCGCACCCTGAGCAACTAAATGGCTAATTTTATTTAACACTTCCGGGCGCATGGTTTCTAATTTTGGAAGCACAAGTATTTTATACTGTGTTCCATGAGGAAGGGTTAGCCGACCATCTTTTACTGTTAAGTATTTTAAAATTACTTCCGCATTGATGTAATCGAATTGATAGCCAGATGGAAGGATTGGATCTGTGATTCCGGTCATTTTTGGAGTGTCTTCGCCAATAAAATAGGCAACATCGGCTACATTCGTTCCCTGTTGCAACATGTAGTTAACGCGCTTAATATATTGTAAAAATACATCAACCTGAGTGAACCATGTATTATGCCTGTTAAATTCATTGCTGAAAGGGGCATTAATTCCGGGATATTTATCATTGTAAGGTTGGTGAATGAAAAGCGTGAGTAAAGTATGATTAATTCCTTCTGTGAAAAATTTATCTGCTCTCTCCTTCATTGTAGCAGGATAGCGACTGTAAGCCTGTCCAACGCAGGTAAAAGATTCCGAAGAAATGATATTTTTGCCATAAATATGTCCGCAGGAAGAGGCAGCGCGATTTTCAATGTCGCCCAATTCACCTTCGCTCCAAAATTCTCCAGCAATTTCATCCGATTGTCCTCCGTATTGAAGAAACTCACCCGGAAACCCCCAATGACCATAGTTTTCTAACCATGTGGTAAACCCATTTTTATGACTAATATCTCTCAACCCCCCTACATAATTGTAAGCAACTTTATCGGCGATTAACCGTCTCAAATCCCACAAAAACGCATCCGATTTCTGTTGACTTCCTACTACTACACCTTTAAGTGTTAGTAAATAAGGGAGGGGATCATATCTGTACCTTTTTTTGAAAGTTTTTATAAAATTATCTGTAAAGTTCTGACCACCTGTTTCGTAACTATCCATTACCACTACTTTGAAAGTTTTTCTGTCTTGAGCAGGAATTCGATCTAATATCTTCCCAATAAAAGATTGGAAGTGGGTCTCGATATGTTTTTTGCTTAGCTTATCTGTTTCTAAACCTGTAGCATCAATTGTTGCCGGTGAATTTGTAACTCCCGTGGGCATCATTCCCATACGAACGATTTTCCATGTGCCCTGAGGCACATCCCATGTTAATGTTCCATTTGGCAGCAAGTATTTTGAAATATCTAACACTTTTGATGGGTCGATTTTAGTTGCTGAGTCATCATGGTTATATTTTTCTGTCCACAAGTAAGCCGACCAGTGAGGTAGGGGAGTTTGCCACATTTTACCCAACGATTTTTCCACATATCTTTCAACAGTAAGTGTTGGCGATAACTCAATTTTTTTTATACCACAAGCGGCATAAGTGTTGTTAACTACTAACCGGTATTTTTTTGCATGAGAGGTCGGAATTGATATTGCCACCACACCATAAGGGTCGAATCCAACTTGTAATGCAGAATTGTAGCGATTTATATCAAAACTTCTCAAGGTGCGGTATTCATTGTTTTCGAAAACCTGAAAATCCGCTTGTGCATTGATTGGTAAATTATCGGGGTAAATTAATATACTTCGTACTGTAAAGTTTGAAGGTGAGTCAAAATCAAGTATAACTTTAGATTTCGCTCCGATTTCTACATCTTTTTTACTAAAAATCAGTGAGTCAACAGTCGAAACAGGATAAGCTATAATCTTTACATCCTGAAAATCTTTTAAAGGTTTCGGTAGAATTAGATTTGATTTTTGAGGTCCGGTAACAGTTACTTCGGATGATGTAGTAAGAAACCGCATGGCTTGGGTAGGTTTTACCCACGGACCTCCTGATTGACTCCATCCCGGAGAGTTGAAAATTCCTATTTCAATACCTAATTCACCCGCCGTTTTTAAAGCAGTGTGTATTATTTCCCACCATTCATCGGTAAATAATTTTACTTTTCCTGCGGGTATATCAGGGAAATAAGCGCCGCCGATATTACTCCCAATAAATGCTCTGTTAATACCCGCTTTTTGCATCGACTTTAAGTCTTCTATCACACCCTCTTTGGATATATTATCCTGCATCCAGTACCAATATACACTTGTTTTTATTGAGTCAGGAGCATTTGTAAAAATATTTTCCATATTTTCCCAATTGCCGGTTTTATATTTTTGAGCAACAGCAATTTTAGAGAATAAAATTGCTACAAGTAACAGGAGTAATATATTGATGTTTTGTTTGATATTTCTTAACATAATTAATTTTCCTTACTTAAAGCATACATAATAATAGCCTCAATGTTAATACCACTCTCCCAAGGCCGATACCGACATCCCATGGGTTTTCCGTCATTATAATATTCAACCCAGGCACCACTTTCATCAACGGCTGACATTGTGTCTTCAAAAACCTTATCAGCTAATGAGTCATGCAATACAGACAAAGCATAGAGTAAAAAACCAAATTCATAACCAATAACTTTTTTTTCTCCAGTTCGGGATGAAATTTGCCCGGATTTAAGATAATTATTCCTGATTATATCTATATTTTGTTGCAATACCTGATGCGGAATTAATTTTGAACCAATATAATAGGGGGTAAGTGCAATGGATGGAATGAAAATGGATTTTCGCTCAAATGCCGGGTAAACTTTCTTTTCCATACTACATTTTGGACATAAGTAGTTGCCGTTTTTATCTTTTTTGGTATATACCACGCCATGCCATCCGGCACATACTCCATGACGAAAGTCAGGCATTTCTTCGATATTCATTCTCGATGGATTATTTGCAATAATTTGTCCGCCTTGAACAAAATTTTCGATAAATTGACCGGATATTGTTTGTACTAGTTTTTTGTCAGATTGAACATTCGTTTTTTTCCATAATTTATTCTTTTCAATAAATGGCAATAATAATTCGCCACTTTGAATAAACAATAAAGTCGACTCGGATGAACCATCATTCAATGCTGTACGAGGCAGAATTCCTCCTGCAACATAGGTTTCGTCGCCATTAAATGGCAACATGCCCTTAACCAAATGTTTCTTTTGAACATTCCATGCCCATTGTAGCATTGGGAAAATGGTTTTTACAAAGTTCACATCGTTTGTTTTTTTCAAATAATCAAACGCCTGAATAATTAAAAAACCAGTTTGTTCCACGTCATCATTTTCGTGGATATGGAAAATTCCCGGAACTCCTATAGCTTGTGCATTATGCAACAGACCAAATTTTTGCCAAATTTGCCAATAGAAATCAAGAATTTTTTTTGCTTCATCGTAATATCCCATTGCCAAAAATCCCCTCGAAACTCCGTACTGGTCGCGTACATAAGCCAAATGATAGAAGTCACCTGCAATAACGGCTCCTTCGTTTGACTGCTGTGTTTTTAATAATACGGCAACATTGTCTATTTGTTCCAAAATCTGCCGTTTGTTTTTATTGTTATCCGACAAATGCAGATTAAAATCGTATCTTTTCTTTGTAAATTCCGACCAGTTTTTCAATGTGCGGTCGTACAGTTTTTTCCAATCAATCAACAATATGTTTTTTGAATTTTCGTAACATTCTTGATAAAAAGGACCTCCTACAAAATAGATTTCGCTTTCTCCCAATCCAATTTCTATATCATAACTATTTGTTAAGCTGTTATTTTTAATATTGGCACCGTAGCGTAACAATATTTGATGAAATTGTTCGTATGGATGCTCATACTCTCCAAAAATAGCTAAGCCTCTATCTTTATGAACCATCAAAGCGCAACCTGAATGCATCGAAAACTCATTTGAATTATCGACAACAGTAACTTTTGGATTATTTAAAACGTTCAAATTCAGTGTGAAAGTTTTGTATGCAACAATTTTACGAACAAATACCGGAAGTTCGCTATCAACAAAATCAGTAATTTCAGCAATTTTATCTTCATTGCGCGTTAATGTGTGTTTCCAAATAGCCGTGCCGGCAAGCCGGGTCGATTTGATAACAATATTATTATCTTTCAAATTCAATTGCAAATACGATGGGGAACTGTAGGAAGGGCCAAAGACACTTTTAACATCCATCCCATTCTGGTAAACACAGTATTGTCCATTTCCAAGACAATGTAATGCATCTGTCATTTTTTGAGCGTAAGCAACTGTGAAAGAAAATAATATCGTTACAGTGATTAATAAGTAGCTTTTAGCTTTGTATGCTGGTTGTGCCATGCTGTTGCTTTTTTTTAAAGATTATATTAAATGTTACCAAACCAGTGCTTCATTGGGTACATTTTCGAGATTCTCACATATCCAATCTGCTGAAGAAAGCATTGTGGAAGGAAAACTGGTTGACAAAGCCAAACATTTGCAATTAGCAGCTTTACCTGCAGCAATGCCACTTATCGCATCTTCAACGACCAAACATTCTTCGGGACGTAATCCAAGCAAACTTGCTGCTTTTAAGTATATATCAGGAAATGGTTTTTTATTTTCAACATCCTGACCATTAACAATTGCATGAAAATTATTGGGATAAAGTCCTATTTCAGTAAGGTTTATAAAGATTTTCACCTTATCGGCACTGCTGGCAATTGCCATTTTAAACCCCTTTTGCTTGCATTTTTCGACAAACTCTACTGTTCCGGGTAAAGGCTTGAGTTTTCCGCGTGTAATCTCCCCATAGATTTGATAAGTACGTGCTTTGTCGCGCTCAATATTCACTTCAAATCCATTTGTAATACCTATACCTGAGATATAATTATTCTCGCCCATCCCTACAAAAGGAAAAGCATCTTCTCGTTTTACAACAACTCCATGCTCTGCAAACATCATTTTGGTTGCTTCAAATATGTATTCTTCTGAATCAACTAATACTCCATCCATATCAAACAAAATTCCTTTCAACATATTAATAGTTTTTAATATGAGTCAAATTCATTATTTAATTCCCAAATATATATTTTACATTGCTTTTAAGTTCATCATACAATTCTGTATTTGAAGCTATAAATGTGCCATTCTCAAAGTAATTATCATTGCCACTAAAATCACAAACCTTTCCACCAGCTTGTTGAATTATCAATATTCCTGCTGCAATATCCCAAGGCTTCAATCCAAATTCGTATCGGCCATCGTACCTTCCACAAGCCACATACGCTAAATCTGTAGCCGCGGATCCACTTTGCCTTACACCATGAGAGTTTTGAAGAAAATAGTCCATTAATCCCAATAACTTGGTGTAATGTTCGATGTAATTGTGCGGTCTTCCGGTTGCTATAAGCGAATTGCTAACTTTATTCGTTTTTGAAACCTTAATTTCATTACCGTTCAAATATGCCTTGCTCCCTTTCCATGCATAAAAAGATTCATTTCGTGTTATCTCATGAATAACGCCCACGACCAATTCCTTTTTGAAAGTCAGTGCAATGCTGATCGCATAAGGAGTTGAACCGTGAATGAAATTCGAGGTACCATCCAATGGATCAATAATCCAACAATAATTTTCACCATATTCCTGAGCAGTGCCTTCTTCGGTTATAAAACCTGCCTCAGGAATTAACGACGAAAGACCATTAACTAAAAGTTTTTCAGCTTGTTTGTCAACGTAAGAAACGAAATCATTCCTGTTTTTTGTTTCAACTTTTTCTATCGAGAAACTTAAACTCTCCTTATCGATATATGCTGCAACATCGGAAGCCAATTTTATAACTTTTTGCGTAATGCCGTAGTAATAATTATCATTAATATTATTCATCACAAACTGTTTTTTTCAATCAGATTTCCCAAATTTGAGTATTGATTAAACAAAACTTCATATTTTTCAGCATTTTCAGTAATTGGATAATAAGTTTTCTCAAAGCCTTGGCCCATATTTATTTGTGCCTCGTTCACGTTCGGATATATTCCTGCAACAACAGCTGCATACATTGCCGCTCCAAGCGCACAAGCTTGTTCAGAAGCAACCACCTGAATAGGCATATTCAAAACATCTGCTAAAATTTGCATAACAAATGGCGATTTCTTGGCAACTCCTCCCAGAGCAATGACACCATCAATACGTATTTCTTCAGATAAAAAACGCTCAACAATTGCTTTAGAACCAAATGCTGTTGCCTCAACCAACGCTCTGAAAATTCTTGGTGCATCCGATCCCAAATTCAAACCAGCAATAACACCTTTCAGTGTTTGATTTGCATCCGGTGTTCTGCGCCCGTTCATCCAATCAAGAGCAACAATTCCGCTTTCAGCAATAGGAATTTTCGCAGCTTCTTCGGTAAGCTTTATGATTAATTTGGAAGATATTTCTTGTTTCAACTTTTCTCGAATCTGAATATCTAAAATTTCTGAAGTTGATAAAATATTTTCAACCGGCCACATCAATAGCTTCTTAAACCATGCATAAATATCTCCAAAAGCAGATTGTCCCGCTTCCATGCCTTCCATATTTGGAATGATTGAACCATCAACTTGTCCGCAAATACCTTTTACTACCACATTTTGTGTTTCTGCGGTTGGCACAATTAGCATATCACACGTTGAAGTTCCGATAACTTTACTCAGATAATACGGTTTTATTTCACCGCCTACAGCTCCGATATGAGCATCAAAAGCACCGCTTCCTATAAGTACCGTTTGACTTAAACCCAATCGTTGAGCCCACTCCTGACTTAATGTTCCTAGAATTTCATCAGCCGTAATTGTTTCTGCCGGCATATTGTTTTTTACAACACTCAATCGCTCATCCAGCTTCGAAAGAAAATCATTCGAAGGAAAACCGTCCCATTCTTTATGCCACATGGCTTTGTGACCTGCCGCGCAACGACTTCTTTTCAACGTCAATGGATTTGTTTGACCTGTCAATAATGCCGGTAACCAATCACAATGTTCCACCCACGAGAATGCCTGATTTGCAATTTTTTGATCTTCCCTGATAATATGAAGTACTTTAGCCCAATACCATTCCGACGAATAAATGCCACCGGAATATTTGCTGAAATCTACTCCACCCCAAGTACGACATTGGTGATTAATATCATCAGCCTCTTTAATAGCAGTATGGTCTTTCCAAAGTACAAACATGGCATTTGAATTTTCTGAAAATTCGGGACGCAAAGCCAATGGAGTTCCGGTTTTATCCACTGCAATAGGCGTAGAACCTGTAGTATCGATGGATATTGCCTTTACATTTTTTGCTACATCCGGACACTGGCGCAATACTCCAAGAATTGTAAACTCAATACCTTCGATATAGTCGAGTGGATGTTGACGAAACTGATTTTTTGCAGCATTGCAATATAATCCTTGCTTCCAACGTGGATATTCAAAAACGGATAATGCAAATTCTTCTCCGTTATTTGCATCTACCAATAGTGCTCTGACAGAGTCTGTTCCATAATCAACCCCGATAACGTAATTCTCTTTAGGAGTATTCATTGAATTCTGTTTTTTTGTAAGATATTTAACACAGGTTAAATTATTTTCTTCTGCTTTAATTTAGAACCAATAGCTGCATAATACACTATAAATCCGAAGCATAGAAGTGGAATAATAAATGCAATAGACATACTTGATTGGTCAGCTATTGCACCCATAATAGGAGGACAGAAAGCTCCACCTGCAACAGCCATTACCAAAAATGAAGAACCTTTTTTTGTAAGTGTTCCCAAGTCCTTTATTCCTAATGCAAAAATTGTAGGAAACATAACAGACATAAAAAAATAGGTTGAAAAAAGTGCAATAACTGATAGCCAGCCTAATTTACTAATTACTAATATGATTAATATAACATTTGCAATAGCATAGTATTTCAGTAGTTTACCGGGAGCTATATATTTCATAATAAATGCACCTGACAATCTGCCAATAAAGAAAGAGCCCATTCCCCCTAAAGCAAGAATTAGAGAGGCAGCCTGTTCATCACTTTTAGGCATAAATATTTCGCCAAAAGTTCCCCATTGCGACATCCAACTGCCGACCATTATTTGAGCGCTTGTCATTTCATCTGTCACAAAGTTTATAAAAAATGAATTGATTCCTGTTTGAGCCGCAACATATAGAAATTGAGCTATAACTGCCATAACAAAAGCTGGATGTTTCAGTAAATTCTTCATCGGCGGGTTTTCTTCCTGTTCAGACTCATTTTCTATAGTTATGTCAGGTAACTTGGTAAACATAAAAACAATAAGTACCACCACCACTATACATCCCACTAGCATATATGGAAAAATCAACGAATCAAATTTATCGACTGAACCTCCTTTTGAGTCGGCACCAAAGATGAACAATCCTCCCAATAATGGTCCTAATATCCAACCTAGTCCGTTGAATGATTGTGAGAAATTAATTCGTCTGGCCGCAAACTGCTTTGGCCCAAGAACCGTAGAATATGGATTTGCGGCTGTTTCCAAACACGCCAAACCAGATGCAATAACAAATAATGCTAAAAGAAAAGGATAGAACGACCCAAATTTGGCTGCCGGATAGAATAGAAATGCTCCGATTGCAAATAATGATAATCCAAAAATAATCCCCTTTTTGTATCCAAATTTTTTCATGATAAACCCTGCAGGAACAGCCATAACAAGGTAACCTATGTAAAGTGAGAATTGAACAAACCCTGATTGCATTTTGGAAACATGAAGAATGTTTTGAAAATGCTTATTTAAAACATCCAACAAACCATGAGCAAATCCCCACAACAAAAAGAGACTAGATATGAGAATAAATGGGAATAGATAATTTATTCCGTTTTCGGACTTAACTAATGTTATTTTGTTTGACATATTTCTGATGTATTATTTGTAAAGAGCACCATAATTTTCACACGCTCTGTAATCAGAATTTTCAGGATTCATTCCAAATGCTGCCCACGCCGAAGGTCGGAATAGTTTTGTTGCATCTACATTATGCATGTTTACCGGAATGCGCAACATCGACGCAAGTGTAATTAAGTCAGCTCCAATGTGTCCGTACGAAATGGCACCATGATTTGCTCCCCAATTATTCATTACTGAATACACATCTTTAAAAGCACCTTCGCCGGTAAGTATGGGCGCAAACCAGGTTGTTGGCCAGGTTCTATCGGTACGCTGGTCAATTTTCTGGTGTACTTCGGTTGGCAAATCAATGCTATATCCTTCGGCAATTTGCAAAACAGGTCCAAGGCCTTTTACATAATTTACACGACACATAGTGACGGGCATTCCTCCTTTACTTAAAAAGCAAGATGAATAGCCACCTCCCCTGAAATAATCCAAATTTGCAGGATACCAGGTAGTAGCAGCTAAACAATCTTCAGCTTCTTTCTCCGAAATTTCCCAAAAAGGTTTCATGGTAGGTTTTTGGTCTTTGGTTTGACGACCTGAGCCATCTAAAGCTGCTGAACCTGAATTTATCAGGTGAATGATTCCGTTTGCAGCAACTCCTTCGAGTTCGTAACCTGTAACTCGTTTTACAGCATCCGGACTCCAATAAGTACGCACATCAGCAAAAATTTGTGCTGTATTGGTTATTAAGTTTCCAAATAACATGGATACTCCATTCAATGAATCATTTTCGGTTGCAACCGTAAATGGTGCACGAATTCCATTCCAATCGAACGAGGAATTTAATAACGCTTCAGAAAAATCGCCATTAGGCATAAAATCGGTCCATTGACGCTGTCCTTGAAAACCGGAAACCAATGCATTATGCCCACGAGCTTCTTCGGCAAAACCAAGTTCAGCTAAACGCGGATTACCAACCATTAAATCGCGTATAATCAAGGTCATCTTAACCACATATTCCCAATCGTTATCCAATGCTTCGCGGCTTTTAAGTTTCTCGGTTCGGTTATAATCTTTCCCTTCGTTAACTTTGCAATATTTTTTAGTCCATGCTAATGCTTTTTCGTATTCAATCGGGTCGTAAATTCCCAAATTTACCCTACGCATCACTTCCACCGAATCAACATATTCATTTCGCATACCAAGGTATTCCTGAAAGAAATCATCTTTTACTACCGAACCTGCAATACCCATTGATACCGAGCCGATTGCTAAATATGATTTACCCTTCATCCATGCCAAAGCAATTCCCGTACGTCCAAACGAAAGCAACTTTTCTTTTACATCTGCAGGTATAGAAGTATCGGTAGAATCCTGAACATCTTTTCCATAAATTGAAAATGCAGGTAATCCTTTTTGGTTATGACCAGCCAACGCTGCTGCCAGATAAACGGCTCCCGGACGTTCAGTTCCATTAAATCCCCAAATGGCTTTTGGAATAGATGGAGTCATATCTATAGTTTCAGTTCCATAACACCAACAAGGGGTGACTGATAATGAAACGGCAACGCCTTCTTTTGCAAATTTCTCGGCGCAAGCTGCAGCTTCAGAAACTCCTCCTATTGTAGTGTCGGATATTACACATTGCACAGGTGTACCATCAGGATAACGTAATTCTTTTTCGTATAACTCGGCTGCTTGTTTGGCCATTGCCATGCATCTATCTTCTAAACTTTCTCTGATTCCTCCTTGGCGACCATCGATAATTGGTCTGATTCCTATTTTTGGATAATTTGTTTGCATAAAATTGATTATTATATTAAAAAGCTGATTTTATTTGTTCAATGCTTACACCCAGCAACTTGCGTGTTATTTTATCTAATTCTTTATCATCGCCTATAAAATGAAATACTGAGTGTTTGTGTGTTAGTTTTTCGTTAGGTTTAATAAATGCACCAGGAGAGCAACTTTCAATTTCTAAAAATGGACCCATAATGCTCCCATCCTCAAGTGGCCCGTCATTATAGGCATTCATTGCATCGCCTTTTAATGGATTTTTATTGGTATTCCACTCTTGGTTCAAATAAATACCGTCTTTAGCAACATCGAAAGTTGTAATAGTTAACCGATGCGAATCGGCATCATAATTCGCAGCAATTGATTTAGAACGTTTAGCGTTCAAGCCTAATTTATTCCGATTTTTGCCATCGGTTTTAAAGTATAAAACGTTATCCTTAATTTTTATTCTGTCTTTTGGAATCTCGCCAAAGTAATCGGTGGTGGCTACTGCACCTAGCTCTTTTTCTTCGCCCTTATTGAAAGGGATAATCGTAAGCGCTTTTGTTGCGCAGTTAAACATATCCAGCATCCAAATACAAATTGTTCCTGTTTGGCTCGTCCACTCAAAATCATTCAGGTTAGTAAT
>JAIFKX010000245.1 GCA_020049335.1 Paludibacter sp. | reverse complement strand
TATTACGGGCAGCGCCAAAAAAGCGTTTTGGCTTGTGCAATGCATTGGCATCCACACCACCCGAAAGTATTTTTCCCGAAGCCGGCGAAACAGTGTTGTAAGCACGCGCCAAACGGGTAATTGAATCGAGCAGAATGACTACATCCTGACCACATTCTACCATGCGTTTTGCTTTTTCGTGTACCATGCTGGCCACTTTTACGTGACGTTCGGCTGGTTCGTCGAAAGTAGACGAAACTACTTCGGCACGTACGCTGCGAGCCATGTCGGTAACTTCTTCAGGACGTTCGTCGATCAAAAGTACTATCATATATACTTCGGGGTGATTAGCAGCAATGGCATTGGCTATGTCTTTCAGTAACACCGTTTTACCTGTTTTTGGTTGCGCAACAATCAGTCCACGTTGACCTTTACCAATTGGGGAAAATAAATCGACCATACGAGCCGAAAGTGTGTCATTTCGTCCGCTACACAAATTGAATTTTGTATCGGGGAAAAGAGGAGTAAGGTGCTCAAAAGGCACACGATCGCGTACATACTCGGGTGAACGACCATTAATTTTGTTTACTTTAATTAGCGGAAAGTATTTTTCACCTTCTTTAGGTGGACGAATAGCTCCGTTTACAGTGTCGCCGGTTTTTAATCCGAAAAGCTTGATTTGCGATTGCGAAACATAAATATCATCCGGCGAAGCTAAATAATTGTAATCGGCCGAACGAAGAAAACCGTAACCATCTTGCATCATTTCCAATGTACCTGTACCTTCTAAAATACCATCGAAATCGAATTGTTTTTCGTAGCGAGGGTTGTTAAATTTCTGTCGGTTATTGTCGTGAGGTCGGTTTTTGTTTTGCTGTGGATCGTTTGGCTGTGGGGCTTGCTGCACTTCGGTAGCTTCCATTGCAGGCGAATTTTCAGTATTTTGAACGTTTTCGCTATTTGCAGCATTTTCATTTGACTCATTTGCTACCGAGTTGTCATTTTCGTTCTCGGCAATGTTTTCAATCGGCTCCGAAATTTCAGCCAATGGCACTTGTTCTTGTTTTGCAGCTTCGGAAGCAAGAATTGGTTTTTTTATTATACGCTCACGCAATTTTTTTTGCGAAGGTTTTTCATTTGCCTTTACTTCAGATATAATATTCGGAACGGCATTTTCGCTCATGACATCCGTTTTTACTTCTGCAATCTCTTCAGCTACTACGGCAACTGCCTCAGCTTTAACAGCTTTAACAGGTGGTTTTTTCGTTTTCTTTGCTTTGGCCTTGTTTTCAGCTGGTTTAGCAACTGGCTTTGCTGCGGATGTTTTTTCCTGAATAATTTCGGCGGCTGCATTTACAACTTTCGGCTCCGATTTTTTTTCCTTTTTTTCGTTCATGTTTGGTTCGCTTTTTGGCTCAGCTCCTTTTTTGGTAATCTGAACTAACATGCGTTTTTTGTTTTCAACATCCGGTTTTTCAATCGTTGTTTTTCGTTGTGAATTTACTTCCGCCTGACGGTCGAGAATTTCATAAATTAAATTTTCCTTTTTTACCGAATTCGATACTTTTAAGCCAAGTTCGGTGGCGATGTCCTTCAGGGCGGACAGTTCTTTCGCATTGAGTTGCAAAATGTTGTAGTTAGTCATAGAGTGATAGTAAATAAACGTTTTGACGGAATTCTTCCTGCTTGTAGGAAGATAACGTTTTTTTGAATGAATAATTAATTGTTGATTATTTTAAGAAACAAAAGCAGGAAGCTCTTGTGTTTGAGAAATCATTGCAAATGTACGATAAAAAATTAACTAACAACCATAAGGGATTAAAATTAATGAAAAAATTAATGAAATTTTAGTTTATTAGTTGAAATTCAATAATTTCAGTTGTTTCAGTATCTACTGCAAACCTATTGTCGGTGCGATAGCCTATTATCCAAGCAATTTTATTTTCCGAAATAAGAAGCCAAATATTTTCTTTTTCGAAACGATTAATTTTGGCATCAATAAAAAAATCACTTACTTTTTTGTGCGATTTCATGCCAAAAGGTATAAAACTATCGGCTTGTTGCCATTTGCGCAATTCCAAAGGGAATTTTAGTTTAGTTGAATCAAAGGTCGCATATTGGGCAGATTTATTAATACTTCCATCGAATTTACGTTCTGAAATTTTCATTCGAACTGGCAATTGAAGCTCATTTTCAGGTTTATAGATAATATATGAATTCAATTCTCTTTCGGTTCGCTTTGTCAAAATTAATTGATTTCTGTCGTACAATAATTGATTTGTTGGTGAATAAAATAGTGAACCAGGTGCATTTTCCAAGCTTTTCAATACATTCGAAATGGTATCAATATGAAAATTACAAGGCGAAAGTAATTCGTATAAAATTGTTTTGGCGTATTTTTTTGTTTTTAAAATAGTTGTATCAATAATAGTACTATCATTTTTAAATTGACACAATTTTTTTATTTCCAGAGCTATGTGTTCGTTGTATATAGCTTCAATATCTTCGAAACGGGCAATAGTTTCGGTTATTGTTTGCCGAAATGAAGGATTTATACTTTCGAAAAGTGGTATTAATTGGTTTCGAAAACGGTTTCGAACATATTCGTTTTTTAAATTTGTAGAATCGGTAACGAAATTTGAACCATTGTTTTTTAAATAGCTAATAATCTCTTCGCGGGTGCAACTGAGTAGGGGGCGAACAACTGAACCATTGCGAATAGGTATCCCAGTCATGCCACCTAAACCTGTGCCGCGCGTAAGATTCATTAGCACTGTTTCTACATTATCGTCGGCATGATGCGCTACTGCAATGGCTTCGGCAGCAAATTCTATACGCAACGCTTCAAACCAATTGTAACGCAAATTTCGCGCAGCCATTTCAATTGATATTTTGTTGGATGCAGCATGTTCAACCGTATCAAAATCAATTTTACGAAATTCTACTGCCAATTTCGAAGCCAAATTTTGCACAAATAATTCGTCTCTATCCGATTCTTCATTGCGTAAATGAAAGTTACAATGAGCCACAATGCACTCAAAACCAAGTTGTTTTAAGATATGCAATAATGCCACTGAGTCGGCTCCACCACTTGTGCCCACAATTACTTTAGCACCAGCTGTCAGCAAATTGTTTTTCAAAATATAGGATTCAACTTTTTTGAGCATTGTATCTATTTTCTTTGCTTGTAATTCATAATTCCTAACTAGTAATTCGTAATTAATTTATGGATTTAGGAATGGCTGTTGTATAAAATTCTTTCAAATAAAAAGGCTCATAATAAGCAACATCGGCAAAAAGCTGTTCTGCGAATGCTTTCTCGGTCAGAGGAATCATATTTTCGGCCAATGGCACAATATCGTCAATAAAAACGGCATTGGAATGCTTCAAAACAGTTTTGCATTTGGGGGCACCATTTCCAAAAAAATAAATGATATTTTTATCAAGTAATTCAATGTATGAATTTTCGTCGATAATATCAGCCGAAACATTTCTCACAAGTTCTCCTTTTAAATTATAAAATGCGGCATAAACTTCCATGCGTCGGGCATCAATCATAGCGCATAATAAGCTGTTTTCGGGTCGATTCTCAATTAGTTTATTAGCCATTAGGCTCATTATTTCGAGCGTATCCACAGCAATGAGGGGCACTTCTAATCCATAACATAAACCTTTAGCAGTAGAAACGCCAATACGCAAACCAGTGTAAGAGCCTGGGCCACCGCTTACTGCAATGGCATTGGGCGTTTGAGGAGATAAAAATTGCAAAGCTTCGTCGATAAACGGACTTAATAATGTGGCGTGATTCATACCATCGGCGTTTGTACGCGAAAATACACATAATCCGTTGATACTTAGTGCCACTGAGCACACATTCGTTGAGGTTTCAATATTTAGAATTGTCATATCAAAAAATTTGGTCAGATAAATAATATTTACCTGACCAACTTGTTATAATATTATATTTTATATTTTTTTCTTGTAACTAGTAACTAACTACTTTTAACTAACTAACAAGTTTTTTCTCAATAGCATAATGCGTTAGTTCCACATTGTTTTTTACATTGAGTTTTTCGAAAATTCGCAGGCGATAAGTAAAAACAGTCGAAATACTTAAGCCTAATTCATCGGCAATATCTTTCGCTTTTACACCAGAAGCTATTTTTATTAAAATTTCGCGTTCGCGGTTCGATAGTAGTTCATGTGGATCGGCATCCGATTCGGGAATAACATCAAAAGCCAATTGCTCGGCAAGCGATGCACTAATATAGCGACCTTTTGAATTGATTTTATGAATAGCAACCACCAACTCTTCGAGAGCGGTATCTTTACACAAATAGCCCGAAGCACCAGATTTGAGCGTTTTAAGCGCAAATTTATCTTCGGGATGTATGCTTAGTACTAATATGTGTAATTTTGGACGTAAAGACTTAATATCCATTAATAAATCAATCCCATTCCGTCCCGGCATATTCATATCTAACAACATTATGTCGCAGTCGACTTTTCTAATTTTGTCGATAGCTTGAGCTCCATTTTGAGCTTCACCCACAACAATAATATCTGATTCTTCTCTTAGAATCATTTTAAGGCCTTCGCGGATAATCTCATGATCATCAACAATAAATACTTTAATCATAAAAAATTAAATTAGTGTGTGGAAAAAAAACAATGTATTTACCTCTTATGAAATTAGATAGAGTTAATTTTTAAATGCTTGTAATTTATCATATTAACCAAAGTAGATCGAATTATTTTTAACAAAAAATTGGTTCGAATAGTGTTGAATTATACTTTGAATAATAGATAATAATTGCAAATATACTAAAATTTCTAACTAAATACAAAACCTGATAAATATTAATTCGTTTTTTGAATAAAATAATTTTTCTTAGAGTAAGTATTTTGGCCTAAAATGCGATTAACCCATTAAGATATTTTCTTTTACAAAATGAATCATATCCAAATTGTTATTAAGCTTTAGGTTTTCAAAAATCTTTTTTCGATAGGTAAATACCGAAACAATACTCAAACCAGTTTTTAAGGCTATGTCTTTAATGTCCAATCCTTTATAAAACATTATTAGGATATTTGTTTCCAAATCGCTTAACTTTTGCAATTCATCCTGTTCGCTGTAAATTGATTTAAAAGCTAGCGCTTCGGCGTAATCAGGACTTATATACCTGCCTACGGTATATGTTTTTTTTATAGCTGAAATAATTTCACTAATTGAAGAATCTTTACATAAATATCCAGACGCTCCTAATTTATAAGCTCTTAAAGCCGATTTTTGCTCGGGATTAATGCTCATAATAATGGTTTTAATCTCGGGGCGAAGTTTTTGTAACTCCACAATTAATTGATAGCCATTTTTGCCGGGCAAATATAAATCAACTAACATAACATCGCAAGCAATATTATCTAATCTTGATAAAACATCTTCCGACGATGCTGCTTCGCCAGTAACATTAATGTCGCTAAACTCTTTAATAAGCTTTTTGAAGCCTTCTCGAACGATTTCGTGATCGTCAACTAAAAATATATTTATCATAATCGTAATGATTTAATTGTTTCTATTTATTGGTTTTTCTTGATTTCAAATTTACAGCGTAAATCTGAAAAAACAATAGTCATTTGATTGTAATAATTAATACTATTTGAATTAATTGATATTACGAAAGAAAATTATTTTAGACGAATGTCTTGATATAAATAGTGAGTTTTATAATTTAAGTATTTGATTAGTAGGTATATAATTTGTTGTATTCGAAAACGAAGTAATAAAATTTTCAAGCTACTCCATGAATAAATTCTAAAAAAGCAATGTTGATTCGATTCAAATTTACTTTGTGACGATTTTTTAAGCCAATTTTGGGGTTGGTAAGTTGTATTGAAGATAAAATATAACGTTATTTAACTAATTTGATGTGCTTGAAAAGCTTTTGAACATGTTAAAATGAAATTTTTACTACAAAAAAATAGAATTATAACGACTAAATTTTTCAATAATAGGCAATGCCATTTCGCAAAATTCATTTTTTTATTTTTTAAAACTCCTGTACCAGCTCAAAAAGAAGTTCGTTTCGATAGGATTTAAAATGGCTCCTAAGCTTTGGTAAACAGAACCTAAATCAACAGTATCCATCATTTTAATGGCTTTGTCACGCTTATCGGCTGATACAAATTTATTAATATCCAGATTGCCCAAAGCAACAAACTTACTTAAATGTGTGCAAATGGTGGAAACCACTAATCCCCGAATAGCCGCAATTTCGTCGATACTTTTACCCGATTTGAATAGTTCGTAGGTTTCGCGATGCGAATCGCCTTTTGCTTTTTTTCCACCCTTTTCCGTTTTTTCCACTTTTTCTGTTTTCGTGGTCGAAAGCTCGCTCATGCGCGATGATAGTTTATTTGCTTCGCAATATTTTTGAACGATATTCAAAAATAATTCACCGTATTTTTCCACCTTTGAAGGTCCAAAGCCATTTATTCTTAATAAGTCTTTGTTGTTAAGTGGCAAATAATCAGCTATTTCTAACAATGTTTTACTGCCGGCTACCACATAAATAGGTAAATTGCGTGGCTCGCAAATCTGATTGCGAAGCGACAGCAAATCGTAATAGAGTTTTGGGTTTTGCGAAGCTGTTGTTTTGGTGTAATTGGCCTTAGCGTAGGCATTTACTGTAAAGTCGGGGAGAAGGAACGAGTTTTTTACTTCAAAAAATTTATCAACCGTAAATGGCAGTGGTAATTTTTTAAAAACATGTTGTTTTTGGGCCATAAATGCAAAATTTGCACGCAATTGGTCGGTATACTCGCGCGCATTTTCGCGGCTATCCGAAGTAGCTGGCGATTGTCGTATAGTTTCAAGTACATGTTCAATTTTGTCGGTAAAAAAAGTGGTAGCAGCTTGTAAACGTTCTGCTAAAAAATCTTCGTTTACTTCCGAAGTGTTGAAAATGTTGTTGAGTTGCACTTGAAATTTATCGGCAACTTCTTGTATTTGTTGTTGTTGCTTCAATATGTCTTTGAGATGCGGTATAGTTTCGTCGTTAAATGAACTTGCTAAATTTTCGACATCACGCAGAATGCGCGAAGCATGACCGATGCCCATTCGGAAATCGAAAAGTTGATGTAATGTGTAGGCTCTAAATTGGTTACGACTTTCGTTTAGCTGCATTTCAAGCTCTTCAATGGCTTGTTTTGTTTTTTCGTGTGCTACTATTTCGCTATCGTTTTCGATACTCGAGGGGTTTATTTTGCTCCAAAGCACCAAGCCTTCGAGCGACCTACAACGACTTAGCGCCACATAAACTTGCCCCGATGCAAAAGCATCGCCAGCATCGATAATTGCTTTTTCGAAGGTCAAACCCTGGCTTTTGTGAATGGTAATAGCCCAAGCTAAGCGCAAAGGAAATTGGTTAAAAGTGCCCAACATATCTTCTTCAATTTGGCGGGTAGTTTCGTTTGTCGAATACCGAATGTTTTCCCAAACCATTTTGCCAAGTTCTATTACCTCATCTTCGCCGGGGCACTGAATTGTAATTTTATTCTCTTCTAAGTCTTTGATAATTCCTATTTTACCATTATAAAAACGACGTACGCTTTCGGTATCATTTTTAATAAACATCACCTTTGCACCAACTTTTAGTACTAATTCTTTGTCGGTAGGATACCCTTTTTCAGGAAAATCCCCTTTTATTTCGGCCGAAAAGGTGTGCGATTTGGTTTTTAATTTCACAAGCTCCTCCGCGTTTATACGGTCGGCTTTGTAATTGTGCGTGGTGAGTGTAATATAGGTATCCTCTTTTTCGGGTTTAAAAAGTGGATTGTAGCGACTTTGTAGCAGCGCAAGTCCATCGGCTGTAAGGCAATTGTTGCGCACCTGATTGAGTACATCAATAAAGTTAGTATTTGTTTGTCGAAAAATTTTGTCGAATTCGATGTATACAGGCTGTTGTTGTTGCACCACCTGACTATGAAAAAAATATGGACTTTTATAAAATTGCGAAAGCTGCCGCCATTCTTCTTCGATAGCCACTGGCGAAAGCTGAAACATATCGCCAATAAAAATAACCTGCACGCCACCAAAAGGTTCGGAATGTTTGTAGCGAACTTGGCGTAAAATAGTATCAACTGCATCGAGCACATCGGCTCGAACCATACTTATTTCGTCGATTACCAGCAATTCGAGTTCCTGAATTACCTTACGTCGTTGTCCCACCATTTTAATTTTCTCGACCAATTCTTTTCGTCCTTGCGCTGTAGGCACAAAAGGCGTAAATGGCAACTGAAAAAACGAATGCATGGTCGTTCCACCGGCATTAATGGCAGCCACACCCGTAGGAGCCACAATGGCCATTTGTTTTTTTGTCTCGTTTTTAAGTTTTCGTAAAAAAGTTGTTTTGCCAGTTCCGGCTTTTCCGGTCAGAAATATACTGCGGTTGGTTGATAGCGCAAATTCACGCGCCAATTCGTAATAGGGAGATAAGTCTTTCATATACGTTACTAAAGAGGTAAACTATTTGGAAAAAAATCATGCAAATATATTGAAAATTTAAAAACAATCAAAATGATTTGATTAAAAAATGGCTTCTGTTTATCATTTATCTTTTATTCGCAAGATTATTTAAATTGGTTATGATTGTAAAAATATGAAATATTATTAGGTTAAATATATTCAAATTAATCAATATTTTAGTGATAATGATTGCAAATTGATAGTAACTAACTTTTTTCACGTTAAATTAATTCAAAAATGTTTCTTTTTGCGATAAAAACATCTATATTTGCATCATATTAATGTAATAAATAATATAATAGCTTTCATAATATCAATTATTATATGCTAATTATTACATTATGTAAAACTAAAAACACTTGCTTATGTACACATTAGTAAAACAAAAAGAAGCCGTTAATAAATGGATGGAGCGGTTTGGAGTTCGATTTGGAATTTATAAAAATGGAAATTTCAACGAACAGATTTTCCCATTCGACCCAATTCCACGTATTATAACACACAAAGATTGGCTCGAAATTGAAGCTGGCTTGGTACAACGTGTCAAAGCATTAAATCTTTTTTTGAAAGATATTTATAGCACGAAAGAAATTGTAAAACATGGAGTTATACCCGAGGAATTTATTTATTCATCGTCGGGTTATTTGGCTCAATGCGAAGGAATTACCCCTTCGCGTGATATTTATTCGCATATATCGGGCATCGATTTAGTACAAGCTAAAAATGGCAAATGGATAGTGCTTGAAGACAATCTTCGCATACCTTCTGGTGCTTCGTACCCTATGATTGCACGCACTATTACCCGAAAAGTATCGCCCGAAACGTTTAAAGAAAATGCGGTTTTTGATAATCGGTCGTATGCTTCGCTTATTCGTAAAGCAATGGATTATGTAAATGTGGACAATGGTTTGGCGGTAATTCTTACTCCTGGTCGTTACAATTCGGCCTATTTCGAACATTCGTATTTAGCCGAAAAAGCGGGTGTTATTTTGGCTTATGCCGACGATTTAATTGTTGAAAATGATACCGTATATTATATTGGACTTTTTGATAAACGTGAACGAGTAGGAGTTATTTACCGACGAATTTCCGACGAATTTCTCGATCCTATGACTTTTGATAGTTCATCGATGCTGGGTGTTCCAAATTTGATGCAAGCCTACCGAAAGGGAAATGTGGCTATTGTAAATGCTCCAGGTAATGGAATTGCCGACGATAAGGGCATTTATTATTATGTACCCAAAATGGTTGAATTTTATTTGGGCGAGAAAGCTATTTTGGAAAATGCGCCCACCTATTTACCCTATTACGAGTACGATAAGAAATATGTATTAGAAAATATCAAAACATTGGTAATAAAAGATGTAGCTGAAGCAGGTGGATATGGCGTAATGTTTGGGCGTGATTTGTCGGAAGAAAAACTCGAAAATTTGAAACAATTGATTGAAGCAGAGCCTCGCCGTTGGATTGCTCAGGAAATAATTGACTTTATCGACCTCGAAATTATGGAAGGCGAAGGTACCGTTATGCGTAAATCGGATTTGAGAGTATATGTAATAAGCGAAGAAGAAACACGTGTTTGGCGCAGTGGATTAACACGTTACACCCGCGACCCAACATCGTTTATTGTAAACTCGTCGCAAGGTGGTGGGTTTAAAGATACTTGGGTGCTAAGTAAATAAAAAACATTATTAAATTTTTACATCATGGAAAAAATAGAAATAAAAAACATAATTCCCAGTATTTCGTCGACAAAAGCAAGTAATCTTTTTTGGATGGGACGCTACGCAGAACGCGTGTATCTTACGTTACATTTGTTGCGTAAACATTACGATACAATGATTGATGAGGATGAAAACTCTTACAAAGCATTTTGTACAAAAATGGGTATTGAAAATAAATATGCCTCATCGGAGGATTTTTTTGATAAATATTTGTACGACCAAACCAATCCCGACTCGGTAATTAATATGCTCGACCGCACCAAAAGCAATGCTATGGTGCTTCGAGAGGAGATAATGAGCGAAACGCTTTCGTATATCGAAATGTCGATTGCTCAAATTAAATATTCCAAAACCCATTTACATAACTTAAACGAATTACAACCAATTACAGATTATATGCTTGCGTTCTGGGGCTCAATTGACGAACGCATACTCAATTTGCAAACCCGACAAATAATTAAATACGGTAAGTTCCTAGAAAGCACAGACTTACACATACGTTTCGACTATAAATTTAATAGAGTTGATGGAATATTTAAGCGAATGCTTGAAACTATCGAAAAAGAGTGCTATATTTGTAACAAGGAAATATTAAAAAGCCTTGAATTGAAATTAACGCCAGAAAAGTATAAAGATGCCTCTACATTGGCACTCCTTAATAGCTTATTCAGCACTTGAAATAAAATGATAAAACTAAAATACAGCTATAAAACGAAAATATCTTTTAGTGAAAATGTGTACGGACATTCTTTTTTATTGAGATGTACGCCTCAAACTAACGAATTTCAGGAAGTTATTCAATCAAGCTGTATTATTCTACCTCAAGTAGAATTTACTAAAGGGAACGATAATTTTGGGAATGTAACTTTAAATGGTCATATTGCTGATTTACACCAATCATTCGAATTTATTTCGGAAGGTACAGTCATACTCAAAACCTATCGAATTCGCGAATCATTGAATAATATGTTTCTTTATCCATCGAAATATACAATGCCGACTTCCAATATTAAGGCGCTATTTCGGGGCGTGTTATTGCCCGAAAATGCCACAGCACTCCAAAAAGTATTACTTTTGTCGGATGCCATTCACAGCTCATTTGTTTATGAGCCAGGAATTACAACAATTCAAACTTCAGCCTCCGAAGCATTAACAATTGGAAAAGGAGTTTGTCAGGATTTTGCACATATATTGATTACTTTATGTCGTATGGCAAAAATTCCTGTTCGATATGTTACTGGTTTTATGCAAGGTGAAGGTTTTACACATGCTTGGATTGAGTATTATGCTTATGGCGAATGGTTTGGCTTTGACCCAACTCACAATAGAGCAATAATAAACGAAGGATATATTAAGTTGGCACACGGGCGCGATTACGAGGATTGTACGGTGGATAAAGGAGTTTTTAAGGGCTTAGCACAACAAAATTTAGAAGTATATTTAAAAGTAGAAGAGATACAACAATAAAACGAATGGTAAAAACAATAGTTTCGGAAGGATTACCGGTAGATGAACGCCTTATTATTCAAAAAAATATTATCGAAGGCGAACGAAAAGGCAATAAACGAATATGTATAGTTACTGGAACACATGGCGATGAACTTGAAGGGCAATATGTTTGCTTCGAATTAACTCGGCGACTGAATGAAAATCTAAAACATTTAAAAGGAAATGTCGAAATATACCCTGCCCTCAATCCACTTGGAATTGACTCTGTAAAGCGGGGTATTCCTACTTTCGACTTGGATATGAACCGTATTTTTCCGGGCGAAGAAGGCGGACATCTCATAGAGCATATTGTTTATCAAATTACCCAAGACCTCCGAGGTGCCGATATGGTGATAGACATACATGCCAGCAATATTTTTCTGCGTGAAGTACCACAAGTGCGCATAAATGTGCAAATGGCTGAAAAATTAGTGCCTTATGCTCAAATGCTTAACATCGATTTTATTTGGGTACACGATGCTGCTACCGTTTTACAATCCACACTTTCACATTCTTTAAACTCCCTAAATACACCAACACTTGTAGTAGAAATGGGCATTGGTATGCGCATTACGCGTAAATATGGCGATAGGTTGATTGAAGGTATTTTGAATATGATGCACCAAATGGATATGTGGGATGGGCCAATAGCAAGCGAAGTTTCGGTGCCAGAGCTTTCGACAAATGGTGGTGTTTGTTTTTTAAATGCCGACGCTTCGGGTATAATTTTACCAAATGTTTCGCACTCGGTGCATGTGAAAAAAGGCGATTTGCTTTGTAAAATTATTGACCCGTTAGAGGGGAAAGTTTTACAAGAAATCAATTCGCCTGTAGATGGAACGGTTTTCACATTGCGAACATACCCTGTGGTGTATGAAGGTTCGCTCGTTGCACGTATTTTTTCACACAAAAATTGCTAATAATCTATGAGAGAAGAAATTATATTTCAAATGAAATCGCCTTATCGCGACGATTTTAAAATTCGGTCGTTTCGTTTTGGTGAGGGAAAAAAAACAATTGCCATTGTTGGTTCGCTGCGTGGCGACGAGGTTCAGCAGCAATTTATCTGTTCGCAGATAGTTAAAAACCTTTTAGAGCTCGAAAAAAATGGTTGCATTTTGCCTGGGCACGAAATAATGGTTATCCCTTCGGCGAATCATTTTTCGATGAATATAAACAAGCGGTTTTGGGCAATGGATAATACCGACATTAACCGAATGTTTCCTGGCTATGAAAAGGGTGAAACTACTCAACGCATTGCTTCAGCTATTTTCGAAAGCGTAAAAGATTATAAATTTGGCATTCAGCTTGCAAGTTACTACATTCCGGGTCAGTTCATTCCTCATGTGCGTATGATGAATACGGGGTATCAGAGTACGAATATTGCAAAACGTTTTGGACTTCCTTATATATTTATTCGTGAACCAAAACCGTACGATACTACTGTTTTGAATTACAATTGGCAGGTGTTTGGTACACAAGCTTTTTCAATTTTTTCGGGCGACACCAGCAATATTAATAAAGATACTGCTAAAATTACGTGGATTTCAATTTTACGATTTTTGCACAAAAGTAAAATTATTAATTTACCAATGCACGAAGGTTATATCTCGAAAACAATTTCCGACAACGATACGATTACTGTAAAGTCGGACGAAGCGGGAATTCTTTATGCGCTGAATGGGGCAGGAGATGAGGTAAAAGAAGGCGATTTGTTGGCCAAAATTCTCGACCCATTTACAGGACAAACGAAATGTCAAATTTTATCACCTGCATCGGGTACAGTATTTTTTGCACATCAAAAACCTTTGATACACCAAAATTCTGTTTTATTTAAAATAATAATACCTTGATATTTTTTAGATTAAAGCGCAGATAATATTAAAACAGAAACGCAAAGCAATGAATTTAATCATGCTTTGCGTTTGAGATTTGCTCCTTCTCCCTCTCCTCAAGGAGAGGGTCGGGGAGAGGTGTTATTTTATTGCTTCAAAAGCTTGTTCCAAATCTGCTTTAATATCGGCAATATGCTCAATACCAACAGAAATACGTAGTAATCCGGGGAAAACACCTGCCGAAATTTTATCTTCGGGCGAAAGTTGTTCGTGTGTGGTGGCAGCCGGGTGAATAATCAACGATTTGGCATCACCTACATTGGCTAAGTGGCTGATTAATTTCAAACTATCAATCAGTTTATCTGCTTTGGCAGCATCGCCTTTCAGCTTGAATGAAAGTACACCACCAAAACCACGTTTTAAATATTTGTTTGCCAATGCATGGTATGGACTGCTTTTCAATCCCGGATAGTTTACATATTCTACAGCAGGATGATTTTCCAACCAAGTGGCTAATTCCAATGCATTCTGTACGTGACGTTCAACACGTAACGAAAGCGTTTCCAAGCCTTGTATTAACATAAAGGAGTTAAATGGGCTAATGGCATTTCCCCAGTCGCGAAGGCCTTCTACACGTGCACGGATATTGAAAGCTATGTTTCCGAAAGGACCATCGAATCCAAATACATCCCAAAATACCAATCCGTGATAACTATCTGATGGTTCGGTAAATGCAGGGAATTTTCCATTGCCCCAATTGAATTTACCGCTATCCACAATTACACCACCAAGCGAAGTGCCATGACCACCAATCCATTTGGTTGCCGATTCTACTACAACACTCGCACCGTGCTCAATCGGACGGAAAATTGCTCCACCAGCACCAAAAGTATTATCAACAATTAATGGAATACCATGTTTGTCGGCTACTGCTGCAATAGCTTCGAAATCAGGGATATTCAAATCGGGATTTCCAATTGTTTCTAAATAAAGTGCTTTTGTATTATCGTCAATCAGCGCTTCAAAAGTTTCGGGTTTATCGTCTACTGTAAATTACTGATTTTTAAACTGATTGTAAGTTCCACCATACAGGTGCGAAGTAGAAACAAAATTATCGCCTGCTTGCAAAATATTATTCAAAGCCAAGAATTGCGCCGACTGGCCTGATGAAGTAGCTAAGGCTGTAACACCTCCTTCGAGTGCTGCTACGCGTTTCTCAAAAACATCGGTTGTCGGATTCATCAAACGGGTATAGATATTGCCGAATTTGCGAAGAGCAAAAAGGTCAGCGCCATCGGCTGCATCGTCGAAAACATACGAACTTGTTTGGTAAATTGGCACTGCACGTGCTTTTGTTGTTCCGTCAACTACCTGAC
>JAIFKX010000282.1 GCA_020049335.1 Paludibacter sp. | reverse complement strand
CGGTGGAGCGCTCCATAGTGGCGCAGGGAAACCCTGACCCACCTACCGAAATTTGGGATTTGCTGGATTACGATTATTTGTACGATTGGTTGAAACCAGCTGAACGAGATTATGCCCGACAGCTTATTGCCCGCATTACTGCCCGCCGCTTTTCGAATTATATGATGTATCCCGACCATTTTATGATAAACAATCATCAGGGTTTTGGGATGGAATATGTACGACTGATGTTGTTAATCGAAGGCGAAAAAGGATTTAATAAGGATATTTTCGACCGTACCTGTCACAAAGCAAATGCCATGCTTAGCTGGTTTTTGGATAAAGATGGCATGTGTTACGAAACCATCAAAGGGTGGCTCAATGTTTCGGCTTTTACTGCTGTTGGACTGCGTGAACGTAAGCTATTGAAACACGACCATTTGCAGGCTAAAATGCGCTTTTTTCTGTCGGCCATTCATTGGGAAAACGGAAAATGGCTGATTCGCGACGAGATGCGCGCTTCGGCATTTCATGTGATTTGGATGATGCATTATTTCCATCCTCAGGACGAGAAAATCGATTTTCTGTATCAATCCACCTTTTCGTCGCACGATTTTCTGACAGATGCCAAAGCTAAATGGCCAAATCCGGTGGGGATTACATCGGAATTATTGCTGCTTTATGCCGATGCGGGTATGACCGACAAAAACGGGAAACCAACCGATTGGACATTACAAGCCAATATTGACAAACTGAAATTGCCTGCAACATGGAAAGACGACCAGCGTGGATATGTTTATGCACGAAATTCGTGGAAAAAAGACGATTTGCATTTTGCTTTTGCCTGCAAGCAGGATTTCTTTTATGGAGGACATGAAGGTTCTGAAAATAACCGTATTATACTTTGGAAAGATGGTGTAAACTGGATTAAGGACAACGATATGCTGGCTACCAAAGCCACTTTTTTGCAAAATATGCTTACCGTGGATGGTAAAGGTCAACAATGGCCTCCGGTTGCCGGCACCTGGCTTGGCGTAACAGAATCGAAGGATGGATTAACAGCTGCGGGTGATGGTAAAGACGGTTATTCGTACACCAAAGTGATGCAGGTGCATCCGCTTCGTTTTCCTTCAGCGAAAGTTCCGTATTATGCACCATTTACCGAAAGTAATTTTGACTTAACACGCGATAAACAAGTAGCTTTCAATCCGCGCACAGTTAAGTTTTACGACGGCTTCGGACATACCGATTACGGTCCCTGGAGTGGAGAAACACGGCTGATTGAAGAATACAAATACTTCAATCCGATGGAACAATTGTACCGCACCGTACACCTTGCCAAAGGGAAAAATCCGTATTTATTGGTGATAGATGATGCCAAAAAAGACAACGAAAAGCATTTGTTCGACTGGAATATTTCTGTTCCGCTCGATGTGGAACTGGTGGATGCATTTACGCCCGAAATTCAGTTTCAGAACACCAATCCATCGCTTAGTCGTATCAATGCTTTATTTCTGGGTAAAAAAGGTATGCCCCGCGATTCAGTAACCGGAAAAATTAAACCCAGAAAAGGCGACCCGATGTGTTTGGTACTTGTATTATGGCGCAATACCGATTATGGTTTTCCGGTACCGCGTTTCGAACAATATCAGGATTATAATCAGGTGGTTGTTCCTGCACAAACTGTTTCGCCGGAGTTTCGTATTCTGATTTATCCTTACAAACATGGTGAACCACTTCCAAAAACGAATTGGAATGCCGACCGAACCGAACTTACCGTGCAAATCGGAAACAAAAAGGATGTTTATCAGTTTGGAAAAACAGATGGCGGACGCACGGTATTGGAAATGAACCGCGACGGAAAGCAGGTATTGACAAGCGATGCCAGACCTGCCCGACCTGTTTTGATAGTGCGAGGTGAACGCTTTGATATCAACGATTTGCGATATACCCGCAACGAAAATAAAGTGCCGACTTATTTGACAAACGAATCGGAAACTATTCATTTTGAACGTGTGGCTGCACCAGCCGAAATTCGATTCACACTCGATGGCAGCGAACCGAATGAAAACTCAACGATTTATGAGAAACCGTTTGCCGTAAATGCTACTTGTGAGTTAAAAGCGATTGTTTACAATCCTGATTGGAGTTTTGGAACGAAAAAAAGTGAAGTGCTGAAAGTTGGTATTGTATTAAAATCACCTGCAAAAGGACTTACTATTGCTGATATTCAAAAGAATATGCAAAAAGGTTTATTGGCTCGTGTTTACGAAAAAAATATTAAGCTTTACAACGACAAAGGATTTTTTGAAGCTTCGCTCACAACGATGCCCGATTTAAATCAGGAAAAACCGATTATTGCAACGATTGTAACTGAATTTGTATTGCCACAGGCACATTCAAAACAACGATTGATAGACCAGACCAATGGCTTTTACCGCTTTACGGGTTTGTTTTACGCGAATGAAACCGGAGTTTACAAATTTGATGTCAATTCCTGCGGACCGATAACGCTGGATATTGCAAATCAATCGGTGATTGAACATACAGGCGTTTTCCACAATCAACAAGCACATCGCCGCGGCGAAGTAGTTCTCGACAAAGGCTGGCATCCCATTGAACTGATTATTTGCGATCCAATATTCTGGAATATCAACAGTCTGGAACCCATGCCTTTCGAAGTAAAATATGCAATAAATGGTTCTGATTATCAGTCAGTAACAAATAATGATTTGAGTCATATTCCGAATTCAGCTATAAAAACAGAAGCTCAATCGAAACCCAAATGGCTGGAAGCGTTAAGCAATTTACCGAAGCTGGAAGCAGGTTTCGAATTGCAACTTTTTGACCAAACAGGCAAGCGTCGCGATAACGACTTTTTGGATATCGATGGATTAAAACCCTATAAAACAGAAAGAAGTTCCGTTATGGAATCATCGGAAAGCAGAAATGTGGTGCGCGTATATTCGGGCAATTTCTATGCACCTTTGGATGGTATTTATCAATTTAAATCCACTTTAAATACGGGCGAAATTGCATTTTTGGGTTCCAAACAATCTACTTGTCAGAACCAAATCCGCATTGATAACGAAATTGTGGTTCAACACGGTGTTTTCTGTCGAAATCCTTCGGGTAAAATTGGACTGAAAGCAGGCTGGCATGCCATTTCTATTCGTTTTGGAATGAGTGAAACAACCGTAAAAATGGAATTGCCCGACGGTCAAACAATCGCTTTGAACGGAAATACTGTTTTTAGAGATGCCACTAAAGTAATTGCAGAAACGGTTTTGTCAGGTCCGCTTGGTACAGTTGATTTCAGAAACTGGAATGGGAAAACAGGCGATTATCCGCTGAAAGCGAATTTCCAACTCTGGCTAAATCACGATTCTAAAGCAACCAAAGGAACAAACGGAAAAGCCATCGAGGTTAAATCGTACGATTCGAAATTAGCCGCAGGCGTGGATGTAAATGTTTCGAGAGGAACAATGCGTCCGGGTTTGCGGGTTCACCATTTGAATATGCGCGAAAATGCCATGTCGGTTGCTCTGTGGTTTAAAACAAACCAAGAAGAAGGTCGTTTATTCGGAAAAGATGGCTACAACGCCTTTGGCAAAAGTTACCGAACTATTTCGTGTGGTATTCAAAATGGACGATTGTTTGCACACCCCAATACCTTTTGGGGACCGAGAATTGAACCGGGCAAGTGGTACTTTGTAGTACTCACAGCCTCCGAAACCGAAATGAAACTCTACCTAAACGGCGAAAAAGCAGCCACTGCTGCGGGAACGACACAAATCACTACTGATGCACTCGACTTTTTTATGGGTCATTCGGCTGTAACGTCAGGGTTTAGTATTTGGGATAGAGCGCTGGAAGACAGTGAAGTTAGAGATTTATATAAGCAATAAAAATGTATATACGTTATTTATTTTATAAATGAACAGAATAAAAACACTTCTGATAATTTCAGCATTTTTGCTCTGTATAAATTCTTCATCCAAAAATCCTGTTATTTCTTTAGATTCGCTTCTTCGTGGCCCCGCCATGACAGAAATAGTAATTAAAAAAGTGAATAACGAAGAAGTGAAACTTTTCTATATCAAGCCAACTGAAAATAAACCGATTAAAAACCGTACAGCAGTAGTTTGGATTCATGGTGGAGGATGGACGGGTGGTATTACTGAAACTTTCTTTCCGCATGCCCGCTATTTTGCCAGTCGTGGTGCCGTGGGTTTTTGTATTCATTACCGCTTGGTGAAAGCCGATGGAAGTGTTACTGTGGCTGATTGTCTGGCCGACTGTAAATCCGCCATTCGATATATTCGCGAACATGCTGAAGAATTGGGTATCGACCCCGATAAAATTATTGTTGCGGGTGATTCGGCTGGTGGACATTTAGCATCCTGTTTGGGAACAATTGATGGCTTTGATTATCCAACCGATAATTTGAAAATAAGTGCTGTGCCCAATGCGATGGTGCTTTACAATCCGCTTTCCGATTTTACGACCAGTCCGTTTATCAACCGAATTATTGGCGGTGCAGCGTTGGATAAAAAGCCAACTCCCGAAAGTCAAATTCCTTCAGCGGAGCAACTTGAACTTGCTCGAAAATTATCGCCATTTTATAATGTGCATAAAAACCAACCACCAACCTTGGTTTTGCATGGCACCGACGATACAGTTATTTTACCCGAACAATCCGTACGATTTACTGAAGCTATGATAAATGCCGGCAATAATTGTAAACTGATTTTATTGCCAAACACCAAACACGCTTTTGTGTGTGTTAAGTGGAAAACACCTGAAGTAGAAGTTGTTGCGGCTATTCGAGAAGCTGATAGATTTTTGGTAAAAATGGGCTTTCTCAAAGCTAAACCAACGCTCGTACCTTCGAAAAATCCTGCCTGGATTCCAATTGGAGCCACAAAATAGTTGTGATTTTACAATAGTTTTATCTTTTGAAACAAATATCCCATTCAGTTGATTTTTGAAACTTTATTTTTGTTTGGTAAATCAGAAACTATTTCAAAAAATCAACTTTTATGAAAAAAATCATTGCCTTATTTTTTATTTTTAGCTTAATAGCCAATTTTTCGGCCTACTCCCAACAAGCAAAACGGCAGGATTGGCAATGGCGCACATCCATTTCAACTACCGACAATAAAGGAAATTCATACACATTAACCCCATTTTTATGGATTCCACCCGCATGCCAAAAAATAAATGCAGTTTTGGTAGCAAGTACCGCTGTGTTGGAACAAACCATGGTGGAAGACCCTGATGTGCGAGCTGTTTGTGCCAAACACGGTTTTGCTATTTTGTGGTCGTCGGATAATTTTTACCACGACGATGTAACTGCCACGGGACAAATTCAGTCTATGTTGCAAACATTTTCGACGTTTACAGGTTACAGCGAGCTAAAAACTGTTCCGTGGATACTTACCGGACACTCGGGAACCAATCCCATGCCGCGCTACATTATCTCCAACACGCCCGATAATATTGCTTTTGCCATTATTCACAAAGCAGCTTCTTATTGCGGAAATGGCACAACCGTTCCTGTACTTTCTACACAAGGTGAATTTATGGAATGGGACAGTTACAGTCGCGATTTAACGGCAAATATCAGTACCGAAGGCACTTACTCTTACACGCGCGGACAGCGTTCTACGTACAATCAACCGCTTTCTTATTTTTTCGACCCAAACACCGGACATTTCGATTGCAGCAAACCATTGTTGCGGAACATTGCTTGGTGGATAGACGATATTGCCGATTTGCGTTTTGATAATCAAGGAAATATGGTGGCAATGGATATTACAAAAGGATGGATTACGGGTTTGCCTTGCGCCGGATTTTTGGGTGATGCCTTCCAGCCCATTCCTTACACCAATCAGGCAACGGCAAGCCTCACATTGGCACAGGTAAAATCGGCAGCATGGTTTCCTAGTCAGCGTACTGCGCAAGCCGCTTACGATATGGCCAACGTATCGATGACACGCATGGCACAAGTGACTGGTTTTGTGGATGCTAATGGATTGTACGACGACCAAAGTTATTGGTGGCGAGCTATTATGCTTAAAATTCCATACGTTCTAAATGCTGATGGACATTCGGTTACGCTCAGTTCCGCACCTTATTATCGTATGCCTAATCGTACTGATTATTTTGATAATAGCTTTAATCCAACGCAGACTTTTTTCAATAAGGCCGACAATTCATTTACCAATTCAGGAAATCCGTCACAAATTGAAGTGCAAAGTGGCAACTGGATTCAAACCGGTGCCAAAACATTTGAATATGTGCCGCGTTTCAAAAGCACCAACTATTTTGTTGTACGTCAACAGGGAGATGCTACCTATCGTTCGTCGGTTTTGCAGGGAAATGTAAATCTTACAACGCTTAGTATAGGAGCCGATAATGTGATTACATTTCCTGCTGTTGCCAATGTAAATATCAGCAATTTAGCTCCTATAAATTTGGGAGCAAGCAGTTCGGCTAGCGTTACGGTATGTTATTTTGTGGCGAATGGACCTGCACATATCACTAATGGTCAATTGATTATAGACAAAGATAGTATTCCTGTTCGTGCACGTTTTCCATTGCCAATTACTGTTACAGCCTATCATTTAGGCACAATTTCGCCGGCGATAAAAACAGCCACAGCGGTTACTCGCACTTTTTACATTACCAATGGCTCTAGCACAGCCATTACGTGGTATGTTTCGCCTACGGGAAGCGGTTCGGGAACAAGTTGGGACGATTGCACTTCAATTGTTACGGCTTTGAATATTGCCAGTTATGGTGATAATATTTTTATGAAATCGGGCGATTATTCACTCAGCACTTCTGTTTCAATCGACAGTAAGATATTGAATATTTATGGTGGATTTATTGGAACTGAAAGCACATCAACCGAACGAGTTCACGAAGATTCAGACAAAAATGGCATAACCGAGCCGTGGGAATTTAAAAACCCAACTCGTTTGCTGGGCGGCAGATTTAAGTCCACACCGCTAAGTTTTACAGTGCTCAAAGTTACTGGTGGTACAGCCAGCGATGTGAAAATTGATGGAATTACCATCGACGAAGGACTTGTTTTGGGTAACGGTAATCCGGCAGGCGTAAATATATCCGGAAAATGTACCCTTCAAAACTCGATTATACGCAATTGTCGCGTTTATAATTCTACAGGCGAGGTAAATGCCAATGCGCCCGGTGGCGTTTGTGCAACAGTGGCCGATGCAGTTATTGATGGTTGTTTAATTGAAAATTGCGAAGCACAGGCATCGCAAATTAATGGTACACGCGCCGGACAATGTCGTGGTGGCGGAGCGTATATTTCTGGTGGTGTGTTGCAAAATTCCATTATTCGGAATAACCGAATTATTTACAATATGAATCGTGCACCCGAAAATTCGAACACTGTTTACTTGAACCCATATATGTTTGGTGCAGGGGTTTATTCCACCTTGCGCACTTCCAAAGTTATTAATTGTGTTATTGCCAATAACGAAGCCCGCGTTTTGAATTGGAACACAGCCAATCCGGCAAGTACGGTGGTTATTCGAGGTGGTGGTATGGCCAACGAAAACGGTGGACAAATTATCAATAACACCATCGTAAATAACCGTGCTGTTGTACTCGATCAAGCAGGAAATGTTTTAGCCACAGCCACCAGCGCCGGACAAGGAGCAGGGCTTTTTGTACAAAATGGCAGCACAGCAAGTACCTATGATAATTATGTGGTAAACAATGTGTTTTGGGGAAATGCTGCACCTGGCACTTCGGCGGCATATCAAAGCGTTCGACTTACTGTGAACACTACCAATGTTACACCACAGCCATTGCTACAATATGCCAATAACATTACTCCACAAGCTATTAGCACTTCGGCAACCACGGCGCCTTATTATGCCGAAGCAAACAAATACATCGATTTGGCAGTGCTAAATAATGCAGCAAGCAATGCCCCGCAATTCAAAACTCCTTCCACTTTTGCCGGAGCTGTTTGGGGAACTACAGTACAAACTTCGCTCGATTCAATCAATTCAATAACTTCTGCCAACTGGAGTCTGCAACCAACTTCCTATTGTCTTACAAAAGGAACAACACTTTACGCTGCACCAACCACCGACATGTTAGGAAATACTCGCAATGCAACAAACCCAACCGTAGGCGCTTACGAAGGTTTGAACTTTTCGACAAACAATCCTACACTTAAAAAAAAAGACAAAGCCTACCGAATAAATAACCAACTATATAATTTGGAAATAGGTGACAAAGTAACGGTTTTCGATACAAGTGGACGAAAAGTAGAGTCATTTATTGCAACAAATAACACCGAAAATATCAGTTCAAAAGGATTTGTAATTATTGCTATAAATTCTACATCAGGCACTCAATATTCGTTGAAATAACAAACCGGAAAACTTTATTTTAGATACCACCACTACTAATTACTAAACAAAATAAAATAAAAACAAGAAGTAAAAACTCCTTGTTTTTATTGTGTAAGTAGCTGTATTTCAGCATTATTTTTGCCATGTAACATTTCTACCATACAATGAAACTATTTTTATATTCAATGCAAATTTATGATTTTATATTTGCAGCGTGAAATAATATAAATAAGTAAACTTTTAAAATTTAAAATTATATGGATATGAAAAAATTACTTTTATCAATCGTTTTGGCGGTGGCGGTGGCGAATGTGTCGGCAATTTCCTACACCTGGAATGGAGGCTCTTCAACCTGGAATACCATTACAAACTGGACACCTAATGGAACACCAGGTACTGGCGATGATGTGACAATTAACTCAGCTACTCCAATAACAATTACGCTTGGTAATGCTACTTTGGTTAATACATTGTCAGTGTCAGGTAGTAGTACTATCAGTTTTGCAGGGGCATTTACTTTTACTGTTAACTCAGGATTAACCTTTTCTGGTGGAACAAAAATTAGCTTGACTGCAACGCAAGATTTCATGTTAGGAAATGGAAATTCATTCATACTAAGTGGAATGGATGCAACTAATTATTTTACTGCAAATCCTACAGGAGGCACTGTTGGCGGTTTGCGGTTTAACACCACTACGACTACAAATAATTTATATGTTGATCCTGCTGTTACCTTCTATAATTTTACATGTTCAAAAGGAACTATGACTTTGTGTTCAAATCTTAAAACAGCTAGATTGGGATTTTCATCAGGAAGTAACAATCCTACTCTTAAATTAAACACTGATGTAACATTAAACATAACAGGCAACTCTACATCTACATTTAATACAACTGGATTTATAGATGCCAGTGCATCAGAATCAAAGGTTAGTATTACAAGTACTCATACATCTATATTAACGGCATCCAGACAAATATTTACTGGTACAATTAATAATTTTGAAATTAATACTTCAGGCACCTATGTACCATACTCTGCATTAAACGTTAATAATCTAACATTGACAGCAGGATCTATCAATAATGCAACTAATAATATTACTATTAATAACAACGGAACTATTACACGTACATCTGGCACCGTATCAAATGCATTGATTTATGGCGAAAGTACAAGTGACAGAATCAATATCACATACAACGGAAATGTATCACCAGGAACAGAGGCTACAACCGGGGTATTAGGTACAATTGGAACGTTCACCGTAAATGATACAAAAACATTGACTTTAAATGCCGGATCTACTTTATATGCTGATTATATAGTTGTTGGGAACGGAACATCTGGCGTACTGACATATCCTGATAGTTCAACACCTACTACATTGACTGTGAATAAAGATATTACAGTAAATACAGGAGGAACTTTTAAATGTGGCACTCAGGCAAATGCGGTTACACATTTATTAAATGTTGGTGGTACTATTACTAATGATGGCAATTTTACTACAGTTACCGCTTCTGGAAAGATTGTTGATGTAACTTTGAACGGTACCAATGCGCAATCTATTAATTCACCAATCACATTCTATGGTTTGACAATTGCTAATACTACGAATACTGTTTCAGCCGGAGCAGCATTGAATACAACTAATTTAACCATAAACAGTGGTGCAATTTTAAATATGCAATCCAACGCTTTGAGTACTGTAACTACAACCAACGGAACAGGTAAATTACAAACTCAAGCAACTACTGCCGCAGTTCCTTCCGGAAAAATTTGGAGTTTTAATGTGGAATACAATAATGCAACAGGTGGTCAATCAGTTACAGCAGGAACATATACAGGTGGCTTGACAATTAGTAATACAAGCGGTGTGAATACTGCAAGTAGCCATTTAACCATTGGAGATATTTTAACTTTAAATTCAGACTCAAAATTAAATATACCGTCTGGCATTTACATTTACAGTGGCACAGGTTTTACTGGGTCAACAGGAGGTGGTACCTTGCAAATTGGTGATATCAATACTGTTTACCATATACCGAGTGGATTAACATGGGGTGGTACTGTTCAATATGCTTTTGCTGGAAACAATAGAATTGTTCCGGGATATTATAACAATTTAATTATTGATGATGGAACTCCTCGATCAATAAATTGGGGAAATGCTGATGGAGAAACCGGAACAATTGCAATTGCAGGAACTTTGACAACATCTAGTACATCATTCGATCCTAATCAGGTTACATTAGAATTCAATGGAACAAATCAAGTAATTCCCAGAATTAACGTGTATAATTTAAAACTTTCAGGTAGTGGCACAACTTTTCCAGCTACATATCTTTATATTGCCAATAATTTTGATCCGGGAAGTATTGCATCTGCAAATCAGGGTACAATTATATTTAACGGAACTTCCAGTCAAACGATTCCTTCATTTGGATACAATATAATAAACATTAGCAACACTGCCGGTGCAACATTAAATAGTAATCTTACAGTACCTTCATTGACTATAAACGCATCAGGTATTTTAAACATTTCCGCTGGAAAACAACTCACCGTTTCCACATCAATGACCAATAACGGGACATTAAATCTGCTTTCGACAAGTGGCGGTGGAACAGCAACTATTCTTACACCTGCATCTATTAGCGGTACAAACGCAGCTAATGTTGAGCAATATCTTGCTTCGTCGCGGAACTGGTATATGTCGTCGCCGGTAACAGGGGCAACAGCATCGGCGGGTCCAACGTATTACAAATACGTGGAAGCGTTGAATAATGGTACTACATGGACTCCGGTAAATTCGGGCGATACCTATGCTTTGATGACTGGATATATTGTAAAACCAACCACATCAACAACATATAATTTTAGTGGCACGTTGAATACAGGTAACAAAACAATTTCAGGCTTAACTTCAACTGCTACGGCCAAAACTGGTTTCAATCTGGTGGGTAATCCATATCCTTCGTATGTAAAATGGTCGGAAGCAGTAAAAACTAATCTTGATGAAACCATGTGGTATCGTACACACGATGGTTCTGCTTATAAATTCTATACTTATCACCCTGTAGATGGTGAAGGTGGAATTGGTGTTCCGGCAACTGTTACCGATTACATACCACCTTTGCAGGCGTTTTGGGTAAAAGTAAATACAGGACAAACTGGTTCGCTTCAATTTTTGAACACAAGTCGCGACCACAAAGATGAAGCTGGAAGTGTATTCAGAGCCCCAAAAGCAACAAATTCAGCTATGAAATTACTTCGTTTGCAGGTTTCGAACACAATCGAAAACGATGAAACTGTGCTCTATTTTAATGCAAATGCTTCTGATAATTTGGACAGCTATGATTCACCTAAAATGTTTAACTACAATGCAGCTATTCCCGAAATTTATACAACTGCTGGTGTCGAAAAATTAGTTATCAATGGGATGAGTGAAGTAAAATACGATACCGAAATTCCACTTGGTTTTGTAAACGGACAGACCAATGAAACCAATTCGTTTAGCATAAAAGCTACTGAATTGAAAAACTTCGAAGCTGGAACACGAGTTATTTTACGTGATAAAGTGGATGTGGTTGATTATGAGTTGAACGGCGATAATGCATATACATTTACATCGGATGCTATTAATTCTACAAGCCGTTTCAGTTTGTTGTTTAAATCGCCTTCGGTTACTACCAATATTGCAAATGCAAAAAACAGTAGCATGTATGCTTTTGTCGATGCAAACAATAACATTGTGATTGCAGGCTCTGAAAAAGCAACCTATAGCATTTACAATTCAGTAGGAATGTTAATTGAAAACGGTAAAACAACTGCCAAACTGCAAACAGTAAACTGCAAACTGCAAACCGGAGTTTATGTAGTAAAGGTGGGTAATCAAACAACAAAAGTAATTATTAAATAAAACAATATTGCCCCCAGTCCGTCAGCTGACGGAGAGTAAGAAAAGACCATTCGGGACTAATCTAATCCCCCTTTAGGGGTTAGGGGCAGTTAAAAAACATAATATTATGGAAACAAAAAAAGCATACATAGCTCCTCAGATTGAGCAGATTCTTCTCGATAACGAAATTTCATTGGCATTGGAATCGTCTTCACCACCTCCTGGGCCAAGTGAAACATCTAATTTTAATCAGCAAAGTCCGTTTAAAAACGAAACTGGTTTAGTTTAACAAATTATTTTTTTAAGGTTACTAATTACACCCTGCATCCCGGCAAGTTAAAATTGCTCGGTTGTAGGGTGTTTTGTATGCTTTTGGTAACCCAACGCCGATTTTCTTTTTATTTTTCCCAATACGATATTGGTAAAGTGGATTAAATTTTTTACTTTTGACGCTGGAAATAAATTACACCGTACAGACGCGGCATGCCACGTCTCTACAAAAACAGAAATGTCATTTTACTAACTATGGAATTGCAAATTATTCAAAACAAAATATACGAGATTCGCGGGCAAAGAGTAATGCTTGATTTTGACTTAGCAGAACTTTACGAAGTTGAAACCAGAGTTCTAAATCAGGCAGTAAAAAGAAATATTAAACGTTTTCCATCTGATTTTATGTTTCAATTAAGCAATAAAGAATTTGATAACTTGATGTCACAAATTGTGATATCAAGTTGGGGTGGAACCAGAAAATTACCTTACGCCTTTACCGAACATGGCGTTACTATGCTTGCAAGTATTTTACGGAGCGAAAGAGCCATTGAAATAAATATTCAGATTGTACGTGCATTTATAGCTCTACGCCAGTATGCTCTCGGATATGCCGAATTAAATCAAAAGTTAGAAACTTTTATGCTCGAAACCAATATGCAGTTTAGCGACATTTATCAGGCTTTGACAGAAATGGCAAGCCAAAACGAAAAAAATCAAAAACCAATAAAGCCCATAGGATATTTGGCGTACGAAAAATAATAACTATGGAATTGCAAATCATACAGAATAAAATTTATGAAGTAAGAGGGCAGCGAGTTATGCTCGATTTTGACTTAGCGGACATGTACGAAACAGAAACAAAGCGTCTGAAAGAAGCTGTTCGAAGAAATATAAATCGATTTCCCTCCGATTTTATGTTTGAACTAACGAATCAAGAATACAATTCTTTAAGGACGCAATTTGCGACCTTAAAGAATTTAGGTCGAGGAGAACATCGCAAATATTTACCTTTTGCTTTCACAGAACAAGGTGTTGCTATGTTAGCAAGTGTATTAAAAAGCGAAAAGGCAATCGAAGTAAACATACAAATTGTTAGAGCATTTGTAATACTTCGTCAGTATGCTCTTGGATATGCCGAACTCAACCAAAAGTTGGAAACTTTTATGCTCGAAACAAATATGCAGTTTAGCGATATTTATCAGGCACTGACCGAAATGGCAAGCCAAAACGAACAAAATAAAAAGCCAATAAAGCCGATAGGGTATTTGGCGTACGAAAAATAATACCATAAAGATTTAAGACAAAAAAATCTCAATTTTAATTACACCGAATTCGGTATAATTAAAAAAATGAACCAAATTAATTATCTAAAACAGTGAAAAGTAAAAAAATAATTGTAAGAGGCAGCGAGATAACCATAATTAACACGGATGGAAGGGATTATATCTCTATTACCGATATGCTCAAAGCCAAAGATGGTGATTTTTTTATTTCAGATTGGTTACGTAACCGAAATACTGTTGAGTTTTTAGGGGTTTGGGAAAGAGTTTACAATCCAGATTTTAATTATGGCGAATATGCCATAATTAAAAGTCAAGCAGGGTTGAATAATTATAAAATTAGCATTAAAGAATGGGTTGAAAAAACAAATGCAATTGGTTTAAAAGCTACAGCTGGAAGATATGGAGGCACTTATGCTCATCCGGATATTGCATTTGAGTTTGGAATGTGGATAAGTGCCGAGTTTAAAATTTATTTGGTTAAGGAATTTCAACGTCTCAAAAACGATGAAAATGACCGTTTAAAATTGGAATGGAATTTTCAGCGCACTTTATCGAAAGTAAATTATACAATTCATACAGATGCGATTAAAGAAAACCTTATACCAGCTGAATTAACCTCCATGCAAATTAGTTTTGTTTATGCCAATGAAGCTGATATATTGAACGTAGCATTGTTTGGAAAAACAGCCAAACAGTGGCGAGCGGAAAATCCGGATTTGAAAGGTAATATACGCGATGCTGCCAATATTGAACAATTGGTAGTTTTATCTAATATGGAAAGTATGAATGCTGTGTTGATTCACAAAGAATTAACTCAATCGGAACGATTAAAGGAACTAAATAAAATGGCGATTTTACAAATGAAATCGCTTTTAAATAACAACAAAATTCAAAAACTAAAAGAATA
>JAIFKX010000307.1 GCA_020049335.1 Paludibacter sp. | reverse complement strand
CTACAATAAGCGCTGTAACTACCGATTATGCAGGAACAGCCCGTACAACACAAAATATGGGTGCATATTATATTGCATCAGGTGCTACACCTACTATTACCGGTACAGCCACTGCTACAGCATTTGCAACTACTTATGGCACAGCTTCTACAAAACAAGATTTTACAGTGACGAGCACTGATTTAACAGCAGATATTACAGCCACAGCACCTACAGGATTTGAAGTTGCCAGCGATGGTACAACTTTTGGTACAACTGCAACACTATCTAAAAATACAAGTGCTGAATTGAGCCTTCGTCTGAAAGCAAATGCTGCAGTTTCTGGTTCCTATAATAATGTTACAGTTTCATTAGCAAGCACAGGAGCTACTACAAAGTATATCACTACTGCTTCCAGTGGAAATTCAGTATCAGCCAAAGCTTTAACCATATCAGGTCTTACAGGCGCAAACAAACCTTACGATGGCAATACTACTGCATCCTTTACAGGAACTGCTGCTTATTCTGGTATTGTTAATGGCGATAGTGAAACGGTAACGGGCACACCAAGTGCCAGTTTTGCTACGGCTACCGCAGGCGATGGTAAAACAATAACAGTTACAGGATATAGTGCACCAAGTGGAAACTATACGCTTACACAACCAACCTTAAGTGGCAATATTACCAAAGTTGCTCTAACCATAACTGCCGCCAATCAAACCGTGGCTTATGGTACACTTGCTACAACAGTAACAGGTGCAGGCACATACACCCCAGCCGGTTTTGTAAACGGCGAAACAGCCACTGTAATTGGTGGTGGTCCGGTAACTTATACTACTAATTTTACAAATACTACAGCTGCGAGTACTTCGGGTATTACCATTACGCCAAATGTAGGAAGTTTAACTGCTACTAATTATAGCTTTACGCCTGTCAATGGCTCTATTACTATTTCGGAAGCCGATGTAACGGTTTCGAACCCAAATATTTTTGTATCCGATCTTATATTGTCGCCTGTAAGTAATATTACGGTCAATCCAAACGGATCGTTGGTAATTGACGAAAGCAAACAAATAGCTTCTGTTACCCTAAATGCTGGAGCAAATCTATCGGTAGCCGATGGGCAAACGCTTACGTTAACAAATCTTACGCTGAAAAGCAATAATAGTGGTACTTCCACTTATGTGCCTAGCGGAACGCTTAAGAACGGCACATTAACTGTTACAGGCACTACCTCCGTAGAGCAATACCTTGCCACAACGCGTAACTGGTACGTTTCGAGCCCTGTAAGCAATGCGGTAGCACCTGCGGGTTATACGTATTATGGCCGTTACGAACCCGGAGGTACGGCTACAGGCTGGACTCCTGTAAGTGTAGGTGCAGGTTTAGTTGCCGGCAAAGGCTATATTGCATTACCAAGTGCGCCAAAAGCAGGGCTTCCGATTACATTCACAACTCAAACTGAAGGAACACTGAATAATGGCACTATCACAATTCCGCTGACATACACTTCAAGTGTAAATTCGGGAAAAGGGTACAACCTGATTGGTAATCCTTACCCATCGCATTTGAGCTGGACGTATGCGTTTACACAAGCCAATGCCTCTAAAATTGAATCTACTATCTGGTATCGTACCAATTCGGGTAGTTCCAATGCAAGTGGTTGGTCGTTTGTAACTTTCAATCCAACCAGTGGAGCAACAGTACCTTCAACAGCTAATGGTGGCATTATACCACCTATGCAAGCATTCTGGGTATTGGCAAAAGATGTTCCAGGTAATTCTATTCAGTTTACCAACGACATGCGTTCGCACCAAACGGGTAATCCACTCAGAACACCTGCTGCCAACAATGCCGACCGCCAAAAAATACGCTTGCAGTTGAACAATGGTGTGAACACCGACGAAGCTTTAATTTTATTTGATGCCAACGCTTCGGACAGTTACGATGCCTACGATTCGCCCAAAATGATGATAAACGCTGCCGATTTAGCCGAAATATCGAACAACATGATATTGCCATTGGGCTACAATGTAGGTGCCGAAAGCAGTTTAACGCTGAAAGTAAGCGAAATGGCTAACTTCGATAGCAACACCCGCGTGTATTTGGTAGATGGCGCAACCGAAATAGAACTTGCTCAAGGAACGGAATATACCTTTAATACTGCTAAAATTACTGGCAACGAAAGCCGTTTCAGCTTGTTGTTCCGTGCTCCGGGTGCAGTTACAGGAATTAATTCTGCTGAAAAGTTAAACGCAAATGTGTATGTAAACGACGCCAATCACATAACGATTGTAGCTCCTGTAAAAAGCAACTATGCCATTTACAATGCGTTGGGTATGTTAATCGAAAATGGTGTTTTGAACACGAAACATGAAACGCGAAACGCGAAACACGCCGCAGGCGTTTATGTGGTAAAAGTAGGTAACGAAACAAAACGAGTAATTATAAAATAAAAAAAATACCGCCCCAAGCCCCTAAAGGTTTGGGGCAATTTTAAAAACAAAATATTATGGAAACAAAGAAATCATATATTACTCCTCAAATTGAGTTAATTCCACTCGACAATGAAATTTCGTTGGCTTTAGAATCGAATCCTCCGGGCGGCCCTGGCGAAACGTACAACGAAATTAAGAAAGAAGGATATTCGAACTATCCTATTGCATAACTATAGTTTTTTTTAGAAAAAAAGGTTGTTGTTTGTGTTACGTGGCATTGAGATATTAGTTAATAATATCTCAATGACTTTTTTTAGTTTATAAAATACAATTCTAATTAATATAAATCCTTATGAACAAAGTTACATTTTCATTTTTATTCGCGCTGCTTTGTGTAGTAGCACAGGCACAAACAGTTAAAACAGTAGGTGGTGTAGGCGCCAACTATACAAGTTTGAAAGAGGCATTCGATGCCATTAACACAGGTTCGATAACCGGAAACCTCGTATTGCAACTTTCAGGAAATTCGACCGAAAGCAGTGGTGCAAACAGTGTATACTCGCTTTTGGAAAGTGGTAATGCGCTGGGAGCTAATTACACATCGGTATTGATTTACCCCACAGCCGACAATGTTACGGTTGAGGGCTCGACCAACGCTAACCTCAAACTCACACTCAACGGCGCCGACAATGTTACTATCGACGGTCGTAAGCGCGACGCAAGCGGTACTGTACTTGGCAACGACATGCATTTAAGCATTAGTGGTTCGGCAGGTAATTTGCTGACTTTAAGCAATGCAGCCACTTCAAATACAATTAAATACTGCAAACTGACAGCTAACGCTTCGGGTGATAATATCATTTATATCAACACCGATGTGTTGGGTGGATGCGACAACAACACTTTTGAATACAATAATATTGGTGCAACTGATGTTACAATAACACGTTATGGACTGACTACTGCTACCGCTACATCGGGCAACGAAATTGACAATTTGCAATTGAAAAATAATAATTTCTTCAATTGTATAAGGCAAGATGCCAATGGCTATTTTTTGTTTGTCGGTCCATATACCCGCAATTTTGTAGTATCCGACAATAGTTTTTATTTAACTACCCCTATATCGATAACCAATACCAATGCATACAGGGTTATAAGTATGGCAGCACAAAACAGCAGCGGTCATGTTATCGAAAAAAATTGTATTGGAGGTAGTGCATCGCAAGGTGCAGGAACCATGCAAATTAACAAAAGTGTATCGAACACACAATTGACATTGGACATTATTTATGTAAACAAGTCGGTAGCTAACGAAACAAAAGTAATTGTGCGTAACAATACCATTAAAAACATACAAATAGGAGCCAATGTAAATTCGACCTATACTCTTAAAGGAATATTGGGTGTAGGCAATACCTCAAGCGACCCTGTAATAAACGAAATAGATGGCAATTTTATTCACAGTATCGATGTGCTGAGCGATGCCAACTTTACCGGTATACACACAGGAACTAATGGCGACTTTGCCACCACCAACAATGTTATAAGCCTTATAACCAATGGCACAGGCATAATTGCAGGTATTACCGAAGATTGTAACAGTGCCAATAATAAACGATACACCTATAACAATACAGTTTACATTGGAGGCACAACTAATAGTTCGAAAAACAGTATGTGTTATCAGTATTTACAAAACACGGCTTCGGTTCGCAAAATTAAAAACAATGTATTTGTAAACACACGCTCGAACAGTGGCGCAGGCAAAAACTACGCAATATTTTATAATACAACAGCCTCAGCAGTCGAAGCCGACTACAACTTATATTTTGTAAGTGGCACAAAAGGCACTCTGGCGCGAGTAAATACAACCGACATTACGGCATTTCCGATTATAACCGGCGACGATGGCAATAGCAGCGTAGCTAACCCTGGTTTAAGTATATCTACACCAACAGTGCTTGCCGATTATCGTTCGAACATACCCGAAATTGCAGGAGGAGCAAGCGACTTCAGCGTAAGTAAAGATATTGAGGATGTTTCGCGTAGTGCAGTTCAAAAAGGCGCTTTTTATGTGTCAGATATTACAACTGTAGATAATAATGTTGCGTCGCAAAAAAACTACGAAACCTATATCAATTCGCAAAACGAGTTAGTTATCCAAACTGCCGAAAAGCTTAGCTATTCAATTTATAATGTTGCAGGTCAGGCTATCATGTCGGGAGTTGCCGAAAACAATCTGACAACAATTGGCGGGCTGAAAGCTGGAATTTATGTTGTGAAAATTGGCTACAGTGCGAATAGAATTGTATTGAAGTAAACCAAAAAATAATCTAAGTATTAAAGTTAAATGCAAAAGTTATCCTTATTTTTAGTCCTTGTTTTAAGTTCGTTAAGTATATTTTCGCAAACCCCACTACTATCCGATGGCTTCGAAAGTGGCAAAGGTTCGTGGGTTTTTTCGACAGCCTCGGGCGGTAACGATTTTTATGTGAAATATGGCTATGGTTACAATTCGAACAATGCTGTGCGTTGCGGCTCAATTGGCAATCCGAACTTTTTGATTTCGCCTGCAGTAAATTTTCTGACTAACAAGCCCTATAAGCTCACATTTATGGCTTATTCGGGCCGAAAAGATTCGCGAAAAATTGAGGTTTATTACAATTCGTCGGCGGCACTTAATGGTTCTGAAACATTAATAGGGATTATTGATGAGGTTCCTGAAAATTATACAAAGTTTACTTTTAACCTGAATAATCCACCTTCGGGAGTCCATTATATTATTTTCAGAGGCGTAATTAAAGCCAATAAATGGACAGACTTGGTTTTTGACGATGTGCTGTTGGTAGAAACGGCTAATTTTGTACCCACTATAAACATTGCACAACCGCTCGAAGCGTCGAGTCATACGGCAGGCAAACCGTTGACGCTAAATGTGGATGCCAGCGATAGCGATGGCACAGTAAGCAAGGTACAACTTTTTTATCAGGGAGAACTTTATGCCACTTTAAATACAGCTCCATACACATTTAATATACCAAACTTACCGATAGGTAAAAGTGTGTTTTACGCCAGAGCATTCGATAATGCTGGCGACTCGACTACAACGCCGGTGCGCACAATAACAGGTGTAAACACTGTGCCAAGCTGTGCTTTAACGGTATCGAAAACTGCCATCGCTCAAGCCGAAAATGTATTGTTTACAGCAACCCCTTCGGACACAGATGGCGAAATTGTATCGGTATCGTTTTATGCGAACGACGAAAAAGTAGGAACTGTAAATTCGGCACCCTACGAGTATAACTGGAGTAATAAGCGCGCTGGTAACTTCAATGTTTTTGCTGTGGCAACCGACAATACCAGCTTAAATGGATTTTCGGACACACTAATAATAGAGTCAACGCCTACCACTACAGGTGTAATCCTATACGAAAACTTCGAATCAGGACTCACCGAATGGAAAGTTTCGACAAGCGCAGGAGGTAACGACTGGCAATTGTGGGGCGGTGGAAACAATTCTACAGCCAGTGTACACCGAAACAATACTAAATCGAACTTTTTGGTACATGCTAATTCGTATTTTTATGCAGCCGCCAACTATCAGGTCGAAATAATGGCTAAAACTAAACGAGTAAATACCTATTATTTACAAGCCGGTTTGATTATCGGTACAGATACGGTTTGGAGCTCAAACTCGAACGTAGTAGGATTAACTCATAGCAACCATCAGCTTACAATTGCTGTTCCTACAGCGGGCTATCGCCAACTGATAGTGCGGGCAATAAAAGCCGGCACAACAACATCCGAAGAGATTTGGGTCGACGATATAGTGGTAAAAGGACCCGGTGGCGAAAGTAACCTGCCACCTGTTTTGAAATTTTTATCACCCGCCAAATCGTCGGAACTGGCTCTCAATACTCCCGTAGTAGTATCGGTAAGTGCTTACGACCTTATGGGAACTGTAAGCAAGGTTGATTTTTACATTGAAAGTGAATTAATAGGAACTGTAACAACGGAGCCATATACCATTAACTGGACACCAACCTATTCAGGGGCATTTAATCTGAAAGCTGTATGCACCGACAATAATGGAGCGGAAACTGTGGCGGCAATAAGCACATTTGTGAATTTTGCCGACCGTAAAGTGTATGATTATGTGGTTACATCGTACTTAGGAGGTGAAGCCGGTTCGGGTAAAGTGAGAGGAGTAAAAGTTTTATCAGACGGAGTCATTGTGTTGGCTTGCGACTGGGGGACAGTTATTCCCGAAGGAGCTGTACTGCATTTGCTCAATGGTGCAACTATCGACTCGCGCGGAACAATTGTTCGTATCTCGGCTGATGGTAAAAAAATACTCTCGCTTACGAAAATATCCAATCACGCTGTGGATTTGGCCATTGATAACGCTGATAATATTTTTGTGGCAGCATCAAACAGAGGTGTCGTTAAATTGAACAGGCTGGCCGACAAGCTTTTGTATGTAAAAGACTTTGCAAAAAACGTGTATCGGGTTGATGCCGGAAAAACAGGGTATTCCATTGTACTTACGCGTACTGGAACAGACTTTGACGACAAAAAATGGGATAATGTAAATACTTTTGTTTTGGACCCGCAATTTAATATCATTTCCTCTTTCGGTGGCGCATCGCAGTACACAAACGATGTTTGTATCGACGAAGCCACACAATCGGCCGTAGTAGTTGGTTGGCGCAACACTAAAACCAATGCCCGCGACAATACCGATTGGCTACCGGTGGATATTCCAGGTTTCAGAGTGTTTTCGTTTGCCGGAAGTCTTAAATTTCAGGGGTATAACTGGAGTAACGACCCCACTTCGCCCGACTGGTTGAACCGCGCCGAAAATAATATGGCCGACACGCGCATTTCGCGTGTGAGTATGGGTGATGATGGATTGATGTATTTCTTAGCCGAAGTATCAGGCGGGAATCACCCACTGCGCTACAGTCCTTACGACAATATAAAAAAGGTGCGGTTTGTAGGTGGCGACAATTACCATGTACTCACCAATGTAGGAACCGAGTTTCACACATTTGTTGGTCGCATGAATCTTAGTACAGGTAATTACATCGAAGGTCAGAGCTTTACAGCCCGCCTCAGTTCGGGAGCAGGTAATACGCTCGAAGCCGAACATGGCAATGTGCAGGCCGATACAGATGGTAGGGTTTACTTTACAGGTTCATCGGCTTCAGGACTACCGCTGTCGCGCGACTTATTACCCGATGAGAACTATACAGGAGGTGCATTTATATATGTAATGAATCCCACCTTACAAACCCGCGAGCTGGTTGATAGGGTAGCATTACGCGACAATGTATATGATGTTGGTGTTCGAAAATTCGCAAACCACGATAAAACAATCGTTTACGGAGGTTCTGTATTATTTACAGCCATAGGTAAAGAAAATCAGTCCAGAATTTTTCTTACAAATCCGTTGCAAAACACCTTCTTTGGTACACCCAACGAGCAATCAGGATTTTTTGCGGTGATTGGTGGTACCACGCCTGCTCAGTACGAATTGAAAGTAAACGGAGTATCGAAAGGTTGGTTTACCGAAGGGACAAAAGTGACCCTTAGCGCAGCCGATTACCAACTCGAAACCGGTTTTGCTTATTGGAAAAATGGTGAAGCTTACATTGCAGATTCTACATTGGCAAACACAAGCATATCGATGCCGGGTAAGAGTATTTCGATAGAGGGCATTCAGTTAAACACAAATACCAATATTGTTACACCAAATGAAAACCTAAAACTTTTTCCAAACCCGGCCAGAGATTTATTACATATAGCTACTGGTACAAATACTACAAGCCATATTGAAATAATTGATATGCTTGGAAAAGTGATTTGGCAAGGAAATGTAGCAGGCACAACAACCATAAACACAAGCCATTTTAGAAAAGGTGCATATATTGTTTCGGTAAATAAGACCTTGAAACACAAATTGTTAATTCATTGAAAAAGAGATAATTCAACTAGATTCGTTTTTTTTTTCGACAAACTAATAAATGGAAATAAAAAGAATTATTTTCAGTCTTATATTTGTGCTACTAATCATTCGATTAAATGCTCAAAACTATACCCCTACATGGGATTCGCTCGACAAACGCGCTACTCCTGATTGGTTCGAAAATGCAAAGTTTGGTATATTTATACATTGGGGCTTATACTCGGTTCCTGCATGGGCACCAACAGGCAATGACATTGGTATATATGACAAATATGCTGAGTGGTATTGGCACAGAATAGGTACCCGCAACGACAGCGACATGGAAATGAACAGGGTACGCAATTTGTTTAAAACATATCACACTAAAACCTGGGGTGAGAATTTTAAATATCAAAATTTTGCATACTTATGGAAAGCCGAGAGTTTTGAGCCTACTCAATGGGCAGACCTCTTTCAAAAGTCGGGTGCTCGATATGTGGTGCTAACCTCAAAGCATCACGAAGGTTTTGCACTATGGCCCAGCAATGAAAGTTGGAACTGGAACTCATCAGACATTGGGCCTCAACGCGATATTTGTGGCGAATTAAATCAGGCTGTGCGCGATAAGGGATTGAAAATGGGATTTTATTATTCCTTGTACGAATGGTTTAACCCTGTTTACAAAAGCAATGTAACTAAATATGTGGATGAAAAAATGTTACCACAGCTTAAAGATCTAGTGACACGTTATTCGCCCGATATTATTTGGGTTGATGGTGAATGGGAACACTCAAGTGATACTTGGAAAAGTAAAGAGTTTTTGATTTGGTTGTATAACGACACAAAAGTAAAAAGCACAGTTGTAGTAAATGACCGCTGGGGTAAGGACACGAGAGGAAAGCACGGTAGCTTTTTTACAACAGAATACGACCTAAAACACGACAATAATTCAATTGGAATATCGAGTAAAAGAATTTGGGAAGAGTGCCGTGGCATTGGTGGTTCGTTTGGATACAACAAAAATGAGAAGCTACATGATTATCAACGTACAGAAGAATTAATAAAATTACTGATTGAGAAGGTATCAGCAGGTGGCAATTTATTATTGAATGTGGGACCAACAGCTGATGGAAGAATACCCGTAATAATGGAGCAAATTCTGTTGGGTGTAGGAAATTGGTTGCAAACAAATGGAGAAGCAATTTTTGATACAAAAAGCTGGGAAAATAAACACCTACAAGAAGAAAACAAGGGTGTTTTTTACACACAGAAAGGAAAGGACTTGTATGTTTTTATCACCAATTCAGAAACGAGTGAAGTGACCGTAAAATCTATAAAAAAAGCAGAAAAAATCACGTTGTTAGGTTCAGACACCAAAATCAATTTTTCGAAGCATAAAGATGTCGTGCGAATTGCAATACCTCATGTTTGTCGTGGGCAAAAGAACAATAATTTGGCTTTTGTATTCAAAATTGAAGGAGCTTGCAACTAAATTACAATAATTATTAATAGCATCATGAATAGAATCGTATTTCTTTTGTTGATTGTTTTATTTTCAACAAGCCTAAGTCGGGCAACAGTATTAACGTCGCCCGATGAAAAAATAAAAATAGAGATTACAACGAAAGATAAAGTGTATTATGCTGTTTATTATGGAAACGAACGGGTACTTGACTTCTCACCCATTTCATTAACTCTTTCCGACAAAGTATTCGGTGTAACGCCAGTTATCATCGACTCAGCTGCTCGGCAAATAAGGCAGACGATAAATACCGTTTGGGGAGTGCGCAATGCAATTGACGACCATTACAACGAGCTTACGCTGAGTTTTGCGGGTGATTTTAAATTGGAATTCCGGGCTTACAATTATGGTGTGGCGTATCGTTTTGTAACTTCGTTGAACAAAAAACAAATTTTTGTAATGAATGAAGAGGTTTCGTATCGATTCCAATTTGGTGTTTCGGCATGGATGGCCGATACCAGGAGCTACGAATCGAATTACAAAAGAACAAAATTAGATGTTTCGGAGTTAACCAATTTCAACAATGCCAATAGTAAGATTTTTCTCCCCATTGTAGTTCAAACTTCGCCTAAGGTAAAGGTGATGATAACCGAAGCCGGGTTGTACGACTATCCTAGTTTGTTTTTAGACAGAGGCAACGACTACGAAAACTTTTTGAATGGAAGATTTGAAAAATACGCTTTAACAACTAAAACAGGTGGATTTTCGAATTATGCAGAGATAGCTCATAAAGAAGCCGACTATATAGCTTCTACAAGTGGCTCCAGAGAGTTTCCGTGGCGTGTTATGATTGTGTCGGACGACGACCGCAGGTTTGTGGACTGCGATATGGTATATCAACTATCGAAACCTACGGTTCTGAAAGATACCGAATGGATAAAACCGGGCAAAGTAGCCTGGGAATGGTGGCACGATTATGCTGTAGAAGGGAAGAATTTCAGAGGAGGTGTAAACACAAACACCTACTTATATCAGATTGATTTTGCAGCTAAATACAATATCGAATATATTTTGATAGATTGGATGTGGACAGACAAATATGATTTAACGCTAATAAATCCGGATATTGACATCAAAAAGATTGTAGAATATGGAAAATCAAAAAATGTAAAAATATTCGTTTGGTCGCCTGGTCACACGCTACACAAACAAGCCGAAAAGGCTATCGATTTACTGGCATCGCTTGGTATTTCGGGTATAAAAGCTGACTTTTTCGGGCGCGAAGACCAAACTGGCATTAAAATGTACGAAGACCTTGCACGCGCAACCGCCAATCGAAAAATGCTGATTGTATTTCATGGCTGTACAAAACCAACCGGACTATCGCGCACGTATCCGAATATAATTAACTACGAAGCTGTTTTAGGAAATGAATGGAATAAGTTACATGCCGATAAAGTAAATGTAAATCACAAGGTAATATTGCCGTTTATAAGGGGAACAGTTGGCCCCATGGATTATACACCCGGCGGCATGCGAAACCTTCAGGGAGGTAGTTTTTTGCGCTATACCTTGCCCAATGTGCACGGTACAAGGAGCAACGAAATGGCATTGTATGTAATTTATCACGAACCATTGAAAATGCTTTGCGATGCTCCATCGGCGTACAATCGAGAACCTGAAATTACCCGATTTATTGCCGACATTCCCACAACATGGGACGAAACCAAGGTGCTTGATGCCAAATTTGGAGAGTATGTAATCATTGCACGTAGAAAAAACACGACATGGTATATAGCGGGTATAACGGGCTCAAAGGAATATGTTGGAAATATAGACTTATCCTTCTTGGGCAAAGGCAATTATCCAATTGTTGCATTGCGAGATGGTATCAATTCGGATAGAATTGGCACAGATTACACACTCGAGTCTGCAACGCTGGAAACTTCAAAACCCTTGGCTGTAAAAATGGTAAGTGGAGGTGGTTTTGTGATAAAAGTTACGAAATAAGCTAATTAGGACATTCATCGAATGAATATCAAAAACAAAGGAGGGATTGACGAGTAAAACTCAGTCAATCCCTCCTTTTATTTTTATTTGTTTTTCTTTTCGCTCTTTTGCTGCGTTTCAGTATTTGGAGCTTTGTTCACTTTCTCCTGCTTATTGGTCTCCTTGATAGCATTGTACTTAACTAATTGCTCAGGGCTAAGCTCTTTGATTAACTTTTGCTCTGTTTCAGTTTTAATTAGCTCAAATTGCTTTTTCTTCAACTCGCGATCACCAACCACCGTTTTTCTTACGACATCTAAACTTTGATCTTCGTCTACAAATATCAATTTTATAGCTTTGAATTGCTCTTCATTAAGCGATAAATTAGTTTTTAAGTTTTCTAATCTCGCATTCATTTTCGCTACTCTATCTTCATCTGACGATTGTTGTTTGCCCGCAAAAACTGAAATACTAACCAGTAATGAGAGCGATAGCATAAATAATAGTCCTTTCATGTGCGTCATTTTCTTATAATTTTTATTTTGTTTGTTATTTTACAATCACTTTAGCTTTTTGTGTATCGATATCCACTACATAGATTCCCTGCGGTAAATTGATATTAAAATCATCTGAATTAATTATAGTACTTTTCAACAAACTGCCCGAAACTGTGTAAATTGAAACTTTAGTGTTTTTTTTGTTTATAATTTTTACAAAGCCTGAATTAGAGAAAACCGAATTTTCTAAATTGCTCGATTGCACATTAAATGTACTTGTAATAGGCGTACCTGATATAACTATATTGTCAATACGAAATATTTTGGCTAATGCAAAGGTGTTTTTAAATACTAAAGTCAGATTGTTTGTTGACGGAATGGCATACTCGCCGGCATTTAGTAACCAGTTTTTTTCGGTGCTTAGTAATAATTTCGAATTAATATTTAAACGAACCGAATCGGTGCTACCACTTACTTTGTAGTAAATTTCAATTTCATTGAAATTTTGAGTTACTGAAGTTGATGCAGAGCCTCCAGCCATATCAAATGTAAATTTCACATCAGAATAGCTACTTGTGTTGATGTTTTTTATCGCAAACAATACGTCTTTGGCTGGCATATAAATGTGGTTGTTATCAACAAGTGTACCTGTAGAAGTTAGAATTGTATTCGTACGAACATCGGCACTTGTAGTAGAGTATGAAGTGATAGTTACACCATTTAACCCTATTGCACTCCAATTTGTAAACGACCCAACTGATTTTTGTTGTGTATTGGGACTTTGTTGTGAGCCATTTCCACTACAATTTTCGTTGAAAATGACAGTTGAATTTAATTTTTCTGCTATCGAAAAACTAACTGTGCAAAACAATGCACACAGAATAAATACTGATTTACTTGTAGTTGTTTTCATAAATAATTTAATTTTTAGTGAATGATTTGTGAATGATTATTGAATTGTTATTATTTGTCGTTTATAATTATACGTCCCCATTTTGGTTCTTTATCGGGATTTGAATTTGCACCATAGATATTAATGTATTCACGAGAATCGGTACGGTGAAGTACAAAATTCAAAATGGGTTTATTGGCAGCAAATTGAGCTTTTACATAATTTGTAATATCGATTGAAACAAATTCGTTGGCAGTAAATGCAACACTACCACTTTGAATAAATTCGCCAAATTTAATCGACGGATTAACGGTGGGAGTTTCCTTCCAGTCGGCTGCTATTTGGTACATTGTATAATCTATTGTAGCCGTATGCTGGCTTTTTATTCGGAGTTCAATAAGTCCAACTTTATCCATTGGTTTTGCAAAGCTGGATAAATTGAAACGGTAGTATATATCGCCATAGGTTAGATTGTTGGACAGTAAAATTGGCTGATAATTCAGCGACATAGCTGCCTTATTACCCACAATCATTTTTGAAGGACTCGTATTGAAAAATCCGTCATCATTTTTACTTAAATAATAGGTGTATGGCCCTACATTTCCGGCTTCTTCGCCTTTTAGCGGTACTATTATTCCAGTTGTTCCTTTTGTGAACAGCGTAAGAGTTCCTGATTTTGAGCCATCTAAGCCTGACATGGGAGCAAAAACAACCCACACATCCATGCTCGCATTGTTATCCAAAACCGATTTCTGCACTTCGATACTACCCCCATAATTTCCACTTTCGGAGGTCGAAACCAGATATCCGCTCGATGTTTTTACAATAACATTTTCGGTAAGCCCCTGAGCCGTGAATGTGATTTTTTTGGCTGCACTGCGCACTCCATTATTTATAATGCCGAAATCCTGTTCGGTTGATGGTGTTGGCAAAATAATAAGACCTGCTATGGAAATATTTTTATTTATAATTGTAAGTTCGTGATTTGGAATACCCCCTACAACTACATTTTCTTGTCCGTCGGTAAGCGCAAAAGCAAGTGTTTTGTTCGTAATACTTTGTAAGTCGTTTACAGGCAATACTGTGAATGAGGCAACCGAGTCTCCTTTGGCAATATTTAACGTAATTATATTGTCAACGGCTTCGGGCATGGTGGTATAATCGGTACCATAGATGCTTGTGGATGTAATTTTTACTTTAACAGTGCCATAACTGTCGGGTTTGTAATTGTACAACGACAATGGAATTTCGATAGCAGTTGTGCTTGTTTCGTCAATGGTTGATTTAATTGTTTTGAAATTAAGCGCAGCTAATTGTGCTCTGCTCGAATATGCTGATGTGTCTAAAATACCCTCGTTGCACGACGATAGCGCAAGCACACAAAACAAAAGTGAATAAAGAATCTTTTTCATAATGATAAATCTTTAAAATTACCAATTGGGATTATTAACACCAAGCGTTGGATTGATACGAAACGCAACTGCCGGAATGGGAAATAGATAATGTTTTTCTTGCACCAACGGTGTGCTGGAATAATTTACTCCGGCTTTAGCATTTTCTACCTGTGATTTTAGCCGGTTTGTGCGTACCAAATCGAACCAACGATAACCTTCGAAATAAAGCTCTTTGCGACGCTCTTCCCAAACTTCGTTTCTAAAATTGTCGTATTCGGTAGGGATAGCCGAAGTTGTAATGCCAGCACGTTGGCGAATAGCCTCCATGTATGCAATCGCTTTAGTATCGGGTCCGTTGTTGTACTCGTTCATTGCCTCGGCATACATTAGCATTACATGTGCAAGTCGTATTATTTTAAAATGAGCCCTTGATTCGGCTGCATCTACCAAACCTCGTGCAAAAACCGTAGAATCGGCATATTTTATGGTCGAATAGGTTTTGAGGCTCGAGTTTCCAAAGCCATTGTTGAACGAATATATGTATGTTTGCATTCGTTTATCGCTCGGAAATGTTTCGAAAGCATTGATTAAATTGGGCGAAATGGTGTATCTACCAAGTGTTTTCAACAGATAAACATTGTTCGAAGTAGCAGCATCGACCCTGAAAAACATACCTTTAAAAGGCTGAATTCCAGTATCGGGGTCTTTGCCATAGTCGTAACCATTTACAACATCCGGTAGTGCTTCGGCAGGGTATAAGTTGTTTGCCGAAACAGCTTCGAGTATGGATTCTTTTGAATTGTTTCCCTTCACTGTAAAAAGTTCTTTGTAGTGGGCATAAAGCGAATACACCGATGTATTTACCAAAACGCTATCGGCATAATCGGCCGATTTTTTGTACATATCCTTCTGTGTCATATTGTCGAAGTTTGATTTTACGTCGTTGTACACACGTCCGGCCATGGTTAGATAAACTTCGCTCAATAGCGCTTTGGCAGCTGCCGACGAGAAACGTCCTGCACCTTCTTTTGTGTTTCGCAAAGGTAGTTTCGACGCTGCAAAATTTAAGTCGGCTACTATTAGCTTGTAAATGTCTTTTGCTGGTTTGCGTTTCAAATTATCAAGCTCCGTAAATTCAATATCTTCTGTTAAAATTGGGCCGTCGCCAAATAAACGAACGTACGAAAAATAGCAAAATGCACGAATTGCTCTGGCTTCGGCTGTGGTTTGTTCTATAAATGCCTTATCGTCCACCGTCGAAGTTTTCAGGTATTTTAGTAACACATTGCAATCTTTTATACCAATAAAGTAACTGAAATATAAGGACGCAATATTCTCGTTGTCGTTGTCGAATTCGTACGTATCCAAGGTAACCCGTGGATTATTGTTTGTGTTTTTAATCCAACAATCATCGGCCGGAACCTCGGTAAGTAAAAAACAGGCACGACCTGCTGCCGGAGTTATTCCATATCCAGCTACGCCATTTGCAGTTTTATAACCAGTTTCGGTAAAAATGGTATAGCAATTGCGTAAGGCAGCGCTTATCCCATTTTTCGAGTTGAAAATTAATTCGGGGGCAGCATCCGATTTTGGTTGCTCTACTAACAGGTCGCTACACGAAAAGCTAATGCAAGCTGTAACAACTATTATAAAATGATATTTTAATTTTTTCATGTTGATAAAACGAGTTTAAAATAATTAGAAATTGAGAGTTAAACCACCAACAATAGATTTACTTGTAGGATAGGTGCTATAATCAACACCAAGTTTTGTGTTCGAATTTCCTGACTGATTCGCTTCGGGATTTGTGCCGGAATACTTAGTCAGTAAAAATAAATTTGTGCCTGTAGTGTAAATACTTAAGCTATTTATACCGATTTTTCTTAGCAATTTCTTCGAGAAATTATATTTTAAAGTAGCATTTTTCAGACGGATAAAACTAGCATCCTCCACGTATTTATCAATTACTTTAGCAACATTCGTATTTCCAGGACTAGTATAATTATTACTTTGATTTTGAGGTGTCCAATAATTAACCAATTCTTGCAGCCTTGGATTATCGACCATTAATTTGTGCTTATTGAAGTTTAGTACATCATGACCATAAGCTCCTGAGAAAAAGAACGACAATTCAAAATTTTTAAATGAAAAATTATTATTCCAACCAAACGTGAATTTTGGATTAGGGTTCCCAATTGCGACTTTATCATTTGATTCAATTTTTCCATCTGAATTGGTGTCAACAATTCTGAAGTCGCCAACCCTATCGGATGCACGATGCGGATAATTGGCAATATCTTGAGCATTTTGCCAT
>JAIFKX010000195.1 GCA_020049335.1 Paludibacter sp. | reverse complement strand
AATTTTTTAAAATTTATGTTTTTTGCTACTTTGGTAGCTGTGAGTTCATTTACTTTTACTTCTTGTAAAACAGATGATCCAGTAGTAGAAGAAGAAATCGTATTAGATGGTTTCTATATTTCTGGCGAAGCAAGTGCTTATGCCACTGTAACAAAAGCCGGACAAATGAAAGCAACAACTGTTGAAAGTGATAACAACAGTGCACGTGTAGGTTTAAACGAGATGTATATTGCCTTAGAAGCGAACAAAACTTTCACTATTACAGAGGTTGCAGGCGCAACTAAAACTGTTTATGGTCCAGGTACTGGCTTTTCTACTGTAGAACAAGTTGCAGGTGGTGATGAAATGGGTGCTTCTATTCAAAAAGGCCAATATGGCACTGGTGGTACTTTCAAAGTTACAACAAGCGGCTTGTATCACGTTGTAGTTGACAAACAAAGTACTACTGTTGTAATCATGCCAGTTTCGAAATGGGCAATTATTGGAGGAGCTACTCCACTTGGATGGTCGGACAACGATTTGGCGATGGTAGGTGCTTTCAACAAAGATTCTATTGTATACGAAGTGAAAGATTTGACTCTTTTGGCAGGTGATTTCAAATTCCGTCATTCCGGAGCCTGGAAACAAACAATTGTTGCCGAACCTGTTATTAAAGTAAATACTAACTTTGGTGGAACAATGGCTGCCTTAGTTGCAGGTGGTGGAAATATACCATTCTTGAAAGCTGATAATGGGAAATATACTGTAAAAGCTAAATGGTCGAAAGATAAAGGTATGGAATTCTCAATGGTTAAAACTGGTGATGTTGTAGTTGTTGAATATCCTGAAACCTTGTATATTAATGGTGCGGATTTTGGTGGTGATACATGGGATTGGGCTAGTGCGGGTATTGTTACAATGAATCCAGTGCATACACATCCGCATGCATTTTGGGCAATTGTATATGTTACTGCTGATAAAGGATTCAAATTTGCTCCCGGCAAAGCATGGTTAGGCGATTTTGGTGTAAATGGAACAGCAACCGATGGAGTTTATGCTAAAGGTGGTAGTGACATTAAAATGGCTACAACAGGATATTATATGGTATACGTTGATTTGAAAGCTGAAAAGATTTCAGTAACTGCACCTACAGTCTACTTAATTGGGGATGCAGCACCAGATGCAACATGGACTAAAGGTATTGCTGCAAACTTGTTTACAGTCGACAATGTGGCAAAAACAATCACTTCACCTGCTGCAGCTGCTGCAAAAAATATTCGTATGTATGCAACTTGTCCACTATCTCAATTAGATTCTCCAGCAGCTGATTGGTGGCAAATGGAATTCAACGTCATTAGTGCTAAAATTGAATATCGCGGTAAAGGTGGTGATCAAGCTACAGTTCCAGTAACAGCTGGACAAAAAGCGGTACTTAATTTCTCAACTGGCGCTGGTAGCATTCAATAATATTGTTTATATTTATTGGTAAAGCGTAATCATCTAGGTTACGCTTTACTTTTTTAGAATTGCATTTTATTTCGTCGAAATAAATTATATCGTTATAACAAAAGTATTTTTTATAAAAATCAATAGTAAAATCTTTGCTCAAAAATAAAATATCACTTTATGAATCAGATTAAAAATCTACTGTATATTCTCGTATTGTTTTTTGTTTTCACTTCCTGCAAAGAAGAAACTATTGTTCCACCAGCACCAATAGTTGATGGATTAAATTTTGTACCTGAAGCTCCTGATGCCGATAAGGAAGTTACAATTGTTTTTAAAGCATCAACCACTTCAGCACTTTATGGATACAAAGGCGATGTGTATGTACACATCGGTGTTGTTACTGATGGAACATGGTATTTTGTTCCTGCCAGTTGGTCCGAAAATATTGAGAAATGCAAAATGACTGCCGATGGGGACAATGTGTGGAAATTGAAACTTTCGCCTACGATTCGTGAGTGGTTTAGTTCGGGCGAAACAGCTGTTAATAAAATTGGTGTTGTTATACGTAATGCCGATGGCTCTAAAAAGGGTGTAAATGAAGATACATTCATAACTGTTACCGACAGCAAATATGTAGGATTTAAGCCAGCTTCAATAAAAACTGGTACTTTGCCGACAGGTGTAAGGGAAGGTATCAATATTATCAATAATACAACTGTAACTTTGGTGCTTGCCGATAAAGATAAAAACGGTTCTCACAAGGATTTTGCCCACGTTATTGGCGATTTTAATAATTGGACATTAAGCAATACAGATAAATCGCAGATGATTCGCGACGACAATGCGGGCTGTTGGTGGATAACAATTAGCAATTTAGATGCAACAAAAGAGTATGGTTTTCAGTACTATGTAGGCACACAAGCGGGCGAAACAGTTCGTTTGACCGACCCATATTCCAAAAAAATACTCGACCCCAATAACGATAAATATATTTCGTCGAGCACATACAACCAAAACATGGCCTACCCAAAAAGTGCTATTGGACAAGTTTCGGTATTTAAAATTCAACAAGATACCTACAACTGGCAAGTAACCAACTTTGTTATGCCGCCAAAAGAAAATATGGTTATTTATGAATTATTGCTTCGCGATTTTACACAAGAAGGAAACATAAATGCTGCGTTACAACGATTAGATTATTTGAAAAACTTAGGAGTTACCGCAATTGAGCTAATGCCTATTCAGGAATTTGATGGCAACAATAGCTGGGGTTATAATCCTACCCACTATTTTGCACCCGACAAAGCGTATGGAACGCCGGAAATGTACAAGCAATTTATTGACGAATGTCACAAAAGAGGCATGGCAGTTATCTTGGATATGGTTTTTAATCAGGCTACTGGCAATTGTCCGTTTGTGAAAATGTATTGGGATGGTTCAAAAAACCGACCTTTGCCCAATAATCCATGGATGAACGAAACTGCGCCGCATCCTTACAGTGTTTTCGAAGATTTTAACCATTCGTACACCGGCACACGCAACTATTTCAAACAAGTGTTGAAATATTGGATTACCGAATTTAAAATTGACGGCTATCGGATGGACTTGACGAAAGGGTTTACTCAAAACCAAAGTACAGAATCCACAGCGAGTAATTACGATCAATCACGCATTGATATCCTGACTGATTATTACAATGCTGCAAAAGAAACAAAACCCGATGTGCTATTTATTTTAGAGCATTTTTGCTCCAACACCGAAGAAACTGAACTCGCTAACAAAGGAATGTATCTGTGGCGAAATGTAAATTTCTCTTACTCGCAAGCAGCAATGGGTTGGAATGATTCGGGAGGTTATGCCGACTTTTCAGGTATGTTTTACACGCCAAACCGCTGGGTGGGATTTGCCGAAAGTCATGACGAGGAACGAAACTTCAACAAAGCAAAATTGTATGGAAATGGCATCATAAAATCCGACTCTATTGCCCGCATCAATCGTGTGCCCCTAATTATTGCTTTTAATGTGCTTACCCAGGGACCAAAAATGATTTGGCAATTTGGAGAAATGGGCTACGATTATTCTATCAACGATTTTGGTGGTAGAACCAATGCAAAACCTTCGGCTTTTGGCTGGCTAAGTTTAGCGCATCGCAAAAATGCTGCCGATAAAAGTGCAACAATTATCAACTTGAAAAAGAATTATCCAAACGCATTTATGTCAGGAACATATACTAAAAATATTGGCTCCTCCGATTGGAACAATGGTAAACGCATTTCAGTTACTCACAACGACCTGAATATGGTAATGCTTGGAAACTTTTACCCAACGGGAACACTTTCAATAAAAGCCAATTTTCAGAAAACGGGTACTTGGTACGATTTATTTACTGGCGAAAGTATAGATGTATCAAACACTGATATGAATATTGATGTTACTGGAGGAGATATCAAAATTTTTGTTGATAGAAAATAATTACAATTAAAAAATAAAATACGTATGAAAAAAATTACAATCGTTTTAATAGCATTTTTAATTTTAGGACAATTTGCAGTTGCTAACGATCCTAAAGATGATATTATGTTACAATCTTTTGGCTGGGATGAAGCAGAACAGCCGAAAGTAAAGGCTGCTGGAAATTTGTATAAATTCATTTTAGCCAAAGCAAGTGAGTGGAAATCAGTTGGCTTTGACATGATTTGGATGCCTCCTCCAATTCGGGTCATGGCAGCGAAGTTGATTTAAGGGCTGCCACAGCAGCATTAAAAGCGAATGGGATGCATCCAATTGCCGATGTAGTGGCAAATCATAGAAGTGGAACAAACGACTGGACAACCTTTATAAATCCCGACTGGACTTGTGCAACCATTACATCTGGAGACGAGGCTAACACAGGGTGGGTTCTCTCTCGTGGACCAAAACCTTGTGGAGCAGCCGATACCGGTGAAGATTTTAATGGGGGTCGCGATCTTGACCATACTAATATTGAAACGCGCAACGGTATAAAAACATATCTTACCAAACTAAAAGAACAAGGCTTCGAGGGTTGGCGTTGGGATATGACGAAAGGTTTTAGTGCCAGTTATGTAGGCGAATACAACACTGCAAGCACTCCCTATTTTTCGGTTGGCGAGTATTGGGATGGAAACTCGACCAAACTTAAAGATTGGATAGATGGTACTAGTAAAAAATCGACAACTTTAGACTTTTCACAATACTATTCGATGATAGAAGGGTTTAGTGGAAACTACTCCAAATTTGGTTCGGGCACAACCATGGCAGGATTAGTTGGTGTATTTGGGTATTCCGACTATGCTGTCACTTTTGTTGATAATCACGATACATTTGTTCATTCAAGCGCACCACAGGGTGATAACATAATGAAAGGATATGCTTACATTCTTACACATCCGGGCATTCCCTGTGTTTTTATTCCACATTATTATGGCGGAACTTATAAAAAAGACGATGTAACTCGCACATATTTGAGCTATAAAGAAAAGATTGACCCTATTATGGCTGTTCGTAAAGCCAACGGTATCGATGCATGGAGTTCGATTCAGGTAGCTACTACTTCGGGTGTTTACGCAGCTTATATCAAGAAACGTTACGAAGATGCAGCGGCATCTGTAGCTGTAAAAGTTGGTCTGGGTAGTTGGTCGCCCGAAGGTACGGGTTGGATATTGTCCGCTTCAGGAACTGATTATGCTGTTTGGTCGAAAGTGCAAATTGTAGTTCCTCCTACCATGGGTCTCGCATCAGGCACTTACCAATTAGGTCAAAAACTAACCATTTCTGCTCCACAAGGGTACAGCATACGATATTCTATTAATGGAAGTGAACCAACAATAAATTCCACATTATATACTGGTGAAATTACATTACCCGAAGGGTCAACAACCTTTAAAGTAGCTTCTTTTTTTAATAACGAGAAATCGACAATTGTAATGAATACCTACACTGCATTGCCAAAAGCTAGTTCTATAACAGTGCGATTTAAATCTCCAACTTCTTGGACTGCTTGCAAAATTTATGTTTGGGAAGGTACTGCTACAGCGCTTGCTGGCGCTTGGCCAGGAAAAGCAATTCAAAAAGATGCAGATGGATTTTACTCATATACCTTTAGTAATCATACTAGTTTTAATGTTGGTGTCGTGTTTAATAACGCAAGCGGTGCAACTGCCACCGAACAAACCATTGATTTATCAACAAATAGTTCGATTTGCTGGCAAGCAATTGGTAGCAACAAATATGCTGTAGAAGAGGTAAATTGCTCAGGAACTGCTATTGATAGACATTTTAAGAGTGAAATTAGCATTTATCCAAATCCAGTAAATAATGTTTTGAAAATTAATACAACTGAGCAATTACTTAGTATAAGATTATTTGATAATCTAGGACGTATTAATCATTATCGTTTGAGCAAAGATAATGAGATTGATATTAGTTTGATTAAAAATGGAATGTATTATTTGCAAATTGAAACAGCAAACGGACGACAAGAAATACATAAAATTGTGAAAAGATAACTATATTCCTTTTCTTTTACCCCAAGCTTCCCATGAAAAAATCACTTTTTATAGCTTTTGTCATGGTCTTATTTTGTAGCTGCTTGCTCGAAGATAAGCCAT
>JAIFKX010000006.1 GCA_020049335.1 Paludibacter sp. | reverse complement strand
TAAGCTTTTACCAGAACCAGTTCCTGAAGTAACTATAAAACCCTTACCTTCATTTCCTTTTACAATTGCTTCGGTTTGGTGTTTATAAATAGCCCATGAATCACCACTCTCATCATAAAAAATATTATTAAAATCTTTCGCTAATACAGCATCATTCACCAAATCCTCAACTTTACCCCCTGATTCAAAAGACGGATTGAATTGAACTAAAGGCTCTGGATAAAGATTTCCAGCTTCAAAATCAGCTTTTACAGTATCAAGAATCCGTTTATCAGCAACATTTATAAAGCTGTTAATATATGCTTTATAATCACTCAGAATGTCATTGTGTAACTCAAAGATATTTTTATTCATCGTATTTTTGTTTGCAATTATAATATTTTTAAAATCATCAGACGATAGTAATTTAGCTTTTAAAATGTTTCAATACTCTCAAAATAGTATTGATTGGAATATTTTTTTAATCCATGCTGATGCCAATTGCAAGTCAGATTTAATTTCTTCTTGTTTTTATTGTTTATTGAAATTAAAGACACTAAAAATATAATTGAAACAACTAACAATATGAGGCACATAAACAATTAAGCAGGATATACAATATGCTCATATCCTGTTGTTTGATTACTAATTTGCTTATAAACATATTCGAAAAAAAACATAGTATGCTATTGAAAGAATCTTATGCCACAAAACTACAAAAAACTATTTACATTCTCCCTTTATCAGTTAATAAATTTGATGATTCTTTCAAATTAATTTTTCCTGCAAAAAATTCCTTATCACATTTATCTTTCAAGCGACAATGATGTCGCTTTTCCCCTAGTATTCAAGGAATAAGCGGTTTCCCAACCGCTTGAAAAGGCTTCATCCTACCCCACACCCATCACTTTTCCACACCCAACCCATTTCTCAACTTCGCCTTCATCATCAACACCAACGGTGCCAAATTCTACGCCAATTGCCAATAATAAAGTGTCGGAATCGGTCAGGATTATCTTCTCACTTCCACGCACGGTGTACAACGATACGCCTTTCATTGCGCCTGTTACTTATAGAGTATCATATAAATAAAGTATAAAGATATATATAACTATGATATAACTCTATTATTAAACTGTACTTTATATGAGTTTTATATGAGTTATATCTATGCTTTATATGAGTTATAATAAAATAATTCATTACATTTCAACTCCATTATAGATTACACAACGATAATGAAAAAGTTAAAATAAATTATTGCACTTATAATCAAATGTTTACAACAACAAATCTATTACTTTAAAAATTTAACTCTTTTTTTTGATAAAAAGAGAACAACATTTCAAATAATGCCTTATATTTGCAGTAAGAAAAACGACCGCATTGTTCAGAGATTGGAAAACTCAACACTAAAAAATTAACGAGCAAGGTATATTTTCAATGGCGGGCTGCGCCTTCGGGTATTCAATTGTGGACGGCAGATTACAAAGAAAATGTTCCTCTTAAATCCTATTTAATAGGAGTTTTCTCAACAAGGCAATGCGGTTTTTCTTTTTTTTATATCGACATGTAAATTGTGATAAAAAAACCGAATCATTTAGTTAAATGATTCGGTTTTTTTATGTAAAGACGGTGCAGGATTAATACGCTCTTGCAAAAACAACACGTTGCTTGGATGGTTTTCCGGTAAAAATACAAACACCTTCTTCGCTGGCTTCCAATGGAATACAACGAATGGTGGCTTTGGTTTCGTCTTTTACGCGCTCTTCCGTTTCGGCTGTACCGTCCCAGTGGCAGAGTAAAAAACCGCCTTTTTCAATTTCCACCTTAAATTCGTCGTACGAATCTACATTTCGGGTTACCGAAGTGCGATAGTCGAATGCTTTTTTGTAAATATTTTCTTGAATGGCATCGAGCAATTTTTCAATGTAATTTTCGATTCCTTCTAATTCGACTGTTTCTTTGGTTAAGGTATCGCGACGGGCTACTTCCACCGTGCCGTTTTCTAAATCACGAGCGCCCATTGCCAACCTTACTGGTACGCCTTTGAGTTCGTACTCGGCAAATTTCCATCCTGGTTTCTTGTTATCGTTGTTGTCGAATTTTACCGAAATACCTAATTTACGGAGTTTGGGAATGAGTTCATTTACTTTTTCGGAAATAGCTGCCAATTGCTCGTCGTTTTTGTAAATTGGCACTATAACTACCTGAAAAGGAGCTAATTTGGGCGGCAACACCAAGCCATTATCGTCGGAATGCGACATAATGAGCGCTCCCATCAAACGAGTAGAAACGCCCCACGAAGTAGCCCACACATAGTCAATTTTATTGTTTTTATCAACAAAAGTAACATCAAATGCTTTAGCAAAATTCTGTCCTAAAAAGTGTGAAGTACCTGCTTGTAAAGCTTTTCCATCCTGCATTAGAGCCTCAATACAGAAGGTTTCGAGCGCTCCAGCAAAACGTTCGTTAGCTGATTTCACACCTTTGAGCACGGGCATTGCCATAAAATTTTCGGCAAAGGTAGCGTACACTTCCAGCATTTGTTTGGCCTCGGCCATAGCTTCGCCTTCGGTAGCATGGGCGGTGTGTCCTTCTTGCCAAAGAAATTCGGCAGTACGAAGAAACAGACGCGTACGCATTTCCCAACGAACCACATTTGCCCACTGATTAATTAGCAAAGGTAAATCGCGGTACGATTGAATCCAGTTTTTGTAAGTGCTCCAAATAATGGTTTCGGAGGTAGGACGCACAATAAGTTCTTCTTCCAATTTAGCTTCGGGGTCGACAATAACACCTTTTCCGTCGGGGCTATTTTTAAGTCGGTAGTGTGTTACAACAGCACATTCTTTGGCAAACCCTTCGACGTGTGCTGCCTCTTTGCTTAAAAAAGATTTGGGAATAAATAGTGGGAAGTAGGCATTTACGTGCCCTGTTTCTTTGAACATACGATCGAGTTCAGCTTGTATTTTTTCCCATATTGCATAGCCATAAGGTTTAATAACCATACAACCACGAACTGCCGAGTTTTCGGCTAAATCAGCTTTCAACACCAAATCATTATACCATTGTGAGTAGTTTTCGCTTCGCGAAGTCAATTCTTTTGCCATTAAATTATTTACTATTTTTCAATTTACTATTTACAATTTGCCATTCGGATAAAGACAAATTTTATCTTTTTGTTAATCTTTTGTCGGAACCTTTCCACGAGCAGCCCAAACAGTAGAGCACTGTTAAATCGAAGCCATCTAATGAAGTACCTTCGTGGAGCGGGAGAATTTGGTGTTCGTCGGTTACAATCACAACTACCGCTTCGCCCATATCGTTTTTTACCTGAAAGCGTCCTATTTTACATTGCGGACAGAGTAGCTTTTTCATGCGTTCAATTCGTCGTCGTCAACAACAATTGTTTCTTCAATTATCGTATCATTTTCGGCAATTACTTTTACTTTTACCGTATCAATACTTTCTAAATCAGCTATTTCGCGAATTTCGTTATCGTCGAAACGCAAAATTCTGCCAGGGAATGTAAGCAACCAATTGAGATTATGTGTAGCCATAATAACGGTTGTTCCGGATTTGGAAATGTTATAGAGCAAATCGAGTAACTCGTTACCCGTTTCGGGGTCGAGGTGTCCGGTAGGCTCATCGGCAAGTATTATTTGGGGCGAATTAAGCAGTGCGCGTGCAATAACAATACGCTGCTGCTCGCCACCCGATAGTTGGTGTGGCATTTTGTTGATTGCTCCCGTCATGCCCACTTGTGCCAGTACATTCTCAATCTGCTCCTCGATAGTAGCTTTATCTTCCCAACCAGTAGCTTTGAGCACAAAATCAAGATTTGCTCGTACCGAACGATCGGTAAGCAGTTGAAAATCCTGAAATACAATGCCTATTTTACGACGCAAAAAAGGTATTTCGCTTAACTTAATAGCATGTAAATCGTAATCTAACACGGATGCAATGCCATTTTCTATTAACACATCGCAATAAAACGATTTAAGCAAGGAGCTTTTTCCACTACCCACTTTACCAAGCAGGTAAATAAATTCGCCAGAATGTACATCCAAATTTACATTTTTCAGCACATGATAATCCTGTTGATATACATCAACATTTTTATATTTAATAAGCAATGTTTTTTCCATTATATTTTTAAAAATTAGACGACAGACAACAAGAATCAACTACGATAAATATCCATAATAATAACGTGCGAAGCACAAATAACAATAAATAACCTGAATTGCCTATTTATGTCGTTTTTTCAACTCTCTTCCTAGGTCATTGAGCGAATAACCTTTCGAAGTAAGCAACACAATGAGATGATACATCAAATCGGAAGCTTCGTATAGGAATCCTTCTTCTGTGCCATTGGTGGCTTCAATAACTGTTTCGACCGCCTCTTCGCCCACTTTTTGTGCCATGCGGTTTATGCCTTTGTTGAACAACGAAGTGGTATATGAACCTTCTGGCATTTCAACAAAACGTTTTTGAATAAACTGTTGTAAGAAATGTAGGAATGCAAAATCACCTTCGTTTTTTTCATTCCAACAAGTATCGCTGCCAGTGTGACAAACGGTGCCAACAGGTTCTACCTTAATCAAAAGCGTATCGCTATCGCAATCGAGCATGATATCTTTTTCAATATCTTTCACTATTAAAAAGTTACCACTTTCCTCCCCTTTTGTCCAAAGTCGATTCTTGGAGCGACTGTAAAAAGTTACTTTCCCTATTTCTTTTGTTTTGGCAAAAGCCTCTTCGTTCATATAGCCCAGCATTAATACTTTAGAGCTATATACATCTTGTATAATTGCTGGCACTAAGCCATTGGATTTTTGAAAATCAATCGTCATTATTATTTATTTTATACGTATTATAAACTTAATATCGTGTAATAGTAAAAAGGGCTATAACACGAAGTATCACAAAGTATTCCTCTAAGTTTCACGAAGTTTTAATATAATTGCTATAAGCAATATTTCACATCAACAATCTCGTAATTCCTAATTCGTAATTTTATTTCCTCGGCAAATTTACTAAAAAGCGTACACACTTACAATTTTTTTTTATTCGGCAGCAGATTCTGGAATAGCCGTCGACTCTTCCAATGGAATTTCGTCGGGCAATTCAATTTCTAAAGTCGACGAATCGCGTTTCGTTGTATCGCGTGGAATGTATGTATGGCAATTGTAAGAACGCGTTATAGGTTCTTTCGGTTTTGAAGGAAACTTACCACGATACTGTTTAAAGTTTTCGTCTTTCAACACTTTTTCCATAAACAGTCCAAATACTGGCAATGCCGTTTTACTACCTTCGCCTAATTGCCCAGTGCGGAAATGCACACTTCGGTGCTCTCCACCAACCCAAGCTCCACCTATCAAATTTTTTGTTACCCCTACAAACCAAGCATCCGAATAGTTGGACGAAGTACCTGTTTTACCACCAAAATCGGTGTTGTAATTAAACAAATCCCATTCCCAAAGCGCCTGTGTTGTGCCTCCAGGCTCTGTCATACCGCCTTTAAGCATTTCGGTCATTAGCCACGATTCTTCGTAAGGTATCGCACGATTTTGTGTTCGGTCGGCTTCGTAAATTACTTTTCCATTTTTATCCTCAATGCGTGTTACAATAATTGGCTCGTGATGCATACCTTCATTGATAACCGTACCAAATGAATTAACTAACTCGAGCAAGGACACATCCGATGAACCCAAACAGGTGGAAGGTTTGTCGTCTAATGGCGTTTTAATACCCATTAAATGCGCTGTTTTTATAATTTCGGGAATACCAACTTCTTGAGCCAACTGCACCGCCACCGTATTGATAGATCGTGCCATGGCATGTTTCAAAGTCATGCTATAACCTAAATAAGCACCATTGGCATTGCGAGGCGTCCACGATTTGGGTTGCCCATTTTCTGTGTAATTCCAAGTTACATGCTTGTCTACAATTTTATCGCAGGGTGCATGTCCCTTTAGCATGGCGGTGGTGTATACAAAAAGCTTAAAGGTAGACCCCGGCTGACGCTTTGATTGTCCCACTTTATCGTATTGCCAAAATTTAAAATTAATATCGCCCACCCACGCTTTCACTTCACCATTAGCTGGTTCCATAGCCATAAAACTACAGTGCATAAACCGGCTCATGTATCGAATGGAATCCATCACGCTGAAAGTAGTATCTTTTTCGCCCACTCTATAATCGAATACTTTGGTACGGTGCGGCAGATTGAGGTATTTATCAATGGAATCTTTATCGCCATCAAATTTTTGTTTCAACAACAAATAGGCCTTTGTTTTTTTAGCAATATTTTCAACAAAATCTTTTATCTCTTCTTTATTCTCATCGCGCCACGGATTTTCGCTACCCCAATGGTCGTTGAAGCGGCGTTGCACATTGCGCATTTGCTTATCCACTGCCTCTTCGGCATATTTTTGCAAACGCGAATCGATGGTAACATAAATTTTTAGTCCATCCGAATATATATCGTACCCATTATCCTTCTCCCAAGTTTCGAGGTATTTTGCCAAATAAGCCCTAAAATGCAAAGCTTCTCCATCGTACGATTGCTCTACACTGTAATTCAATTTAATAGGAATTTCTTTGAGCGAATCGCACATTTCTTGGGTAATAACTTTGTGCGACACCAAATTTTGAAGTACCACGTTGCGGCGCTCTTTCGAACGTTTGGGGTTGCTTTTGGGGTTGTAGGTGGTAGTAGCTTTGAGCAAACCAACAAGCGTAGCCGATTGCTCGTAGTTGAGGTCTGCGGGCTTTACTTTAAAATACGTTTTGGCAGCAGTACGAATTCCGTAGGAGTTACTTCCAAAATCGACCGTATTGAAATACATGGTTAAGATTTCTTCTTTGGTATAAAAAAGTTCAATTTTAACTGCCGTAATCCATTCTTTAGCCTTCATTATCAGCAGCTTTACCCCTGGTATAAGACCGAAAAAACCTTTCGAATACTGATTACGCGTTTTGTACATATTCTTTACAAGCTGCTGCGTAATGGTACTTGCTCCACGCGCATTGCCTTGCGTCATATCTTTCATAGCCGCAAATACGCCCTGAAAATCGACACCAAAATGCTCGTAGAAACGCTCATCTTCGGTAGCCACCAATGTTTTTATCAGAATAGGCGAAATTTCGTTGAATTCGACGGGCATGCGGTTCTCGGTAAAATATTTACCAATTACTTTGCCGTCGGCCGAAATAATTTCGGAAGAAGCACTTTGGTCGGGATGACTAATGCTGCGTAGGCTTGGCGATTTACCAAACAGCCAAAGGAAGTTGATATCAATAAGGAACAAAAAAATCATAAATAGCACAAAACCTGTAACAAACAAATTAGCCATTTTTTTGTACCAAACAAGCTGTTTGTAACGTTGGTATCTACTTATGCGCCAATTGATAAATTTCGCCCACCAAATAGGCAAAGTTGACTTTAAATACTGTAAAATTACAGATACTGTTTTTCTGATTTTTTCCCACATACGCGTTGGTAATTTTGTGCAAAGTTAATGCAAATACGCTAATTTTAAACAGCAATTGTATTTTTTGACCTAAAAATTTACTTTACTAACACACAACGCCCCGCGCTAGCTTACTTTACGGACTCAATTTTACCATCAAAACCCATATTTTCAAATTAAATGCCCATACTAAATAGGTAGGTAAAGAGACGAGGCGCACCCATCTCTACAATTGAGAAACAAAAATTTTGTTGGCTAATTTAGAAATAAATAACATTTTACTTATTGAATATCAGAAACGGATTAATCATAAAAAAAAGGTACGTTTCCAAGTATTTATTTAGCAATTTTACAATTTAATATAAATCCTTTTCTTGTAAAGAATATTTCCCAACAACCAGCAAATAGTTACAAAGAGCAATGCAAAAACAAGCGATGCCGGATAATCGCCCAAGGTAGGTTGTAAAATATTTTTAAACAAATAGCTTTTAATCGAAATCCATTCGCCTTGCAATTCGAATCCAACATTACCGGTAAGAATTGAAAGTAAAGCACCGAAAACATAGACAAACATGGGGTTTACGCCAAATGATTCGAAAAACACACTCCATTTTTTATGCCCTTTTATGTCGATTATCCAAACCAATAACCCAAGCAAAAGTGAAGCTAATCCGGTTGTAACAAGCACAAAACTCGAACTCCATATTTTTTTATTAATACCAAAACCATAATCCAACAAAAAACCACTAAACAGCAGGATAGTACCCATAATAAACAGCGATTGAATTTTTTGCGCATTTTCCTTCGAATCGGAAATAAGTTTACCTGCCCAAAAACCGATTAAAACATGTGCTATACTCGGAATTGTACTTAGCAAACCTTCGGGGTCGAAAGGGATCTTTGTTCCATTGGGCAGCGTTTCGCTGTATATATGTGTCACGCCCAAAACAGCTCTATCCACCACAGCTACAATACTTTGCTCGCTCAACTCATAGCTGTTGGTAACGTCAATTAGCAGCCAATATCCGAACAACAAAAATGCTGAAAGCCATGGGATAAATTTAGGGCGAATAAGCAATATTAAGCACGTACCAATAAATGAAACCAAAGCTAACCGTTGCAAAACGCCCAAAATTCGAAGATTTTCGAGATTCATTGCCGATTGCCAGAGACGTTGACCCAATTCAACATCTTCGCCACGTAGGGCGTTAAATTGCCGCATCGAAAGTGAAAGCCAACCTAATAAAATACCAATTAAGAATAGTAAAACCGACCTGCGAAGTAATTTTATAAAAGTGCGCGACGAAAACTTAAAGTCGAATTTATTGTACGACAAAAACATGGAAACGCCCATGATAAACATAAAAAACGGGAACACTAAATCGGTTGGTGTGAGCCCGTTCCATTGCGCATGACCGAGAGGTACATACACAAAATTCCAACTTCCGGGGTTATTTACCAAAATCATTCCGGCAATGGTAATTCCTCTCAAAATATCCAGCGAAAGTAAGCGGGACTGTGTAGGGTTAATTGGTGGTTGTGCCATAGATAAAAATAATATTATTTATGAAATTCCATCAATCCAGTCATAGGGCTCTTTTCAATCTTCCCAATTGTAATACCACAATGCAATGCCGCTTCTGCAAGTATCGGGCGAAGATGAAACGCAACAGAGCCAACAAATGATGTAATAAGTTTTTGGTAAAAATATTGTTGTACATTTCGTTCGAAAAAAGCTACAAAACTGTTATATACAATACTTCTAACTTCGGGGTGATTAATATTTTCGGATAAAAAAGGAGTAAATTGTGCTAAATACCGATTTGGAAACGGTTTTTTATACACGTTTTCGAGTACTACGGCAGTTGTAAGTTGGTGTTTTTCAAAAAAAACTGTTTTAATTTCTTCCGAAACTTGATTTTTGAGGCAATCGGCCATAAAAATTTTGGACAAAACTGCTCCACTACCTTCGTCGCCAAGTATAAATCCTAAAGGCGATACATTACTAATTATCTCAATTCCATTGTAGTAACAAGAGTTTGAACCAGTTCCTAAAATACAGGCAATTCCTTGTTCGTGCTGAAAAAGTCCGCGAGCAGCACCTAACAAATCGCTCTCAATTTCGATATTTATTTCTCCAAAATGAATTGCCAATGCATTTCGAACCATCATTTTTTTTTCGTCGAACGAACAACCGGCTCCATAAAAGAATATAGAGCTTACCACAGCATCATTTAATTTATTTATAAGTTGTGTCTGAATTAATTCTTCAATTTCGGATTCCGTTTGGTAAAATGGATTTATACCATCGGTAAATACTTCATTTTCAATTTTATCGGAGTTTAAAACTACCCAATGTGTTTTTGTAGAACCACTATCTGCTAGTAATATCATGGTGTTTAAGAATTATTATTTTTACAAAATAAACAAAAAACACCGACCTAACCAAAACATATATTGTAACAAAGTGAACTTCTGCTTTTTTAAAAATAAAAAAATGATTACTTTTGACTTCTTTTAAAGTAAAAATCCATTAATATTTAGTCGAAAATAAAAAATATGAAGTTAATTAATTGTTTTATAGCGTACAGCAATACTGAAAATTCAGAAAGCACACTGAAAAATTTGCTTGTATCACCCTTAGTAAATACTGTTTATTTGCTTTCGAAAAACGATATTCCAACACCAATGGAAGGTTGCGAAATTATTCACATCGATTCGTTGCAAAGTACGGCTACCATTAGCAAAATTGCCGAAAAATCGGACACTGCTTACTCGCTTATTTATACCAAAGATACTTCGCTCGAAATGGGTCAGTACGCGTTGGAACGCCTAAGCAAAATTGCAGCCGATACCGAGGCTGGCATGGTTTATTCCGATTATTATCAGGTTGCGGATGGTGTTCGTTCTGCTTATCCCGTAATCGACTATCAGGAAGGTTCGCTACGCGATGATTTTAATTTCGGTTCGGTACTGTTTTACAATGCGAAAAGTTTGCGAAAAGCTGCTCATAAAATGAAAGACGAATTTCAGTTTGCAGGACTTTACGACCTTCGTTTAAAAGTATCGCGCAAAGCGGAATTGGTACATATCAACGAATATTTGTATTCCGAAATTGAGTTCGACACCCGTAAAAGTGGCGAAAAACAATTCGATTATGTTGACCCAAAAAACCGTGCAGTACAGATTGAAATGGAGCAAGCTTGTACAGCACATCTCAAAAAAATTGACGCTTACCTCAAACCTGAGTTCACAAAAATTGAGTTCAACGAGAGCAATTTTCCGGTTGAAGCTTCGGTTATTATTCCTGTTCGTAACCGTGTAAAAACCATCGACGATGCCATTCGTTCAGTACTTTCGCAAAAAGCAAAATTTGCGTTTAACCTTATTGTAGTTGATAATTTTTCGACCGATGGCACTACTGAAATTATTGCTGAAATAGCTAAAACAGACTCACGATTAATTCATATTATTCCCGAACGAAACGATTTGGGTATTGGTGGTTGCTGGAATGCAGGTGTTGATTCAGAGCTTTGTGGAAAATTTGCCATACAGCTTGATAGCGACGATATTTATCAGGACGAAAATACGCTGCAGAAAATTGTAGACGCATTTTACGAACAAAACTGCGCCATGGTTATCGGTTCGTATACCATGACGAATTTTGCCATGGAAACCATTCCGCCTGGGTTAATCGACCACAAAGAATGGACACCCGAAAACGGACGAAACAACGCTTTGCGCATAAATGGTTTAGGTGCTCCTCGTGCGTTTTATACTCCTGTATTGCGCGAAATAAAAGTTCCAAATACCAGCTATGGCGAAGATTATGCACTCGGACTCCGCATTAGCCGAGAGTATCAAATTGGCCGCATTTACGACTCTGTGTATATGTGCCGCCGCTGGGACGAAAACTCAGACGCTTCGCTCGATGTGGTAAAAATGAACGGACATAATTTGTATAAGGATAAGATTCGGACGATAGAGTTGAAAGCGAGAAAGAAGTAAACCCCTAGCCCCTAAAGGGGAACAGAGATTAGCACTTTTATCTAATTTCCGCCCCAAGCCCCTAAAGGGGAACAGAGATTAGTATAGATTATAATAAATTGATATTATTAACTTGTAATAATCAATACTAACTTACATCCCCTTTAGGGGCTTGGGGCGGTATTAACAACAACAAATACTCCAACAAATATCTCCGTCAGCTGACGGGCTTGGGGCAGAAAGAAAAATCAAAATAACACAATATGCAAAGATCTATTCAACCCGATATGTTTTTTGGCGCTAAAAGAGATATTTTCCAAAAAGCAGAACAATTGAGATTGAATTTAACTAATGCAGAAAAAATACTTTGGGAGCACATAAATAAGAATCAATTAGGTTGCAGATTCAAATCACAACATCCAATTGATATTTTTATTGTTGATTTTTATTGTCATAAATATGGACTAGTAATTGAAATTGATGGGGAAATTCATTTCTCGCGGAAAGAATATGATACTGGAAGAACAGTAGAAATTGAAAAATATGGTTTGAAAGTCATTCGATTTACAAATATGGAAATAATAAACGATATTGAAAATGTTATTTCAAAAATTAAGGAATTTCTTATTTGAATAATATTTTCTGCCCCTAACCCCTAAAGGGGAACAGAAATTAGTATTGATAATTACAATATCAGATTGGTTTTTTTTCAGAGACGAAACTAATCAACACCCCTTTAGGGGCTTGGGGCGGAAATATGCAAAATTAGCTTGACGGCTATGCCCCTTTAGGGGCTTGGGGCAGATAAAAAGAAAAAAATGAAATGAAATTAAATTCCGAAATAAAAGCACTCCTCAACTCCCAAATTGAAGATTGGGAATTAGCTCGCACCAATTTCGCCGGTCTCAAAACCGTTCAAACAAAATCATTTTCGTTTGGCGATTTCGAAGTGAAAGTGCAGTTTAATCCGGCCCGCATTGTGTCGTCGGGTGCAAAGGTGGATGCAAAAACCATTGCCGAGCGAAAGTGTTTTTTGTGTGGTGCAAATCGTCCGACAGAGCAAAAAGCCATAGATTTTGGCGATTATGAAATTTTGGTGAATCCTTTTCCCATTTTCCCCGAACATTTCACCATTCCGCGCAAAGAACATGTCGACCAGCAAATATTGCCGTATTTTGCCGATATGCTGGAGCTTGCAAAAGCTATGGACGATTACTTGCTATTTTACAATGGACCAAAATGCGGAGCATCGGCTCCCGACCATGCGCATTTTCAGGCCGGAACAAAAGATTTTCTGCCGTTGGTAAACGATTATAAACGATTGAAAGCAACGCATACCGATTTATTGGTAACAACTGAAAAAATGCAGTTATTTCAAATGAAAAACTACATGCGAACTGTTTATTGCATCGAATCGAACGATGTAGAGAGTGCAAAAGATGCGTTTGAGAAGTTGTATGCGTTTCTTACCCCCCTCTCCTCAAGGAGAGGGGATGGGGGTGAGGTTGAACCTTTAATGAATATCGTTTGCCTTTTTGAAAACAATAAATGGTACGTTTTTGTGCTTCCACGCAAAGCATTTCGTCCTTGGCAATACACAGCCGAAGGCGATAAACAATTGTTGGTAAGTCCGGCAACTGTCGAAATGTGTGGCATTTTCATAACGCCAATTGAGGCTCATTTTGAGCGAATTACAAAAGAAGATGTAGTGAGCATTTTGGAGCAAGTCTCTTATTAATCATTTACCATTAATCATTTACCATTAAATGGAACTTTTAGAACCAATCATACACGTCGGAATTTTATCAGCCCCAACAATTGAATTTAAACTTAATGGAGTTTTTGTCGACAAAAACAAAAACGAATTTTCAGGGCAACAAGTTGCCAAACTCGAAAGCGAAAAAATTCGATTTAACGACATTTTATATGATGAATTGAATTTTGAGCCATTATCACCCGAGGCATCTTTCGATCTGATTGATGTAGTAATTGGTATAAATTTTCATTGGGAACGCAAAGAAAATCAACGATTTAAAGGAGCATTAAAAATTATCGTAGAGACGCGGCATGCCACGTCTCTACCTACACAAACATTAACAGCCATCAACCGCATTGGTGTCGAAGATTACCTTACAAGCGTTATTTCGAGCGAAATGAGTGCCACCGCTTCGGATGAATTGCTTAAAGCACATGCGGTCATTTCGAGGAGTTGGTTGTTAAAGCCGATATTATCAGACAACAGACAACAGACAACAGACAACAGAGAAAAAAAATCAGACATTTCTGCTGTCGGGGCACTGTTGTCGGGGCACTTCGAAAAATGGTACGAACGCGATGCTCACACACATTTTGATGTATGTGCCGACGACCATTGTCAACGCTATCAGGGCATTACGCGCGCATCAACGGCGGCTGTCCGCAAAGCCATTGAAGCAACACGCGGTGAAGTTTTGTGGGCTGAAGGTGGAATTTGCGATGCTCGTTTCTCCAAATCGTGCGGAGGCGCTTCCGAAACCTTCGAAAATTGCTGGGCGCCCGAGTCTCACTCCTACCTCACCAAAGTAATTGATAATCCCGTAGATCCGGAAGGTTTTGAGTTGGATTTAACCATAGAATCAAATGCTCAAAAATGGATTCGCCAATCGCCGGAAGCATTTTGCAACACAACCGACAAAAAAGTATTGGCGCAAGTACTTAATAATTACGACCAAGAAACAACCGATTTTTACCGTTGGAAAGTGGAATACACACAAGCCGAAATTTCGGAATTATTGGCGCGTCGCTCAGGAATTGATTTTGGCGAAATTCTCGATTTAATTCCTGTAAAACGAGGAGAATCAGCACGATTAATTGAATTAAAAATTGTTGGCACGAAACAAACTATAACAGTAGGCAAAGAACTAGAAATTCGCAAATGGCTATCGAATTCGCACTTGTATAGCTCGGCTTTTGTAGTTGATAAATTTGAAATTAAGGATGGTATTCCGCAAAAATTCATGCTTACCGGTGCAGGTTGGGGACATGGCGTAGGGCTTTGTCAGATTGGTGCCGCCGTTATGGGCGAAAAGGGTTATCTTTACAACGAAATATTGTTGCATTATTTTCGTGGGGCGGAATTGAAGAAAATATACCCCTAACCCCTAAAGGGGAATAATGTGCGAATATTTACAAATCTAAACATCAGATAATAATCAAATAAAATACTGTAAATCAATATTATAAACTAATTTAACTAAACACATAATACGCTATATCTAAATTAAAATAGATACTTATAGCGTATTAAATATGATATTATTATACTGATTACGATAAATATTTTTATTATAATACGCTATATCTAAAATAAATACTATATTTGCAGCGTATTATAAACACATAAAAAATGGCTCAACTTATTGGAAGAAAGCGAGAAAGAGATTTCATAGATTCCCTTTTATTAGCAGATAATTCTGACTTTACGGTGGTTTATGGGCGTCGAAGAATTGGGAAGACGTTTATGATACGCGAGCATTTTAATAATAGTTTCGACTTTCAACTAACAGGTTTAGCCAACTCCACAACCCTCAAACAGCTTAAAAACTTTCATACAAGCCTAAAAAATCACTCAAAAAAAGCCTTTGACCAGCCTTCCTCTTGGTTCGATGCCTTTCAGCAACTGATTGAAGTGCTTAAAAAGAGTAGAAGAAAGAAGAAGGTCGTTTTTTTAGATGAAATGCCCTGGATGGATACTCCAAAGTCTGATTTTATAAGTGCTTTAGAGCATTTTTGGAATAGCTGGGCATCAGCTCGTACCGACATTTTGCTAATCGTTTGCGGTTCGTCCACTTCGTGGATTAACAACAAACTGATAAATAACAAAGGTGGATTACACAACCGAGTAACGCAAAAAATTAAATTAGAGCCATTTACACTGAGCGAGTGTGAGCTGTATTTGCAAAAAAAGAATATTCGCTGGACAAGGCATCAATTAATTGAATGTTACATGATTGTGGGCGGCGTGCCTTATTATTTGAGCCTTATGCAGCAGGGTTTAAGCTTGGCGCAAAACATTGATAAATTGTTTTTTTCCGAAAATGGAATGCTACGTAACGAATTCGATAATTTGTATGCTTCGCTTTTCCGAAATGCCGAAAACCACATTCGAATTATCGAAACCCTGAGTCGGAAAAATAGCGGATTTTCACGCGACGAACTATTAACCTTGGCAGGCTTACCAAACAGCGGTTGGTCAACTAAAATTCTCGACGAATTAGTCAGCAGCGGTTTTATCCGTCGGTATGTGCCTTTATACAAAAAACGACGTGATAGTTTTTATCAGCTATGTGACTATTATTCCATGTTTTATTATCGTTTTATTTTACCAACAAAAATCAACGATACGAAATTTTGGACAAATACCATCGATAGCGCATCGCACCGAGCGTGGACAGGTTTTGCATTCGAACAAGTTTGCATGAGTCATATCGACCAAATAAAGCTAAAACTTGGCATTAGCGGCATAAAAACAACCATTGGAAGTTGGCGAAAAGTAGATAGCGAAAGCGCTGCTCAAATTG
>JAIFKX010000051.1 GCA_020049335.1 Paludibacter sp. | reverse complement strand
GCGAATCGCCTAAATTTATCATCGAAAGTGAACTGCATTCCGAAAAAGAGTTACTGCCTAAAGTAAGCAATGAATTTGGCAATGAAATTTTTGTCAAACCTGTACAATATTGAAAAGCATAATCGCTAATCGCAGTCAACTTTTTAGATAGTGTTATACTGATTAATCCCGAACACTTCTGAAAAGCATTTTGTGCAATTGTTACAGTTGAGGCTGGCAAGCTAATCGACACCAGACTTTGTTTTCCGGTACCATTATACGATAAGGCATAAGTCGGGATAGTGGCAGCCGGATAGCTGTAGGTATAATATCCCGATGTTCCTCCTGTGCCCGAATAAGCTAAAATTGTTGTAGCACTCAAGTCTACATCGGCAAGCATTGGCATATTGTCGCGCATGGTTTTAAAGTCGCGTGCATCAATAGTTCCGGTTAATATTAAGTTCGAAACCAAATTAAGCTCTGTAGATGTGAGACTTGTGGACAATGTTCCAGCTGTAATTTCTATTGCTTTAATTGTTTTTTCGGGCACTCCAGCTACCAACACTTTAACAATGGCTTCGCGAGTTGTAAGATTAGTATTTTCGGTGGCAGTAAGTGTAAGTGTTGCACTTCCATTACCCGATTCGGAACTTATAGTAAGCCACGATTGGTTCGATGTGGCTGTCCAGTTGGTATTCGAAGTCAGCGTGAAATCGGCACTACTGCCAGCTTTATATGAAATGCGAGCCGCTCTTATGGATAATTCTAACTGGTTTGGGTTTTCGATAATATTCGTAAAATCTTTCCATTGATTGGCAACTGCATACAACTTTTTCGATTGAAAAGGAACATTTAAAGAGCATAAAGTTTTGTCGACACCTAAAAAAACGGATGATTTGTTTGATAAATCTACCGGAATTAAAGCGTTTACTGTTATTGAAAGTAATTCAGTACATCCATTAAATGCAGAGGATTCAATCACATTTACCGACTCTGGAATATCAATGTTTGTAAGGCTTGTACAATTGGCAAATGCACCAGAACCAATATTGATTAACGAATTGCCAAATAAAACCTTTTTTAATTTTATACAACTTCCAAATGCATAAGATTCGATGCTGGTTAATGAATATGGTAGATTTATTTCCTCTAATTTAGAACAACTTGAAAACGCATAACTATCAAGCATGGTAATAGTTTCCGGAAGCGTTAACACTGTAAACCCGGTTTTGCTAAAAGCTCCGCTACCAATAGCTTTTAATGCGTTTGAAAACACTACGTTTGACAATGAAGTACAATTTTGGAACATATTATAACCTACTGATTTTAATGATGCCCCGAATGTTACGTTTTTGAGATTAGTACAATTTACAAACGCATCATTTTCCACAGTTACTAATGAATCGGGTAAAACCAAATCGGTAATTCCAGTACAACCGTCAAAGGCATGGTAACTTATTTTTGTAAGTTTGCTTGACAGTGAAATAGTTTTAAGTCCCGAACATTGACTAAAAGCATAACTTCCAATGGAAGTTACAGCGTTGGGAACGGTGATTTCATTAAGTCCGGCACATAATTGAAATGCCGAATATCCAATTGATTTAGCGGTATTTGGTAAAATTACCGAATATAATGTTTTTGTTGGTGAATAAGTATTCGATTTATAAAAAGCATATTGTGGTATTTCGTTGGCAGGGTAAGTGTAATAATAATTACCATAAGTACCCTCGCTTCCGGTGTATGCAACTATTTCAGTATTGCTAATATCCAGCACCTCTAATTTTGGCATACTATCGCGTAGGGTTTTATAATCGCGCGCATCCATTTTACCTGTAATAGTAAGGTTGGTAATTGTTTTTAACTCTTCAGTTGTTAGTGCTGTGGCTAATTTACCTTCGGTAATGGCTATCAGTTTGGGTGAGGCAGCTTGTGTTACGGTTATTTTTTTCGATATATTGCCCGATGTAACCGTAACTATTGCTGTTCGTTGTACAGTAAGTAGGTTTTCTTGCGCCGTGAATCGTATTGTGTCGTTTCCATTCCCGTTTAGCGGACTTACACTTAGCCAAGCTTGCAAATTGCTAACTGTCCAGTCGTTGTTGGATTTAACTGCTATGGCTGCTTTGCTTCCTTCGTTTACCGATAGCTTTACAACATTTGCACTCAGACTTAAACCGTGGCTGTTTTCAACAATATTCACAAAATCTTTCCATTGAATAGCAGTAGAATAAGCCGATTTAGTATCAAAAGGTATATTTAGTATACATTCTTGCTTGTTCACTCCCTCAAAAACACCATAAGATGAAGATAAGTCTATCGGTATTTCATTGGTAACAAAAATTGATTTTAAACCACTACAGTAACTAAATGCGGAACCACTGATAATTGTTACCGCTTCTGGAATTTGAATGTCAGTGAGACTTTTACACCCCGAGAAGGCATTGTAATCAATTCTTGTTATGGATTGGGGAATAATAATATTGTTCAATTTTACACAACCTTGAAAACAGCCATAGTTGATTGCTGTCAACGAATCAGATAGTGTAACCGATTCTAAACTGGTACAATCCCCAAAAGCAGATCCGTCGATATTTGTAACCGAATTAGGTATTATTACACTTTTTAAACTTTTACAATCCATGAAGGCTGAATTTCGAATATTTTTTACCGAATTACCTATCGTTAAGTTTTGCAATGATTCACAACTCTGGAATGAATTTGTATAAAGCGTTTGTGCTGAATTTGGAATAACTACGGTTTTTAGATTTTTACAATAGGCAAAACCATTATCTCCAATTGAAATTACAGTGTTAGGTAGTGTAATTTCCGTAATTGCAGAACCCATAAATACCTCATTTTCAATTGAAGTAAGATTGTTTGGCAATGTTATTTTTGCTAAATTATTACATGAGCCAAATCCTCCTCGCCCAATAAATGTAACCGAGTTCGGGATTTCAATTTCGGTTAAGGCTTCGCACGAATAAAATGCGTATTCGCCAATGGCATTAATCGAAGTAGGTAATTTTACATCTGTTAGCGTAAATTGTTGTGAACTCATGCCCAAATTAAATGCATAATCAGGTACTTTGTTTGCTGCATAGTTGGTAATCCAGGCAGTCGTACCTAATGTTCCAATATATGCTGCAATTGTAGCTTCGCTAATATCCAAAAAACTCAATGCTGGCATATTATCACGCATAGTTTTAAAATCGCGCGCATCAATAGTTCCGGTAATCTTCAGATTAATGATAGAATTGAGTTCCGATGCCGATAAACTTGTAGCCAAACCTCCTGCCACAACAGTTACTGCTTTGGGAAAACCTGCCTGAGTAACTGTAATAGTTTGAGATTGAACCCCTTCGGCCGATACGGTAACAATGGCATTGCGGTTATCGGTTACTAAGTTTGCATCAGCCACAAGAACAATTGTATCGTTGCCGAGTCCATTTGCAGGACTTGCCTGTAGCCAACTTTGATTCGAACTTACTGTCCATGCTTTATTCGAAGCTATTGCAATTTTGGCTTTACTACCAGCCAAGTAGGAAAGTAAGCTTTTGTTAGTTGCAAGCGCAAAACCAGTTTCATTCTCAACAATATTAGTAAAATCATTCCAACCTTCGGCATATTGATAAAGTTGTTTTGTTCCGAACGGCACATTTAAAACACAGTTATTTTTATCGACATTATCGAAAACGCCATTATTTGAACTTATCCGCACTGGCAAACCGTTTACAGTAATCGAAGTTAATCCGGTGCAATTATAAAAAGCCAAATCGCTGATAGCAGCAATGGAGGCAGGAAGCGAAACAGCGGTTAGCAATTTGCAATTATAAAATGCATTATCACCAATAGTATCAACGGTTGATGGTATGAGATAATTCCCTATTTTGGAAGTGCCACATTGTATAAGTTTAGTCTGTAATTTATTGAACAGCAGACTTTCATGGCTCGAATAATTGGAATTGTTTGCGTCAACATAAATAGCTGCACTGCAAGCTGTAAAAGCATAATCGCCTATCGATTTAACTGATGAAGGAATACTAACTGATTCCAAATTATCGCTAAAACAAAAGCTATACGATTCTAGTGTTTTCACACTTGTAGGTATTACAAAATGACCAATAGCAGATTGTGGGCATTGTATCAAGGTGTTTTTTAGTTTGTCGAAAAGTACTCCATCGATACTTGAATAAATTAGATTTGCGTTGTCTACATTAATTTTTGCACCACAACCAACAAAAGCAAACATTCCAATTTTTGTAATTTTCGACGAAATAGAAATGGAAGTCATAGCATTACAAAAAGAAAATGCCATTTCACCAATGGATTTTGTCGAAGATGGTAGTATGACCGAAGTAAGGATAGATAAATAGTCTCCAGGTTCTTCGCCCATAACGCTGAATGCACTTTCGGGTATTTGATTGGCTAAATATTCAGTTTGATAACCATATTTTTCTACACTTCCAAAATAATACACAATGTTGGATGCACCCATGTCAATTGCAGTCAAAACGGGCATACTATCGCGTAAGGTTATAAAATCACGTGCATCAATATTACCAGTAATAGTAAGGTTGGTGATGCTGTTTTTTTCCGAATCCGATAATAGAGCAGCTAAACTTCCGGCGGAAGTTACGTGAATTATTTTTTCGACAGAGGTAAAACTACTTCTTGCTTTTGGTGCCTTAGTATGTCCTTTTTCAACAGCTAAAAATCTGGAAGCTTCTTTGGCAAAACGAAATTTAAGTTGGGTTGAATCTTTAGCCTGAATTGTACTGAATACGAATAATAACAGGCAAATAAATTGCAGTTTTTTCATAGAGTTTGAATGTGGCGGAAAAATTAAAGTTTTTGATAATTTTTAGTTACTACCAATTTTTGTTTTGCAACAAAAGCATCCGATTCAACAACAATCAAATAAATGCCACTGGGGAAAATATCAGTGTTGATAGTCTGATTGTTAGATAGAATAAGCTCGGATTTAATTTGTGTTCCAGCCACATCGAATATCTTCACAATTGTTTTTTGAGTTAATGGAAAATTTAAAACTAAATTGAATTTATCCGATGCCGGATTTGGATAAACCGACAATGCCGAAGACAGATCTTTTAATTGAAATATTCCATCCACGTCACTTTTATTTGTGGCTAAATTGGAACGCGAAGTAATACTGCTACCCTTCTCACTGCGTGAAACAAGTGATTTTCCGTATGCAGGAATTCCAGCCGGAGAACTACTTACTGCTTCGATTTGATAATATACAAAACCCGATGGTGCTGTAAAATCGGTAAATTGACTGTTATTACCCGATAAAGAGCCAATCTGACGTATGTCAGTTTGAGTTGTTCCTCTGTAAATATTATAAGTGGAAACTGTAAAACCCAGGTATTGCTCCCAAATCAGATTCCAAGTTCCATTTATACCCTGATTTATAGATAAATGCATTGTTTTGTGCTGGTTGCTAAGTGGCGATTCATTTCCACACACATCAACAACAGCCAATTTGTAACTATTCGATTGCACATTGGGCGATGACAGTGTATCAACAAAAAAGTTAGCAGAATTATCGGTTAAATCACCGATTTTAATGTAAGTGTCTACCACATTTGTTTCGCGATAAATTCGATAAGCACTAACATTTTGATTCGTGATTCTTGTCCAGTTAATTACATTTTTGGTTGCCGACGATACACTTACAAAATCAATTTTTGGTTTATCGATGGCTGAAATATTTATTTTTACTATATCGCTTGCCGTGCAGCCATTTTCGTTTGTAATTGTCAGTGTATACTCTGTGGTCGAATTAATTGTAGCTGTTGGGTTTGCTATGGTATCGTTGCTTAATCCTTCGGCTGGCGTCCATTTGTATTTTACAACTCCCGTCCCTGAATAATTCGAACTTACAGGCCCTAGTTGCACAGGCGTAGAGCATGCTGTCAGCTTATCAGCACCAGCATTTACGGTAAGTGGATTTACAGTAACAATTACAGCATCGGTTGCCGAACAGCCTGCCGACGAAGTAATCGTTAATGTGTAAGTTGTTGTAACTTTTGGCGAAGCTATTGGTTGAGCAATGGTATCGGAACTTAATCCTGTTGCAGGCGTCCATTTATAAGTAAGCGTGCCCGAATTCGAAATATTGGTTGATGGCTGATCTAACAAAACTGAATTTCCACAATTGATTGTTTTATCCAAACCAGCATAGACCGAAGGCTGCGTAACGGTTACTTTTGTTGTCGTTTTTTGAAAACATCCTTCAGCGGTCGAAAGCTCTAAAGTATAAGTTATTTCTTTTGTTGGAACAGGAATAGTCGGATTAGGTTCATTTGCAAGAGCTGGACTTCCTACAGAATACCATCTATAATTCAATGCTTGCGTGCCAGTATAATTCGAATAAACCGGACCTAAACGATTACCAAGTGTTGAAACACCACAGATAAAGTTTAAAGCTGGTCCAATATTGATTTTCAGCGGATTACGAGCTATCGAAACTTCTTTCGAAACCGATTCACCATTCGGAACTGTTACAGTTAAAGTGTAGGTTGTAACATCACCATTATAAGCCACAACCTGATTATCAGTAAAAATAGGATTTGGAATATTGTCGAAGTTTAAACCCGTAGATGGCGACCATTTATAACTTAAAGGCAAAGCTCCATTATAATTTGTCCGTACATGCTCGAGTGGCACTGAACCAGTGCAGCCAATAGCATTATTGCCAACACTCAGTATTTTAAGAGGTTCTATATCAATATACACTTTTGAAGTTGAAACAATTGACCCATGCGTCCGTGTAACGGTAAATTCGGTTGGTTGATTCATCGTTGCAATCGGATTTTTTAGTTGCGAATTGGATAAACCACTACTTGGCGACCAACTATAAGTATCGTTTTCGTTGCTTTCGCTCGAGTAAGTAGCCATAAAATTTGAGCCACAGACACTGACTTTTGAATTGTAAATATCCATACCAGTAATTAATCTATCTTTAAACTTTTTGTCAATTTTCCAACTAAAGCCTCCGTCTTCTGTTTTTAAGATATAACCATTAGTCGATTCATTTCCAATAATATATCCAACATTATCAGAAATAAATTTAATCGAAATTAGTCTCATCGAAAATAATTGTACTCCATTTGTTTTTTGTACCTTTCCATTTTCCAATTTAATTTCTTCGTAAACGCTATCGACAGTAAAATATTGAATATTAGGAAAAGCCATTTCGTCTCGAACAAAAGCTGCCGAAATTAACGGCATATTGACTGTTAAAATAGACAATGAATCAGCCAGATAGTTAGTTAAAGTAGCTATTTTGCGTTTTTCCGACACTGCCAACAAAACTCCCGATGGACTTTCGGCAATGTCGTTTATGGAGTAAAATGACAATGAATTTTCGAATAAAGTCCAGGTCTTTCCACCATCGTAGGAGCGAGCGATGTTAAACAAATCAATCGCTAAAATGGTGTTTTTACTAATATATTTTAATTTTGAAAATCTAAAATTTCCACCCTCAAAAGTTTTTTGCCATGTTTCGCCACCATCTTCGGTTCTTAAAATGACAGAATTATTGCCGCAAGCAACTCCATTCAACTGATCGTAAAATGCAATTTCCCGAATAGGTATCGTGCTACTTATAATTTTAGACGTCCATGTTTTGCCGCTATCGGTAGATTTCAATAAGTTACCTTTCGATTCTAATGCAAAAATGGTTGTGTCGTTGGCATAGCAAATATCCCAAAATTTAAATGCATTCATGCCTGGAATTGTGTCCCACACACCTTCGTCGATAGATAAGGCATTTAATTGTATTATACTGCCCAAGGCAACAGATTTATTATGGCCGGCAAAAACAGCGTATTGTGCTTTAAGTGAACCGAATGCCATAGAAGCAAACAAGATAATAAAAACGAAGGCTTTACAAGTCTTTTCCATATTGATATTTTAAATGCGTAAGAAACTAAGAATTATAGTTGTGAATTAATTAGTTGCAAGAGGTAAATTTGAAAAAGAAATGCAAAAATAATAATTATTTTAATGATTATACCATAAAACCTTATTATAAACCAAATAAGCATCAAAAAATCACAACTAACCCCAACAATTATAATATTGTCAGAGTTAGTTGCTTCATCAATCAAAGTTAGGAGGTTCAGAAAACGTTTAAATATCGTATTTTTGAAAATTAAATTATAAGAAACTCTGTAAACGTCATGAACCTAAATTCAATATCGTTTACAGAGTGTGAAGGTTTAGGTATTTCCACACTTGATACATACACCATATAAGTTGTAGTGTGGGTGTAAACAAAAAAAAGATTAGAAACTAATTAACCATCAGATAGTTGACAAGTACAGATTATATGTAAATCTCAACAAAAATTATTATACCTCCATCAATTTGCTAAAAAACATCAAACACTTTTGATTATACGACAATTCCCCTTCTTGTTCAACTGTTCCCAACAAACTGTTGCCTTGATAGATTTCAAGGCTTATATGGTATGTTTTATTCTGAGCAGTATCCATACCTTTAAAATCGGTTATACAGCGCACGAAACGTTCGTGATTCGACGAAACCGGAGTTGGTAACTCTATTAAACTTTCCGAAATAGGAGAATTATTTTTACCCTTATGGTAAAAAATTATGTCTTGACCGTTTTTATCGAACAAAGCTATGGAATAAGCGGCTGAGATAATTCCCTTTTTTACATTGAATTTTGCATAAAGTGGAGTATTTGTATTTTGAAAGCGTACAGTTTGCATAATATTATTATTTTTAATGAGATAAAAAGCGACACAGTTTATTTCATCTGCGTCGCTATTATTAAAAATTATATCAAAAATCGAAGATACCTTGTAAAGTAGTTGAGCTATAAGTAATAACCAATTTATAGCTTCCCGAAGCCCAAGTGTTTGTAGCTAATACAGCTTCAAAATCGATACTTGTATCTACAGTTACCATATCAACCAATTGATTATTTGCATCGTAAACCATTACGTTTGCAAGACCGACTGATTCAGTAAATGTTACTATTAATGCATCATCGTCGAGATAAGCAGAAACCGGATAGTAAGCAGTTGATGATTTTGAAATAACAGTTGACTTTTTAGCTGAAAAAATTGATGAAGTAAAATTTGAAATAGATTGTTGATCTCCAATATGAATTATAGGTGGATGAATAATTATTACTTGGCCAACAACAATAATAATACTACCCATAAAAAATAATGCTGAAATAAATAATTGTTTCATAAAAGTGAATTTTTGATGTGAAGTAAAGTGTATTGAAAACTTTTAGTAATTTTGCTATCAAAGTTAAATTGATTTTTTTTATTTTCCAAAAAAAATATCTTTACAGTGCAGTGTTTTGCAAAACTGTATCTTTTTGATTTTCTGACACTTGTGATTTGTTAAAAATATATTATCTTTACAGCCACCAAATTCGTCAAAAAAAACAGCTAATTTGAGCAATGCACATTTTCAAAAGCACTAATATCAACACTTTTCAATTTAGCAATATCTCAACAATTTATTCTTTATACAAAATGGCATTTCAAGTAAAAAATATATTGATTTCAGTTATATTGATACTTCTATTGGTAGGATGTAAACATAATTATACCACTAATACTACAATTCTGAAAGCGGAAAGTATGCTTTATACATTACCTGATAGTGCAAATAAACTACTTAATTCGATAAAAAACCCAGAAAAACTAAGTAAAGCCGATTATGCTGCATGGTGTTTAAACTTAACTCATGCACAGTTTAAACTGTATTTAGATATAAAATCAGATAGTTTAATAAAAGTGGCAGTTGATTATTATGATAACACAAACTTAAAACTTTATAGTGGAACTGCTTATTATTTATGGGGATGTGTAGCAGAACTGAATTATGATGAAAAAAAAGCAATGTATGCTTATAAAAAGGGCAATGATTTACTATCAACAATGAAAAATTCAGATAAACAAAGTATTAGAATTAAAGGATTAATAAATTATAGAATTAGTAATTTATTTTTGGCTGATGAATATAACAATGAATCCGAAAAGAATATCAATATCGCAATTGAGATGTTTGAGTTATTAAAAGACACAAAATACCTTGCTTATTGCCACAGGATTAAAGCTGAGATTTTGTATCGACAAGAAAAGCCAATTCCTGTAATATTAAATGAAGCTGATATTTGTCAAAATTTAGCACTAAAAGACTCAAGCATTGACTTGTACAATAATATTCTCACATTTAAAGGCAAAATACTAATCTCAGATAATATAATCGAAGCAAAAAACACTTTACTTAAATCATATTCAACCTCAAACATTAATCAACAAGAATTATTTTCACTTCTTACTTATGTGTATGCTAAACTAAGTATGCCAGATTCGGCAAAATATTTCCAAAAATTAGTATCTATTGAAAACAACGATTTAAATAGAGTATTAATCTCTGAATTATCAAAATCGTATGTCTATTTACACGAAAACAACAAAGACTCTGCTTTTCATTCTTTCGAAAATGCCTATAATCTTAGAGAAAAAATATACAAGGAAAACATTAAAGAACAATTAGTTCGCATTGATAAACAATACGATTTATCGAAAAAGGAGGGTGAAAAGGCAAAATTGGAAATTAAAAACCAAAAAAATATTATTTTGATTGCATTTTTGAGTATACTAGTGCTAGCTATATTATTGATATTACTCTTTATTACCAATATTAATAAAAAGCGACAAGCAGAATTGATAATTGAAAAGCAGCAATTGGAGTTTGAAGTAAAAACAAAACAAGTTGAAAATGATAAAAAATTGAAAATTTTGCATTCCAATCTCGAAAACAAAATAGACAATACCTTGCAGTTTAAGAAATTACAAACAAACTTCTCGAAGGCGGAACGGAAAGAAGAGTTTATATCCGATATTACCAGGCAATCAGTATTGACAAATATAGAATGGCAATTTTATATCTACGAAGCCAATGAACTTTTTGAAGGTAAGATATTGAAATTGAGAGAACAATATCCACAACTAACGGATTCTGATATGAACGTAATTGCCCTTATTTGTTTAGGTATTGATATTGGAAATAGTATTATTTTGCTCGATTATTCGAGTTTTAACACTATGTATATTCGTCGCACACGTATAAAAAATCATTTAGGGCTTGATAAAAATACTGATTTGGAACGGTGGTTGAAAGAAAGGATCGCTATAGAAAAATAGAAAAGAGGCTGACTGAAATGCATTCAGTGAGATGTGCACCTTAAAAATTAACAACACCGTAATTAACCGTAATTCTATATTGAGTTAATATTTCCAGCAAATTTCATTACTTTTGGAGCTTAAAATTAATATTTAATGCTAATATCATTATGAACACCCACATCGATTACATTGAAAACAGTCACGACGACGATTCGTTGGTGTTTTCAGAAGCAGAAATTGAACAATTTGGATTGCAATTGAACGACCCACAATCAAACATTCAGCTAAAGAAAAAAATTTTGGGTATTTTAGCACATCGCGGCGATGTGCAGTCGTACAACATACTGAAAACTTACGTCGAAAATCCTGATGTGGGATTAGAGGAGTGGGCGAAATTTGCTTACGGAGAATGTACAATGTTTTTACATGCAGATATTTGTAGTGATGATGATTATGCTAACGAAGAAGAGTGGGTATTTACGGGTGTAGGTAAAAAAAACAATATGTTGCGAATATATTTTATGGTACTACCTGACGAAGGTAAGCTGCTCGAAACCTGGCAGCACGATATTATACGAAATGAAATGACCTATATTGCCAATGATTTGAACTGCGAGGCCATTGAATGGTTCGATTGTCAGCCGCATTATGTGGGATTTAGTTTGTTGCAGCCCACAACAATTTCCATATTGCAATTTATCGACCCCGCGATTGCTGCTTGCAATGTATTTGGCAATTTTCTGATTCCGGATTATTATGCTGGTACAGGAATTCCTGTTGGCAAGGAAATTGACCAAATAATCGACATTGTGTATCATGGCGAAGAACAAACTTTCGAAACAGAAGAGCAACCCTATTGAGATTAATGTTGTATTAAGCAATCACACCAACTATGGAACTAACTCAGGAGCAGGTTGATATAATTAATTCGACTGGTAATATCAAAATAAATGCCGTAGCCGGTTCGGGAAAAACCACAACAATTATTGAATATGCTCGTACGCGCCCTGCTGAGAGTAAAATATTGTATTTGGCATTTAATAAATCGGTAAAAATTGACGCTTCAAAAAAGTTCGCAAGCAAAGGTTTACACAATGTAAAAGTAGAAACAGCTCATTCCTTGGCTCATAGGTGGATAGTACAACGAAGCAACTACAATGTGCGCTCACAAGATTATAGAACCTACGAACTTGTAGAATTGCTGGGGATTATTGCGCCCGGCGAAAAGTTAACTGCATATATGATAGCCAACCATGTAAGCAGATTTGCAGCTTATTTTTGTAATAGTGATGCACAGAAAGTGCAAGATTTAAACTATTTGGAAGTGGTTACCGACTCCAAAGCCGACAAATTTGTAACGCAATATTACCCAACTATTGAGCTAAAAACCCGTCAACTGTTGGCTAAAATGGATAAAGCAGAAATAGAAATAACACACGATTTCTACCTAAAAAAATTTCAACTAAGCAATCCACAATTACCCTACGATTATATTCTTTTCGACGAAGGACAGGATGCATCGCCTGCCATGCTGGATGTATTTTTTCGACAAAATGCAGTTAAAGTAATTGTTGGCGACACGCATCAGCAAATTTATGGCTGGCGATATGCCGTAAATTCGCTTGCCAAGGCTGACTTTAAAACCTTTTACCTCACACGTAGTTTCCGGTTTTGTAACGAAATTGCACTGTTGGCCATGGATATTTTGAAATGGAAAAAGCATCTGAATGAAGATGTCGACCAAAAAGCCATAAAGATTATTGGTGTAGGAAATTCAAGCGAAAACAAGGTGAAAGCAATTTTGGCACGAACAAACCTTGGCCTGCTCCTAAAAGCCATCGAATACATTTCGGAAAAGGAAAATATTAAGCAAATTTATTTTGAGGGAAATATAAGCTCGTACACTTATGCCGACAACGGTACATCGCTCTACGATGTGCTAAACCTCTCCAACGGGAAACACAATTTGATAAAAGACAAACTCATTAAAACAATGCGTGATATGGATGAGTTGGAAGAATATATCGATAAAACCGAAGATAGGCAACTGGGCATGTTGGTTGAAATTGTAAAAGATTATGGTGATGAAATACCCGAAATTATCAATACATTGAAACAAAAACACGTTGAAAAGGATGAAAAAGAAAAAGCGGAGATAATATTTTCGACCGTACACCGGTGTAAGGGCATGGAATATGACACCGTACAACTCGTTCCCGACTTTATCTCCGAAAAGGGAATTATTGACAGCAGCTCGGATGCCGCAAAACTAAACGAAGAGATAAACCTGCTTTATGTGGCCGCCACCCGCACCCGAAACAGCATTTATATCCCCGAAAAACTGCTTCCAGAAAATTTTATATGTACGCCCAAAATTCATATTTTAAAAGAAAACACAGACGAAAAAGTGGCTCAATCAGTGGTTGAATTAGCCCAACTTGCCAGCGATACATATAAATCGTATACGGTTGAGGATGTTCGCAAGAAACATGCAGACGCCTACATGCCCTGGACTATTAAACTCGACGATGAGTTGACCGTAATGTATTGCGAAGGAATTAGCGTAAAAGACATGGCCAAACATTTTGGCAGAACAAAAGGCGCCATCGAATCGCGCATAAAAAAATTAGAATTAAAGGACATATATGGTGTTTGAAAAAAACAAACATCATGTTTATATTTGTGGGTCGTAAATACTTTTAAGAGTAACTATTTTAAAAGGGCCGGAGACCCGCAATATCAATATTTATACAGCCTTTCCGAAAAACATATTACGGGTCTCCGACCCTTTGATGCGCCTGACTACAACCCACTGCTACATATATAGCGGGGCTTCCGACTTATCGGAATGTACCAGCTGCCCCTTGAAAAAAATGCGGAGGTACTGCCTTCTTTCCAATAGTGAAATAATAGACAAAATAGATTTATAAAGTGCTTAAAAAAGTGAATTATTATGTTTATATTTGCGGGGTGAAAGAAAAAAATAAAAACCTGAAACGAACACGACAAACTAACTTTGACACACAACTTGTCCCGATGTGTCGGGAAGGGCATGTTTATGTGTGAGTTCCATCTGACCTTAAAAAAAATAAATATATACAGATGAAATAATACCTTTATGCAAAATAAAATTCAGATTTTCGAAGAAAAAAAAGTCCGTACGGTGTGGGACGACGAAACCGAAGAGTGGTACTTTTCAGTAATTGATGTGGTTGAAGTTTTAACAGAGACCGAACGCCCCCGTAAGTACTGGAACGACCTGAAAAAGAAACTTTTAACTGAAGGAAGTCAGTTGTCCGAAAAAATCGGACAACTGAAAATGCTCGCTGCCGATGGTAAAAAATACCTAACCGATGTAGCCTCTACCGAACAACTTTTTCGGTTAATACAGTCAATACCATCGCCTAAAGCTGAGCCATTTAAGCAATGGATTGCACAGGTTGCTAAAGAACGTTTAGACCAAATGCAGGATCCTGAAATATCGATAAACCAAGCGATGATGGATTACAAGAGATTGGGTTATTCCGACAATTGGATAAATCAACGGATTAAGACCATTGAGATTCGAAAAGAATTAACCGACGAGTGGAAATCGAGAGGATTGGAAGAAGGTGTGCATTTTGCAACACTTACGGATATTATTTACAAAACATGGGCAGACAAAACTGCCAAAGAATACAAAAAGTTTAAAGGCTTAAAGAAGGAGAATCTACGTGATAACATGACCAATACTGAACTGGTATTAAACATGTTAGCCGAACTTTCAACCAAGCGAATATCGGAAGTAACAAACCCCGAAACTATGGGCGAACACGCAGATGTAGCAAAACAAGGAGGTGAAGTTGCCCGAAATGCCCGAATGGAATTAGAAGCCAAAACAGGTGAGAAAGCCATTACAGCACTCAACGCCAAACAAGGAATATTGAAAAATTCAAATAAAGAGTAGTTTGTGTTTTTGTATCCGACAACTCTACTCGAAAATTTCACCGTGCAGCGGGTGCGGAATGGCTTTTCAAAAAGACAAAATACATTTACAAAGCGCTTAAAAAGGTGAAATAATATGTTTATATTTGCGGGGTGAAAAAAGAAATAGATTCTCTTGCTTGGAAGTTTAATTTTTTATGAAATTTATCTAACTCTAAATGGCCACCAACAAACACGCAATCATACGTTATCAGACTTTAGATAAGTGCTTCCGAAACCCTGGAAGAACTTACTATATCGACGATTTGATTGAGGCTTGCAATGATGCCATTTACGAATACTCAGGTATTGAAGATGGGGTTAAGCGCAGACAGCTATTGGATGACATAAAATTTATGGAAAGTGAGCAGGGCTGGAATATACCACTTAATCATGTACGTGACGGTCACAAGGTTTATTTTCGGTATGAAGAAATGAGTTTTTCTATCAATAACCAACCATTAAACGAAACGGAAGAGAACCAACTCAAAGAAGCCTTACTCACACTTTCACGTTTTAAAGGGATGCCACAATTTGAATGGATAGATGAAATTTCTGCCCGACTTGTTTCTGGTTTAGGTCTGTCGAAAACCAATCAACAGATTATTGAATTTGAACAAAACGATTTTCTACAAGGACTGGAATACATTACACCTTTATATAATGCTATCTTGTATAAAAAGGTACTTGATGTAAGTTATCGAAGTTTTAAGCGTGAAACTAATCAAACCATTGTTTTTCACCCATACTATTTAAAGCAATATAAAAACCGTTGGTTCGTGTTTGGACTGAACGAGGAATTCGGACAAATAACAAATCTTGCATTAGACAGGATTGTGGCCATTGAAGAAAGTAAACATGCATACATATCCAATACTTCAATTGATTTTAGTGAATACTTCGAGGATATAATAGGTGTAACGGTGGATAAAACATCAACGCTTGAAAAAATACAATTAAAAATTAATAGTATCCTTTATCCATACATCCAAACAAAACCAATACATGGTTCACAAAAGATAAAGGAGAAGAACGATACTTTTGTTGTAATTGAATTGGAACTTATTCCGAATTATGAGCTTGAATCGTTGATTCTTTCTTATGGTGAAGGTATAGAAATTATTTCCACAGAGATACTACGGGAACGTGTTAAAAATAGAATTCAAATGACATTAAATAATTATGTTTAAAACAATGCAGGTGCAGCGCACAGTAATAGTTGACCTTTGTATCGTAAAACAAATTAATTTTTTAAAGATAAGATGGAGAAGATAGAGATTAGAGATTCAATAGATATTGTAATGCCAAAGATTTGGTCAATTTTTGAATTGCTTAAAAGGAGTGGCAAAGTTAATTCTATTATTGAACAAGCAGAAGTTACACTTCTGTTGCTATCGCTTTACAAAGATGGGCTTATTACAAACGACTTTTTAAATAACCGAAACATAATTAAAGAACCAATAGTCCCATACGGTAAAAACGTATATGATGAAAATACATACGAATCATACCGTAAAACAATTTGGGATATGACCTCGTATTTGTCAGGGATTGATGACTATCTATTCAAACAAATCTCATATACTCTTTTCGATATAGACAAAATAGATTTAAAAGCAAATTTTTCACAAATATTTGATTCTGTACTTTATCAAGCATCGAAAACACAGGGGAAATTCGGTGTTGAATTTTTGCAAACAGCTGAATTAAGTCAACTTATCTGTGAATTAGCAAATGGGAATGATGATATGAAAGTTTTCAATCCTTTTGCGGGAGTTGCATCGAATGCCATCTTTCTTAAACATTATTCCTCTTATTTAGGACAAGAAATTTCAGCTTCAACACATGCTCTTGCTGAGTTACGTTTATTAGCATACGGAAAGACATCTAACTCTGTTGTAGAATGCCGAAATTCAATAATGGAATGGCCAGATGAATCACAAAAATTTGATTTAATTGTATCTACCCCACCATTTGGAATGAAGTTGAATGCATTGAATATCCCCATACCATTAGGATCTATTCAGAATCAGTTTATACAAATTCGTACAATTGAAGAATTTGTACTTTTGAAAGGTATTAATACACTTACTGCTAAAGGCAAAATGATAGTAGTTGTGCCAAGGGGATTTCTTAGTTCAGGTATTAGAAGCAGTTTGGAAACCAGATTAACTATGGTTGAAAATGATTTTCTTGATATGGTCATTTCTCTACCTGCAGGTATTTTCAATTCAACGAATACTTCAACTTCAATTCTTGTTGTTAACAAAAACAAGAAGAAAAGAGGTGTTGTAAAATTTATAAATGCTGAAAACTGTTATATACAGCAGAACAATAGCAAACTTTTGGACACTCAGACAATTTTGGCTAAAATTAGCAATGAACATGATTCTGACATTTTAAAATCAATATCACATACAGATATTAGAAAAAATGGCTATAATCTCAACCCCAATCTCTACTTTAAAAAGGAAATAGTAGTACCTGTTGGATTTGAGATTAAGGAGTTAAAGGATTTATTGACAGTAATAAAAAGAAACACCAATCACAATGAAACAATCGGACGATATATATCAATTGGCAATTTAGCCAATGATGTGTCTGATTATGTAAGGACATTTTCCAATTTGGGTATTTCTTTACTAAGGAAAAAAGTCATAAAACTAAACAAAAGTGCACTTTTAATATCAATGGTTTCATTAAAACAGAAGCCAACTTATTTTGTGAGCCAAAGTGCAGATAATCCAATATTTATTAATTCGAACATTGAAGCATTTGAAATTAATGAAAAGAAAGTACTTATTCCCTATTTGATTCATGAATTATATGCTGATTATTTTCAGGAACAATTAGATTCTTTATCATCAGGTAGTGCTATTGCTTCTATTTCAACCGAAAACTTTTTAAGTTGTAAGATACGGATTCCATCCATGGAAAAACAAAAAGCGATAGTGGATGATTCTCGCTCGCAATTAATACGTGAGAAAGAAAAGGAATTAAAGGAGTTAAGAGAAAAGTTTGAACAACAAACCTATGAAGAGTTTGCTTCGTTGAAACACGCATTGGGAAAACCCATTCCGGGTATTAATACAGCATTGGAATACATTTATGACTATATTAAAAATAATCAAGGTGAGAAAATTAGTCTTTCTGATGTGATTAGCCAACGAAGACAAAGCACCTTGCAGGATAAATTTGAGGTGGTATTCAATGGTCTTAAGTTGATAAACACTTTATTGGAAAAAGGTGAAAAGGGATTAGTCGTTGAAGAATATGCCTTGACTGAAATAATATTGGGACAACAAGTACAGAATTTTTGCAATTCCTATTCGACTGACAAATTTACGCTCCGTTATATTATTGATGAAAACAAAGATTTAGAACAATTGGAAATACTGGCAAACGAAGAGTTGGTTACTGTTTTGTTGAATGATGTGCTATCAAATGCTCAAAACCATGCTTTTAAAACCAATGATATAATGAACAATAAAGTGGATATTTATTTATCTGCCGAAAATAATTATCTGGAACTTTATATAGCAAACAATGGAGTACCCTTTCCTGTAAATTTTGATAAAGACAAATTCATTCAAAAATACCAAAAAGCAGGAGTAAATCCGGGGGCTGGAATAGGTGGCTATGACATTAATAGAATTGTGAGCTATTTTAATGGAGAGTTTCAACTTCTAACTGATTCCGTATTAGACTATAATACGTTATATCAGTTTAAATTTCCAATTCTAAACACTAAAGAAGATACTTATGAGTAAATATAATGTATTATGGCTGGATGATCAATTTGATTCTCCAGAACTACAAGAAATTGCTGACAAAGCTTACGATGACTTTTCAATTAAATTAGAAGGTTTTAAATCTGCTGAAGAAGGAAATGAAGAACTTGAAAAATTTTATAGAAAAGAAGTTTACTACGATGCTATTTTATTAGATGCCCGTTTTTACAAAGCAAAAGAAGCAAGTTCTGGTACTGAGGATTTGAAAGGATTAAGCGAAGTTTGGAGTAAATTAGATCAGCTTGAAGGAAAAAGTATTTTGTTGCCACGCTTTATTCTTTCGGGTCAAACAGATTTAACTGGAAGCAATGTGTTTAAAGAAACTTATGGAGAGTTTTATAGTAAACATAAGCCAGAAGATATTAAAAAACTTTTTGAAGATATCTGCAAAGCAGCCGACCTAAATGAAGAAACAATTATTCGGACTAAATATAAAGACGTTCTTTCCACTTGCTCCGCAGCCTTTATTGGTGTTAAAAACGAAAGTGCTGTGGTCAAAATTCTGTTAGGATATGAGAAAGAAGATTTTGCCAATCCCGATTATTTTAACCAGATACGCAAAGTTATGGAAGACGTTTTTGAGTTTTGTAAAAAGAAAAGAGTTTTTCCATTAAGTGTAGTAAGTATGAACGACAGAAGTCGAACGATTTATAATGACAATACAAAACCTATACACATACGCCGAAGTGTACAATTTGTGGTTGATATTTGTCAGGAAGGTTCACACAAAACAACCATTGACTTGATGGTTACAAAAGGAGATGCACCTTATTTAGTGAGTAGCACGATAATGAATTTAATGAATATACTTATCTGGATAAAAACTATATAAAAAAAAAATCTGATTAAAGGCTAATCCAACTAATAACTATGATAGACATAAACTTTATACAAGCATTACGAGATAAATTAAAAGGCGGGACTACAAAATCAATTCATTTGAATGCATTACCCGGGCGTTTTGCAACGAGATTGGATTTGGGTAACCTGAATTATATTAATCCGGAATATGCGAATGAATTTTTGAAGGTGTTGTTTACAAAAGCCTGTTTTGAGTTCAAAATTTCGTTCGACAGTATTAATCTGAGTGAGATTTCGGCAGAGGAACAAAAGCGATTAAGTGTATTGTCGAAGCGCTTTAATTCATTGAATTACGAGAACGACGACAACTACAAAGAACATGGAATTAAGACTTTTAGTTTTGGCTATCCATTGTTGATTAAACCATCGAAACAAGACCCGCGAAAGTTGATAAAAGCGCCATTGTTTATTTGGCAGCTCGAAATTGTAAAAGCTACAAACAAAGTAAATACATGGTCGATTTTGCGCAACAAAGTGCGTAATGCAAATGGTAGAATGGTGGATGAAGAAATTCACTCGGTAGGCTTAAACGAAGTGCTTTTATCTTATTTGAAAACCGACGAAAGTATTCTGATTCCTCAAATAAACGAAGAGTTGTTAGAAGATGCAGTGATTGATAAACAGGAACTTATAGAAGAATGTTACAAAGTTCTAAAAGCATTAAACCCTAACACCAACGAAGCGCAAAAATCGGAATTATTAAACAAATTAAATGAACCTGTAAAGAATATCCCTGAAGCTGCTACCATAGATTCAGCATCGAGCAATATGCCATGGATTTATTTTGGTGGCGTATTTGGTTTGTTTCGGGCACAGAAAGAAAGCATTATTGGCGATATTGATAAAATAATTGAAAACTATGATGAATTTCAGTTCGATAAACTAATTATTGAACAATTTCCCGGCACTGCTCACAGTGCAGTTCAAACTGACCCAAGCCAACAAGGTATTCTGTCGACACTCAATACAAAGCCTCGCAAAATTATACAAGGGCCTCCTGGCACAGGTAAAAGTCAGACATTAACAGCATTGATTACAAATGCTTTAGCAAACAACTTGAAATGTTTGGTAGTTTGCGAAAAAAAAACTGCTTTGGATGTGATAAAACACAATCTGGAAAGAGAAAGTGAACAAATTGGAGCTCTGGCTGCTGTGATTGAAGACATTAACAAGGATAGAGATGCCATTGTTAATTCAGTACGTGACAGATTGAGTAACTTAACTACAAATAACAACTACAACACAACGAATTACGATTTTCTTATTAAGAATCTCGAAAACACGGTAATCGAATACAACCATCAACATAAACTGCTCGATAAAAAGATTTTTCATGGTAAAAAATGGACAAACTTAGTAGGTGAGTTTTTAAAACATGAACGGGAAATTGAACAAGGAAAACTTAAACACAAACTTGATTATAAACAGTTTAAGTTTCATAAAGATGAAAATGAGTTATTGGAGTTCGTTGGAAAAATAAGAATAGCGCAGAAATTATTTTCTGAAATTAATGACGTAAATCATCCACTTAATATACTGAATGATAGTTTATTTCAAAGTGAAAGTGCAAGAGCGATTCAATTAAAATTAGAGGAAAGTGCGATGTACTATCCTGAAAAATTAACTGCACTAAAATCTGAATTAATTTACAACATTGATAATTATAAAAAATGGTTAGATAATCATTATTCTGAATATCATAATTCAATATTATCAGAAATTGAGGGATTTGAAACGTTTGTTTCAAATTGTAAGAATCTACATGGAGATTTATTTTTTAAAAACAGCTCATTTATAAGGACTTATATAAGCATTTTAAGTGTAATTTCGAACAAGTATAAGACGATTAAAATTAACAGACTAACTTTTCTTGAAAAAATTGACCAAATTAAATCTGTTCAGCAAACATATAAATACTTCGACCACAATTATATTGAAACAAAGAAACAAAGTTCATTCGGAGTAGGTATTGAAAATATTGAACAATTGAAAGCTACAACCAAAAACTGGTATAGGGGTATTGAGGCAATCAAATTGGAGTATTTGACTAATTTCGGGTCAAGTAATATTCATTCGAAATTTGTAGATAATAAGTCTCAGATTGAAAGTATTGAAGATAGATTTGACAAAATAATTGCTGAAATTAATAAATCTGAAACCTTTGTTCACAGTCAACCTAATTGTAATAATTATAATCAAAGAGTATTATTAGTCGATAGCTTACATTCTAAATTTCAGATAATAAATGACAATATAACCGTTTTTAGAGAGTATTATGATTGGAGAAAATACTTTATAGAACTGAGTGATTTACAGCAAATTGTAATTAATTCATTAGTTGAAATTAAAAGCGAAAATTGGATTTTACAATTTGAAAGTTGGTATTTTTATTGGCTTCTTTAAACGAGCACAAAGACCTACCAAAAAATGAAGATAAAATTAAAGAGATTATTCAGCACAAAAAAGATTTAAGATTTAGTCAAAAAAACAACATTATAAATGATTGGGCAGAGAAACAATATCGTGCAATAAAAACCGCACAATACCATGGTATAAACATGGTTAGTTTATTCAATAAGCGAGGGGCGCGTGGTGAAAAGCGAAACTCGTTGCGTAAAATTATTCGCAGCGATTTCGACTTATTTACAAACTTTTATCCTGTATTGCTAGTTAGTCCAAGTGTTTGTGGCTCGATAATTCCATTGAAAGAAGGACTTTTTGATGTTGTTATTTTTGACGAAGCCAGTCAGTTACGCATTGAAGATACGTTTCCGGCATTACTTCGGGGTAAGATTAAAATAATTTCGGGTGATAGTCAGCAAATGCCACCGTCAAATTTCTTTCAAGGTG
>JAIFKX010000244.1 GCA_020049335.1 Paludibacter sp. | reverse complement strand
TGTCTGCCCCCAACCCCTAAAGGGGAGCTGAAGTTAGTTTTGTCTGATATATTTTTTATAGTATTCAAAAATATTGATTATTTATTTTTGGAATTATTAATGCTAGTATTTCTTATTCCCCTTTAGGGGTTAGGGGCAGATTCGTTTCATTTCTTCTTCTTCTGCACTGTCCAACCAAATTTTCCAATTTCTTCGCCCATTTTATAATAATGTCCGTGCGAATAGGCTATTAGTTTTGCTTTTGCCAAATCAAAGGTATCTGTTTCAGCATCAATGTATTTTGCATCAGCCTGAACATTAACTACATCGGCAATAAACATATCGTGCGAACCAAGCGGAATAATTTCCTTCACTTTACACTCTATGCAAAGCGGTGATTCTTTGATAATTGGAGCATTTACCATTTCCCCTTTTATAGGCGTAAGTTTCATTTCGGCAAATTTATTAAAATCTTTGCCACTTTTCACGCCACACCAATCGGTTGCATAAGCCATATCTTCATTCGTCAGGTTGATAACAAATTCGCCTGTTCTTTTAATTATTTCGTACGAATGACGCTCTGGACGAACTGATATATAACACATTGGTGGATTAGAGCAGATTGTACCCATCCAACTTAATGTGAGCATATTATATTCTTCAGGACTACTTCCACACGAAATTAGCGCAGCTGGCAACGGGTAAATCATTGTGCCTGGCTTCCAACTTACATTTGAATTTGAATTTGAATTTGATTGAGAAAGCGAATTTTTATTAACCATTTTATAATATTCAATTTTTTTTTAAGACTAAAAGTTATATTTCTTGGTTCGACTTGTATTCATTTTTAAGCTTTTTCTGCAATTTTAGTCCCTTTGAAGTGAGTTTATATTTTTGAAGTTTGCTTTTGGGCTTACTTGGAATTGTCATCTCTACAAATCCCAATTTTAATGAAGGCTCTAAGTAATTTAATGCAAAATTCTGACGATGTTTTAAATCTAATTTATCCATCAATTCCTCTCTACTCATTTCATTTTTTAGAATCAAAACTACTCTATCTGTTAACTCCGAAAGGCTCAAAAATACTATTTCTGATAGGGCATCATGTGCGGTATCATGTACGGTATCATGTGCGGTATCATGTGCGGTATCATGTGCGGTATCATGTGCGGTATCATGTGCGGTATCATGTGCGGTAAAACCTGATTTAACATCTTGATTATGAGACTTTCTCCAGATTATCACTTTAAATCCTTCGTTCGAATGGAAGTCTGGTTTTTGTAATCCTAAGTGTTCTGTTAAACGAAAAATTTCAGCTGTTCCTGTCCCAAATCTTTCAATCAATCCTGTCTGATAAAGTATCTCTGCTAAATTCGGATTATAGGGATAAGAGCCATGGTCATGTTCGAGCTTTTCAAGGCTCAATTCCTTGGGTAAATGTCCCGGATTTCGAACTTCTAATCTATCTTTAAACAACCAAACTTCAACACTTCCATTGCTGCAATAATCGCGATGAGCTACTGCATTTACAATAACTTCAGTAATTACTGCACGAGGAATTTCGTAAGCTATGGGAGCTTGAATAGATTTATCACGTGTACCTACCGATACGTCAATTTTTGCTAATACAAAATCTACAGCCTCAGATATTTGCTCAAAAACAGTTCCTTTAAAAATTTGATGGTTAGGAATTGGTTTTTCCACATTATATCCATGAAAATGAGCACATTTAACAATAGCTGTCGGAAAATATCTCTGTGGATTTGAAGTAAATGCAAGCAATGCACTATTTCCAATTTTTTCGTTTTCCGACAATAAATTCAAATGTGTTAAAACTTTTTTAATAGAACTTCCTCTACGAAAAGGGAAATTGCGCCTTGAGCCCGCAATATCCAAAAAATTATATACCAATTCGGTATCAATTTCACTCAAAATAGCATTCGGATGCATTGTAGCATCAAAAGCGGTGGTTAGTAAATAACCAATTTGCTGTAAATGAGCTACAAACGATCTGTTTACTTCTTGTACCAAATCGAATGTTTCGTCGAAGCGTTTATATGTTACATGATTTTCTACCTTACTTAATAAAGCCTTTTCTTTTGCGTGAATAGTTCCTAAAGGTTTTTCTTTAATAAAAGCAAAAGCATCAATATTATGCTCCAAAGCCGTGTCAAACTCAAGTTCGGTTGCCGAAATACCTGCCGAATTTATAGTTCCATATTCATTTCCCAACAAAATAACAAAAACATCAGCACTTTTAACTCCCTCTAAATAAAGTTCTTCGGCAGATTTGCAGGATGCTGGCATTTTTTCAAATAGTATAGGCTCAAAATAAACCTTTAGGAATGGGTCTGTTTCGAGATGCCTATAAAGCGTCTCTCTTTCAGTCGAGAACTCGCTCTGTACACTTGATATAAATACTTTTATCCGCTTCATTTTCAAATTATCGCATTTTCATATCATTTTTTCATCAACACATCATTTTAACTTCACGTCTTCTACTTTTACTTCGCGTTCACAATAGCGACATTTCAACATTGTGGAATCAGCATTTTTCAATACATAAAAACTCGTTTGAATAGGCTGGTGATTCGTAATGCAATTTGGATTTGCACATTGTATTACCTCGCGAATCTCATCGGGCAAAATAAGCGGACGCTTCTCAACCACCTCAAAGTCTCTGATAATGTTTATTTTAGCATCGGGGCAAATAAGTGCCAATTTATTTGTTTCGTTTACTGCAAGCGCTCTATCGGCAATCTTCACCAATCCTTTTGAGCCAATCTTTTTACTTTCGAGATTATTGGCCAATGTAATCTGATTCAAACAGGTATCTAAATGCAGAATATGCACTACTTTAAAGAGTTTATCCGATGGAATATGATCAATCACTGTTCCATCTCTTAGCGCTGCTACTTTTAATTTTTTTTCCATCGAATGCGAATTATCTCGAATTAAATCAAATTTTACGAATTTTCATATCTTACCTAAGCCTTCTCTCAATTCAACATTTTACACATAATAGCTTGCCTTACATATAAACCATTTTGTGCCTGCTTAAAGTAATAAGCCTTTTCATTTTTATCAACATCGGGGTCTATTTCGTTTACTCGAGGAAGTGGATGTAGAATGCGTAAATTCGGTTTCGACTTTGTAAGCATATCATTTTTAAGTGTATATACATTTTTAACTCGTTCGTATTCCATTAAATCCTGAAATCGTTCTTTTTGCACACGTGTCATATATAGAATGTCTGCATCATTAAAACTTTCGTTTAAATCTGCTATCTCCGTAAATTTAATACCATTTTTCCTACAAAATACCTTATATTCTTCGGGCATTTTCAATTCGTCGGGTGCAATAAATTTAAAAGTTGGATTGAAATGCGACATCGCCATCAATAACGAATGTACGGTGCGACCATATTTTAAATCGCCGACAAGGCATATTGTTAAATTTTCGAGCGTTCCTTGCGTTTTAAGTATCGAATACAAATCGAGCAAGGTTTGCGAAGGATGCTGATTCGAACCGTCGCCTGCATTAATAATAGGCACAGGGGATATTTCAGAGGCGTACCGAGCAGCACCATCGAGTGGATGACGCATAACAATCGCATCGGCATAGCAACTTACCATGTGGATGGTGTCGTTTAGCGTTTCACCCTTCGACGAACTACTGGTGGCAGCATCCGAAAAACCGATAATGGAGCCTCCAAGACGAATAACTGCTGTTTCGAAACTCAAACGTGTACGTGTTGATGGCTCAAAAAATAAAGTAGCAATTACCTTTCCGTCTAAAGTTTTTCGATTGGGATTGGCTTCAAAATCTGCCGCCGATAAAAGTATCGAAAGAATTTCTTCCTTGCTGTAATCGGAGATGGACACTAAACTGTTTTTACTCATGGTATTATTTCTGATAATCTTTTCTTTTTTCTTTGTCCCCAAAATAAGGTTAGGAACTAAAAAAAACCAACACAAATCTTCCTGATTTATATTGGTTTACGTAAATTTAAAGGCAATTCGTCCAAGCAACTTATTTGCTGAAAGTTGCACTGCTCGAAAAAATATTTTGTATTGATTTTTTTCATATTTTTCGGATACAAAGATAGTGAGAAAATCGGAATAAAAAAAGTAAAAACTATTTTATTAATCGTAATGAAAACGACATTTTGCAATTAAAATCGCATCTTCTTTCACCTCATATATTATACGATGTTCGTCGTTTATTCTGCGCGACCAAAAACCCTTGTATTTAAACTTAAGCGGTTCTGGTTTTCCAATTCCCGAAAAAGAATGACGCGAAATATCTTTTAGCAACTCATTTATACGCTTTAGCATCTTTTTATCTGTCGATTGCCAGTACAAATAATCTTCCCACGATTCGTCAACAAAAATATACTTCATTTTTCAATAAGTTCTTTACTAAACATAGCACCTGATTTTAATTTTTCAATAGCCGAATCAAGTCTTTGTTCATTCGACTTTGATGATAATTCGTGCTGTGTGGCATTTAATGAATTATATTCTTCTAATGAAATAACAACAACACCATTATCTTTTCCTCTGTTAATGATAAGTGTTTCGAAATTATTTGTAACTCTGTCAAGATAAGATTTAATATCTTTTCTGAAATCTGATATGGATGCTGCAATCATAATGTACTATATATATATTTGTACGAAATTTTGTACAAATATAAGTACAAAAATTTGTTTGTTGTATTTCAAATTTTATTTTTCAAGAGTTTTAACATCATTACGATATTGAAACCTGCATTTCAATCCCAATTTAAAGTTAATATCGTATCTTTGCAATAAAAAAATATCAATAAAATTTTATGCAAACTCAAATTCAATTAATATTAAGCCCTGAACAGGCCGAAAAACACGAACTTTTGCTAGCCCAAGTAGCAAAACAGACCAAAGTTTCAGCCGACAGAATTTCATCATTTCGAACCTTAAAAAAATCGATTGATGCGCGTTCTATGTCTCCTAAAATTAATCTAACGCTCGATGTGTTCATCGACGAAAAGGCTCCAGAAAATAAATATCAACCATTAGAGTATAAAAATGTTGCTGATAAAGAGCCTGTTATTATTATTGGAGCTGGTCCTGCTGGTTTATTTGCTGCGCTTAAATTAATCGAAAATGGATTGCGACCTATCATTATCGAACGTGGTAAACAAGCTGAAAAACGTAAAATTGACATTGCTCACTTAAATTTGAATAAAAATTTCGATACCGAATCAAACTATTGCTTTGGCGAAGGCGGAGCTGGTACTTTTTCGGACGGAAAGCTTTACACACGTTCCAAAAAGAAAGGGAATGCGCAACGTATATACGAAATTTTTCACCTTCACGGTGCTTCCGAAGAAATCCTATTTGATGCACATCCGCATATCGGTTCCGATAAATTACCAGTGGTTGTTGGCAACATGAGTAACACGATTCGCAGCAGTGGTGGTGAAATTCATTTCGAAGAAAAAGTAGTTGAATTTTTAATTGAGAATAATGCCATAATTGGTTGTAAAACAGAACAGGGAAATACGTATAATGCCAAAGTTTTGATTTTAGCATCAGGACATTCGGCACATGATATTTACGAAATTCTCTACAATCAAAATATCGAACTTGAGCCAAAAGGATTTGCAATGGGCGTGCGTGTAGAGCATCCTCAAAGTTTAATTGATAGCATTCAATATCACTGCAAAACTCGTGATGAATACCTACCTGCTGCCAATTATAATTTGGTGGAACAGGTAAACGAACGTGGCGTTTATTCGTTTTGTATGTGCCCCGGCGGACGTATTGTGCCTGCTGGTAGTGGCAAAAACGAAATTGTAGTAAATGGAATGTCGGCATCTAAACGTAATTCTCCTTTTGCAAATTCGGGAATGGTAGTAGAAATTCGTCCCGAAGATATTCCCGAAGAATTTAAAGAGTTTGGTGCCATAGCTGGATTGAAATATCAGCAATATATTGAAAATTTGGCATACAAAAATAATGGCGGCTTAGGTCAAAAAGCCCCTGCACAACGAATGATTGATTTTGTAAAGGGAAAAGTATCAGCCGATTTACCTGATTGCTCTTATATGCCTGGACTTATTTCGTCGCCACTTCATTTCTGGTTACCCGATTTTATTTCAAGTCGTTTGCGCGAAGGTTTTAAAAAATTCGATCAAAAAATGCACGGCTATTTAACGAATGAAGCAGTTGTAGTGGGAGTAGAGACGCGTTCATCAGCGGCTGTTCGCATTCCTCGCGACCCAGAAACTGGTTGTCACCCACAAATTGAAGGACTTTTTCCAGCAGGTGAAGGATCGGGTTATTCAGGCGGCATCACATCATCGGCCATCGATGGCGAAAATGCTGCTTTGTTTGTAAAAAAATGGTTTGATTCAAAAAATGCAAAATAATTTTTTAAGTCAATTCTGTTTTCTGTCAATAAATTTTAATCTGTCAAAGTAAAATTAAATTCAATCTACAATATTTTTTTTGAATGATACCTATCAATCCTCAATTTTTAAAACTCATTTCTTCGTCGCTTCAGCTCACCGAAAAGCAAATTCGAAACACAATAAATCTTCTCAATGAAGGAGCAACTATTCCATTTATTAGTCGCTATCGCAAAGAAATGACTGATGGTTTAGACGAAGTTCAATTAGCAAATATTAAGGAGCAATTTGACAAATTAATTGAGTTGGAAAAACGAAAAGTAACCATTATTTCAACCATCGAAGAACAAGGGAAATTAACTTCGGAATTGCGCATTCGCATAGATAACTGTTGGATTTCGAATGAATTAGAAGATATCTATCTTCCCTACAAACCGAAGCGTCGTACGCGTGCAGAAATAGCTCGAGAGAAAGGTTTAGATCCGCTCGCACGAATGATTATGAAGCAAAATGCAGATGATTTGCAACGCATGTCAATGGCATTTGTAAATTCAAAAGTGAAAGATTCCGACGAAGCAATTGCAGGTGCTCAAGATATAATTGCCGAATGGATTAACGAAAGTGAAGGGGCTAGAAATGCTGTGCGAAAAAGTTTTTCGTTCGATGGAGTTATCACTTCCAAGCTAATTAAAACAAAAGAAGAAGAGGCTCAAAAATACCGCGATTATTTTGATATGTCCGAAAAACTAAATCGTTGTTCTTCGCATCGATTACTTGCCATGCGTCGGGCTGAAGCAGAAGGTTTTTTGCGTGTTGCAATAAATCCTGACGACGACAAATGCATTGAAAAATTAGACCGCATATTTGTGAAAAGTAAAAACGAATCGGGTGATATTGTTTACGAAGCTGTGAAAGATAGTTATAAACGTCTTTTGAAACCGGCTATCGAAACCGAGTTTGCTGCCGAAAGTAAACAAAAAGCTGATATTGAAGCAATTCGTGTTTTTGCCGAAAATCTTCGTCAACTCCTTTTAGCTCCACCTTTAGGTCAAAAAAGAGTTTTGGGAATCGATCCGGGATTCCGAACTGGATGTAAGATTGTATGTCTTGGTGCACAAGGTGAATTAATTCACAACGAAACAATTTATCCGCATCCACCTCAAAATGAAACTATTCAAGCTACTCGCAAAATTCAAAAAATGGTAGAAGCTTATAATATTCAAGCTATTGCCATTGGAAATGGAACTGCTGGACGCGAAACCGAACATTTTATTCAAAACGTGAGATACGACCGTGAAATACAAGTTTTTGTGGTAAGCGAAAATGGTGCATCTATTTATTCTGCATCAAAAATTGCTCGCGACGAATTTCCCGATTATGATGTAACAGTTCGTGGAGCTGTTTCTATTGGTCGTAGATTGATGGATCCTTTGGCAGAATTGGTAAAAATTGACCCAAAATCAATTGGAGTGGGACAATATCAACACGATGTGGATCAAACATTACTCAAAAAATCATTAGACCAAACTGTCGAAAATGCTGTAAATCGGGTGGGAGTGAACCTCAACACGGCGAGTAAACATTTGCTAACTTATATCTCCGGACTAGGACAGCAATTGGCACAAAATATTGTAGATTTTCGTACCGAAAATGGCGCATTCAAAAGCAGAAAAGAGTTGATGAAAGTTCCTAAAATGGGAGCAAAAACCTTTGAACAATGTGCTGGTTTTCTACGAATTCAAAATGGTGATAATCCGTTGGATAATTCTGCTGTTCACCCCGAAAGTTATCCAGTGGTCGAACAAATGGCAAAGGATTTAAAAGTAAAAGTGAATGAGTTGATTCAAAATAAGATTTTAATACAATCAATTGATAAACAAAAGTATATAACTGATAAAATTGGTTTGCCCACACTTACAGATATTCTGATTGAGCTCGAAAAGCCTGGACGTGATCCACGCGAATCTGTTAAAGTTTTTGAATTTGATGCTACAGTTAAAACAATAAACGATTTGCGAATAGGCATGGAATTACCAGGAATTGTTACCAATATCACAAACTTTGGTGCTTTTGTAGATGTGGGAATCAAAGAAAATGGATTGATTCATATTTCTAATATATCTGATAAATTTATATCAAATCCATCCGAAATAGTATCGGTTCATCAGCATGTAAAAGTACAAATTCTTGAGGTAGATTCAGGTCGAAAAAGGGTACAACTTAAACTTTTGAAATAACTTTTTCGCACTGTACAATTACCCTCGATTCGTCTTGAAGTGTACAACCAAATAAATAGGTATCGCCACCATCGGCAATACCTATTTTCTTTTTTAGCTCTTCAGGTTTTATAGGAAAATTTCGAGTCGAAATATTTGCTTTCGAAATGAGTTTTTTCATTTCAGCCAACTCTTTTTTGTGAAAATTCCAAACTTTAAGTACTTTGAAAATTCGCCCTGGAAAATTATAAATTTTATTTTCGGAAGTATACAAATGCGTATTATTGTGTAATTTGTTGATTGAATAGGCATTGGCTACACTTTTAAATGCGCCCGCTTTCAAAATAGAGCTATTAGGTTCGTATAAATAATCTTGAATAATCGACGTATAAGTACAAATTGCTGAGTTTTCAGATTCTTTGGTGAAATCAAATTCTTCAAATACATTGTTTTTTAAAATATTTATAGCCTTAAATTTAATTGTCGAAAACGAATTTGGTTTTAGTAGTAGCAAAACCTCCTTACATTCGTTTTCTACCGAAACAATATGAACCGTAATTACATTCGATAAAGCTTTAATTGCAGAAGTAATATCGAGCATGGGAGATAATTTTATCAATAACAAGTTCGTTTTATCAAGAATTTTTTTGTAAAATTGAGTTATATCAGGTTCGCAATCTTCTAAAAAAACTGTCTTACCACCTTTCAAATCACGTCGAGCTGGATCTATATAAACACAATCGGAAGTTGACATACTTTCTGAAAATTGAACTGCATCTGCATTAAAAATTGAAACATTTTTAGTACCCAGTTCATTAAAATTATGTGCTGCAATTTGGCATAGTTTTTCATCTCTTTCCACATAAATAGCATGACTGAAATGTTGTGAAATGAAATAAAAATCAATTCCGAACCCGCCAGTAATATCAACAAATGTATCTCCTTCGCATAACATTCCTTTGTATAAAGCTGTTGATTCAGAGGAACTTTGCTCAATATTTAACTGAGGTGGAAATAGAATATTACTGTTAGAATAAAAACATGGAATTTTATATCTGATGCGTTGAAATCCAGCTATTTGTCTGAAAGCAAATTCGTAGTCAATTGTGGCATCAGAACGATTTATCAACAATATTATTTTTAAATCCGATTGAATATTTTCTGATATAAACTTTTGTGTTTGTAAGTTCTTCATTTTACCCTAATGTTATATTCTTATTTCAAAAGTACTAATTATTTTGCAACCAGTAAAATGAAACTATTACAATTCAATTATTATTACATTTTACACTGATTGTCAATAAGTTAAATAATTAAATTGATTGTATTTTCCTAAACTTTTAATCGGATCTATTTGTTTTATTTATACCTTTAAAATACTAACTTTAATACAAAATATTATGAGCAAACAAGAATTAAATCAAATTCATTTAAAAATCCAGTTTAGTATTCAAAACTATAGTCACTCTGGGGCGAGTGGTTATAACAACGAAATTAAACAAGAAGCAAATCGCTTTGTTGATACAATTAAGCCTGAAATTTCGGAACTAATTAACAAACTTAAATCGAGAGCAGTAGGTTGTCATGTTACCGAAGAATTTTTAATATCTAAACGTGATGATATTAATTTAAATTTTCTCAGAAATGTTGGGATTGACAATGAAAATATCGAAGAAATTAAAAATGATATTTTGAGAATAATTGCAGGAGCTATTATGAATATGTATCTCGAATCACTTTTTGGAAATCAAAAATCAAGATCTAAAGTAGATGCAAATATTTTCTTGAATTAAAAAATTATATGCTCATTTAAAGCTCGATTAGTACTAGTCGGGCTTTTTTTTTAATTTTGTAGTCCATTAAAATAATATGAATTACAACGAAACGCTACAATATCTTTTCCAAAGGCTCCCTGTTTTTCATTTTTCAGGTGCAAATGCTTATAAACCAGGGCTCAATAATACAATTCGGCTAATGGATAAGTTGAATCATCCTTATCTGAAATATAAAACCATTCATGTGGCTGGTACAAACGGCAAAGGTTCTGTTTCGCATTTTTTGTCTGCTATTTTGCAAGCTGCTGGCTACAAAGTGGGCCTTTATACATCGCCTCATTTGGTCGATTTTGGTGAACGAATTCGGATTAATGGTCAAATGATTGACAAGGAATATCTTATAAAATTTGTTGAAAATAATTTAGCAAACTTTGAAACAATTCAACCTTCATTTTTTGAAGCCACAATGGCTTTGGCTTTTAATTATTTTGCTGACAATGAAGTAGATATAGCAATAATTGAAGTTGGTCTTGGCGGACGTCTGGACAGTACAAATATTATTACACCCGAACTTTCGATAATTACAAATATCAGTTTCGATCATGTAGAGTTTTTAGGCGATACAATCGAAAAAATTGCTACTGAAAAAGCGGGAATCATAAAAAACAATGTTCCAGTTGTTATCGGTGAAACTACAAAAGACTCGAAAGCTGTTTTTCTAAACACTGCTACTTTAAATAATTCAGAGATTTTTTTTGCCGAAAACGAACTAAGTATACAATGTGTTGAAATTTCAAACCTGAAAATGAAGGTGTTGGTCAATCAATCAATCAATTATTGGGTCGGACTAACTGGCAGCTACCAATTAAAAAACATTGCCACTGTTTTAAAGTCCATAGAAATAATTAAAAAAGCTGGTTTACAGATTTCTGAGAAAAATATTGCTGCTGGCTTGGAACATGTAATTGATTTAACAGGATTTATGGGCAGATGGCAATGTTTTGGTTTTGAGCCTCAACTATTTGTAGATACAGCACATAATTTTGCAGGTATCAACGAGTTGGTAAATCATATTAAAACGCTGAAATATAAAAGCCTACATCTTGTTTTTGGTATGGTAAGTGATAAAGATATTTCAAAAATTCTTCTTGTTTTACCAACTAATGCCAAATATTACTTTTCGAATGCAAATATTGCTCGAGCGCTTCCTGCAACTGAGTTACAGGAAAAAGCAAATGCTATCGGATTAAAAGGTGAGGCTTATAAAACAGTAGAAAATGCTGTTGATGCAGCTAAAATGGCAGCAAATAATAATGATTTTATTCTTGTGTTTGGGAGTAATTTCGTTGTGGGTGAGGCAATTGTAGCTATAAAAAAAGCAAATAGATAATAATTTCTATTTGCTTTTCAAAAGCTAAAATAATTTTTATACTTTAATAAATTACAAAGCATTTTTAGCGCGATAAGTAAGACGAAATACTATTGGATAAATTTGACAAGCTACACAAAATCCAAATGCTGATTCTAAAAACGCACAAAATCCAAAAATTAATGTTAAAACATAATATGAAGTTTCATAGCCAGTTAAATTGCTAATTAGAATCAATAAACTAAATAATACGCCTATTCGCGCTGCAAATATTTTTGGACCTGCATTTATCGGATTCTTTTTAACTCCAAATGATCTTAAAATAAACTTTGAAAAATTGGCTAACGGACTATATTCTGATAATTCGGCACTACGAAGAAAAAAATCAATTAATAGAAATATAACTGGAATAATATTTTGAGTTGCTACAAAAATAACTAATAAGATTACCGTAAGAGCACCGTTTAATCGGGCTACATTTTCATCAATTTTTTTTGTCGATATCGGACAGATTGCATTTGAGTTCATAACATTCAATTTTAAATTTATTTACAATGCAAAATTAGGATATTAGTATGTAATCCAAAATACCATTGAAACAGTATTTTCTATACCATAAATAGGGTATATACTTTTTACAATTTCTATAATATGTTAATTATGAATGAGTTATAATTTTAAAATAGAGGCACACTTTTTGAAGAAAAATAATAAAAACAAAATGTATGAATAAAATATATCTATTTTATATACTGATACTTAACAGTATTATTGTTGCATCAACTAATGTAAATTACGAATTAAACTATTCGAGAATTAAGCCTGGTGAAAAACTTTACTACACTGCTCAATGGGGATTTCTCACAATAGGATCTGGAAGCACAATAGTCGACAATAAACTCTATAAAATTGGCAATACCGTTTGCTATAAAATTGATGTACAGGGGCGTACAAATGGTTTAGCAAAACTATTTTATGTGCGCGACAAATGGACAGCTTATGTCGACTCATCAAATATACTCACTCATAAATCGTCGCGTAGCATTCGTGAGGGTCGATATGCAATGGACGAGATGGTTGATTTTGATCACGAAAATAAAAAAGCAACCGTAAAAGTATTCGATAAAACAAAAAAAATATTCCAATTAAAAAAAATATACGATACCCCAGAAAATATTAGAGATATTGTAGGTGGTTTTATGATGGTACGAATGATTGAATTGGATAAACTAAAAAAAGGATCTGTATTTTCAATTAATGGATTCTACGAGGACGAGGGATACAAAATCGATGTAATTTACGATGGTTTAGAAACTATTAGAGTAAATAATAAGCAGCTTAAGTGCCATAAAATGAAACCAATAGTTCCAAAAAATGCTGTTTTTGATGGTCATAATTCAATAGAAGTTTGGTTGTCCAACGATGCAAAACAAAATATTGTTCGCATTAAGGCTAAAATGTTTGTTGGTAGTGTTATTGTTGATTTAAATTCAAATTGAATGTAGTTAATATATTTATATATAACTACTTATGAAAAATGAATAGATATTTAATTATTTAATTCAATTTTTATTAATGAATATAAGCATCTAATTAAAGCATTTATTCCTGTAGTTTTTGTATTTTTGTATTACGTTAAAATAAAAAATTCCAAACAGTGATTGAAATAATTCCAGCTATCGACCTTATTGATGCCAAATGTGTCCGGCTTTCTCAGGGCGATTATAATCAAAAAACTACTTATAACGAAAATCCGCTTGAAGTCGCAAAAATGTTCGAAGATGCGGGAATTCGTCGCTTACATTTAGTCGATTTAGATGGGGCAAAAGCACATCACATTGTAAATCATAAAGTTCTCGAAAAAATTGCTACTTCCACAAATCTAATAATCGATTTTGGTGGAGGTTTAAAATCAGACGACGACCTTCGTATAGCATTCAATTCGGGAGCTAAAATGATAACTGGTGGGAGTATAGCCGTACGAGATCCTGAAACTTTTGGTTCGTGGATTGAAAAATTTGGCGGTGAAAAAATTATTCTTGGAGCCGATGTGAAAAATGAAAAAGTGGCTGTAGGCGGTTGGTTGGAAACTACCAAAATTGAACTTTTACCTTTTGTTTCTGATTATTTAAAAAAAGGAATTAGCAAAGTGATTTGTACCGATATTAGTAAAGATGGAATGCTTCAAGGTCCTGCCATTGAGTTGTACAAAAAAATGATTATGGAATTTCCAGAAATGTACCTAATTGCAAGTGGCGGTGTTAGCTCCATATCAGATATTGAGCAGCTACACAGGGCTAACATTCCAGCAGTAATTACCGGCAAAGCTATTTACGAAGGTAGAATTAAATTAGCTGATTTAAAACCATTTTTGATTTAATTTACAAATGCGAATGTATATGCTTTGTAAATTCAAAAGGCTATTTAGCAAAAACAAACTAATGTATATCAATAAATTAAACTATATTTCAAATAAATTTAAAATTATTAAAATTAAAACTCTATGTTGAAAGAAATCTTATCTATTTCGGGTAAACCAGGCTTGTACAAATTGGTTTCGCAAGGCAAAAACATGCTAATCATCGAATCGCTTATTGATGGAAAACGTATTCCAGCTTACTCCAAAGACAAAGTAGTATCTTTGGGCGATATAGCTATTTTTACAGAAACTGCCGAAGTAAAATTAGGTCAGGTTTTAGATGCTATCAAAACAAAAGAAAGCGGTGCACCAAGTAGTGTCGATTCAAAAGCTGATAACGATAAACTTCGTGCCTACATGACAGAAATTCTTCCAGACTACGATCGCGATAGAGTCTATCCAAGCGATATTCGTAAGTTAATAAATTGGTACAATTCATTAATTAGCAGTAATATAACTGATTTTGTAGAAAAAGAACTCACTGAAGCAAAATAAGAAATCTAATAAAGTAATGCTGGTAAAGGAGATTATAAAAATATTCGAAGATTTTGCACCTTTGAGTTTGCAAGAAAGTTATGATAATTCCGGTTTACTTGTAGGTGATGTAAATCAGACTATAAAAGGCATTCTTTTAACAATTGATATAACCGAAAATATCGTAAATGAAGCAATTGAGAATAATTGTAATCTAATCATATCGCATCATCCGCTTATTTTTAAACCAATTAAGCGTTTAACATGCGATAATGAAACGCAGCGCTGTATCATTAAGTTGATTAAAAATGATATTGCAGTTTATGCTGCTCATACCAATTTCGACAATGTGATTGAAGGTGTAAATGCTAAAATTGCAGATAAACTCGGACTTGTAAACAGAAAAGTATTATTACCTTTAGCGAATCAACTTCTTAAATTGGTTGTGTATGTTCCAAGTCTACATGCTGTGAGAGTACGTGAGGCAATTTTTGCTGCTGGTGCTGGTAACATTGGTAATTACGATTCATGTAGTTTTAGTACCGAAGGTTATGGTACTTTTAATGCCAATAATTTTGCTAAACCTTTTGTAGGTGAGGCTAATACCCTTCATACAGAACCTGAAATTAAATTAGAAATAATTTTACCCGAAAATGCAAAATTGAGAGTAATTCATGCACTTTTAAAATCGCATCCTTACGAAGAGCCAGCTTTTGATCTTATACCACTACAAAATACAAGTAATAGACTAGGAGCAGGGCTTGTAGGAGATTTAGAACTACCTATCGACGAAACTAAATTTCTAAATAATTTGAAAGTATTATTTAATTGTAATCAAATTAGGCATACAAATACTTTTGGTAAAAAAATTAAACGAGTAGCACTTTGCGGAGGATCAGGAAGTTTTCTTTTAAAAAATGCAATTTTAAGTGGTGCTGATATTTTCATTTCAGGCGATTTTAAGTATCATGAGTTTTTCGAAGCAGAAAAAAGAATCTTGATAGCCGATTTAGGACATTTTGAGACCGAACAATACACAAAACACATTTTTTATGAGTTAATTACAAAAAAAATGCCTACATTTGCAGTCCGAATTTCAGAAACTAAAACAAATCCCATAAACTATTTGTAATCAATATGGCTACAGAAATCAAAACAGAAAAAGAAATTACCGTTGAAGAAAAATTGTTCGCATTATACGATCTTCAAAGAGTAGTTTCGAAAATTGATGAAATAAAAATTTTACGTGGCGAACTTCCACTTGAAGTACAAGATTTAGAAGACGAGATTATTGGTCTTACAACTCGCTTAGAGCATTTCGATGCCGAAATCAAAGATATTCAGGCTAATATTGCAAGCAAAAAAATTGAAATCGAAGAGTCTCGCGTAAAAATTGATCGATACAAAGAACAACAAGAAAACGTTAGAAATAATCGAGAATTCGATAATTTATCAAAAGAAATTGAATACCAAACTCTTGAGATTGAATTGAGCGAAAAACGTATTCGTGAATTTACTGCTTCTAAGGAAGCTAAAAGCGCTGAGCAAAAAATTACAACTGATAGATTATCGGAACGTAAACTTGACTTACAGCAGAAAAAAGGTGAATTAAATGAAATTGTAGCTGAAACAAAACAAGAAGAGGAAAGACTACGCGAACATGCTAAAGACATTGAATTATTAATTGAACCACGCTTACTAACTGCCTTCAAACGAATACGCAAAAATGCACGCAATGGCTTAGCTGTAGTTTATGTACAACGCGATTCGTGTGGTGGTTGTTTCAACAAAATTCCAGCACAGCGTCAATTAGACATTCGATTGCGCAAAAAAATTATTGTATGTGAATACTGTGGTCGTATTTTAGTTGACCAAGAATTGGCAGGAGTGAACCTTCCTGTTGCAGAATAATCTTTGTAGACATAAAATTTTTAAAAGAGCTCGATTCATTTCGAGCTCTTTTTTTGTGAATATAAGTTTGGATTAGCTCGTATTACTGTCGTTTTAAGACTAGAATACAAATAGATTAAAACAAATCAATTCTCGTAAGCTATTTTTATTGCTAAATAACTCATTTACATATATTTATATCCAATTACAATAACCTATATTTTACTAATTCTATACAATTGTAGTAAATACATACAAAATTGAATAGTTATATTCATTTTTTGATATTTATAAAGATTGTATTGCTGTTTGTATAAATGTATAATACATACAAATGTTTTTTAAGTATATTTACAGATAACAAATGTAAATATATTGTAGCTAAATAAATAATGTATAAATGTATCACTTAACAATTGTGGATTATAATATACAATTACATCTTAATCAAAGTATGTAAAATCACATTTATACAATTTGAAGAAATTAAAAATATAAATTAAGTACCTATTTCGAAATGTATATTATTAATATATCTACGATATAATTGTAAATATATAATATTTAAATAACAATCTGTCAGTTAATTACATCTTTTTTATAAAGCTATTATTTAAAATATTACTTGAATATACCTCAATATAGCTTCATATATATAATTATGAATATATACTACTGTAAATCAAAGAACTTATATTAAAATATATAACTTAAAACTTTAAGTACACCATTACTTCAATTAATGCTTTAAGTACGTCTGTATTTGTCTTTTACATTAATACTTGTATTTTTGTGAATCATACTATTCGGTATCTTTGTAACATTACATTTGTTTTTAAATGATTGAAAAGTAGATTTGTATATGTAAATAAATAGAATTATATTTGTACTTTATTTTTACATTTATACATCATATAGATAGTACAATTACAATGGACGAAAAATCAAAAATTGAAATATTGATGCGTGAGTTTAATTTAAACTCTGCACAATTTGCCGAAGAAGTAGGAATTAAAAACTCCACCCTATCGCATATTCTAAATGATAGAAATAAACCGAGTCTTGATGTACTTAAAAGAATACTTGTAAGGTTTCAGCAAATCAGTCCAGAATGGCTTATTATGGACAATGGATCGATGTTTCGTCCAGTATTAAATTCTCAGCAGCCTACACTATTCGATTCTATTAACTTAAATGATAATAAATCAGATATTTACATAGATAAAAAGCAAATAAATAATGAATTAAAAATTCAACCAATTGAAACGATTCAAGAGAAATCTGCATCTTTTGCAGAAAATTCGAATACAGGGAATGAAATAATTGAAAAAATTGTTGAGAAAATTTACGTTCCTCAAATTGAATATAAGTTTAAAAATATTTCACGCATAATTATTTATTACGACGATAATACTTTTGAGGAATTTGGCTCAAAAGTTCCTAGCAACTAATTTCAATTTGTCTATTCAACTATAATTTTGTACTTTTGCAATACAAAAATACATTAGTAATAGCGGTAACATTCGTTTTGTATGTTATTGATTTATAGACAGTAATAGATGATAAAAAAAATGTTAGATCTGATTGTCAAGGAAAACAAACAACTTAACAATCAGTATTTTCTTCTAATTTTGGGTTCGCCAGATGAGTTACCCGAAATGTATCCTGGTCAGTTTGTTGAAGTGAGAGTTGACAACTCTCCCGAGACCTTTCTTCGCAGGCCAATTTCAATAAATTTTGTCGATTATAAAAGAAATGAATTGTGGTTACTAATTCAGATTATTGGCGAAGGTACCCGTAAGCTTTCTACGTGCAAGCAAGGCGATTTGCTTAACTTGCTACTACCACTTGGCAACTCTTATACCATACCAACTAATGAGGATTCTAAGTTGCTTTTAGTAGGCGGAGGTGTTGGCATAGCTCCCCTTCTTTATCTTGGCTCAAAACTCAAAGAAAAGGGTATAATTTGCGATTTTCTTTTAGGTGGACGTTCAAAATATAATTTATTACAATTAGAAGAGTTTTCAAATTTCGGTAACGTTTTTACGACTACCGAGGATGGTACGTATGGAGAAAAAGGTTTTGTTACCAATCATTCTATACTAACAAATAAAAAGTATGATTTAATTTATAGCTGTGGCCCAACTCCCATGATGAAAGCTGTGGCGGCTTATGCAAAATCGAAAAATACCGAATGTGAAGTTTCGCTCGAAAATACAATGGCTTGCGGATTTGGGGCGTGTTTATGTTGTGTAACCGATAGTGTCGATGGACATGTTTGCGTATGTACCGAAGGTCCTGTTTTTAATACATCAAAATTGAAATGGTAGATTTGAAAGTAAAATTAGGCCAGGTAGAGCTTAAAAATCCCGTAATGACAGCATCGGGCACATTTGGGTATGGAACGGAATACCAAGACTTTATTGATCTGTCGCGAATTGGAGGCATCGTTGTTAAGGGTACTACACTTCGCAGCAGACAAGGAAATGCTTATCCTCGTATGGCCGAAACTCCATTAGGTATGTTAAATGCTGTGGGACTGCAAAATAAAGGTGTAGATTACTTTGTTAATAACATTTATCCAACTATAAAAGACTTTGAAACGGCTATTTTTGTGAATGTTTCGGGAAGCACAATTGATGACTATATTATTACAGCTGAAATGCTTAATGACCTAGATAGAATTCCTGGTATAGAATTGAACATTTCGTGCCCCAATGTGAAAGAAGGTGGTATGGCTTTTGGAACAAGTTGCTTGTCAGCATCTCAAGTTGTTAGAGAAGTTCGGAAAGTATATAAAAAAGAAATAATGGTAAAACTTTCGCCAAATGTAACAGATATTGCAGAAATTGCATTAGCTGTAGAGGCAGAAGGAGCTGATTCCATATCACTTATAAACACAATATTAGGTATGGCTATCAATGCTGAAAAGAGAATTCCAGTGTTATCCACTATTACCGGTGGTCTCTCAGGACCTGCTGTTAAGCCAGTGGCATTGCGGATGGTTTGGCAGGTGGCAAATGCTGTAAAAGTACCTGTAATTGGCATGGGCGGTATTATGAATGCAACGGATGCAATCGAATTTTTATTAGCTGGTGCATCTGCTATTCAAATTGGTACTGCTAATTTTATCGATCCTACTGTTTCGATTAAAGTTCTCGAAGGTATTGAAGATTATCTGAAACGACATAATTTTAGTTCTGTAAACGATATTATTGGTGCTTTGGAAGTTTAATTAAATTAATTTTAAAAATAAAATCCCTGATTTATAAATATTTATGAGCAAAAAAAACTTCATCTTTACAATAATTCTCTTGTTTCTATCTTTATCTATTATCGCCCAAAATAAAAGTCAGGCTTATATTAATTACATTGATAATTATGCTCAACTTGCTGTGGTTCAGCAAAAAGAGTATGGTATTCCAGCAAGTATTACGCTTGCTCAAGGCTTATTAGAGTCAGGTGCTGGACAAAGTGTTTTTGTACGAAATTCAAATAATCACTTTGGTATAAAATGTCACGATTGGCCTGGTGAAAAAGTGTATCACGATGATGATGCGCAAGGCGAATGTTTTAGAAAATACAACAATGTAATAGATTCTTATCGGGACCATTCCTTATTTCTTAAAAATAAAAGTCGCTATTCATTTTTATTCGAATATAGTCCGACAGATTATGAAAAGTGGGCTCATGGATTGAAAAAAGCTGGATATGCTACTGACCCGTCGTATGCATACAAGCTAATTTCAATTATTGAGAATTACGAATTGCATAAATTCGATTTGCAAAAAGAATCTAAAAACTGGGCTAATGTACAAACTAATAAGCAAAAAGAATCAAATCATTATCGAGCTATTGGTAGTATTTCAGCTGAAGGAAGCCATATTATTTATAAAAATAATCGAGTTCGTTTTGTAGTTTCAGAGCAGGGTGATACGTATGGAAGCATTGCTGATGAGCTTGGAATACGAGAAAAAAAGATACTTGAATATAATGAAGTTGACAAGCAATCAGTGCTTTTGCCTGGAACACAAATTTACATTCAGCGTAAAAAAACAAAATCGGCTAAAGGCTATGATACACATGTAATTAAGTATCGCGAAACCATGTATACCATTTCACAAAACTACGCCATTCGCTTGCAGAAATTATACGATATAAATGGTATGAATTATACTGAAGTGGCTCGTGTAGGAAGAGTTTTAAAACTTCGATAAATGAGAAAAAGAAATACAGAGACTCTGAAAGAAATTATTGGTCAAGTATTAAAAAACAATCATTTAGATAAAAAATTAAATGATAAACATTTGATAGATGCTTGGCCAAAAATTCTAGGTGAAAATATCAAACAGTATTCATCTGATTTGATTATAAAAAACAGAGTTTTATACGTTACCTTATCATCTTCGGTTCTGCGACACGATTTATTTTTAAGCCGAGAAGAAATAAAAAATTCACTTAACCGTGAAGTAGGAGCAGAGGTTATAAAAGAAATTATTTTTAGATAATGGCGTTTTTCGTAGTTAAAATTAGCTAATATGGATTACAGAAATCTTTTGAAAAATAATTTATCTCGTAACCTGATTGATAATATTGCATTGACTGTATACGATGATGTGGATAATTTTCAAACTATTTTCGATTTAATTTTTGATAAAGATGAAAAGGTTTCTTGGAGAGCTGCTTGGGCTTGCGAAAAAATGATTCAGAAGTTCCCCAACTTTATTGATGATATAAAAAAGCAGCAAATTACGAATCTCACCTTAACAACTAAACACGAAGGCGTACGCCGACTTTCGTTATCTATTCTTCTATCTATTCCTATAACAATAAATGTTGATTTAATTAATAGCTGTTTTGACTGGCTGGCATCAGACAGGCAACCAATTGCAATTCAGTCACTTTCATTAAAATTATTGGTTCGCTTTTGTAAAATAGAACCCGATTTAAAACCGGAGTTAATAGCTTATTTAGAAAATTATGATTCACATTTACTTTCCCCAGGTATGATTTCAAGTCGTAGAAATGCGCTTAAAGAATTGAACAAAAACCTGTTACATAAATCTGTTTATAAGTAAAAGCCTAAAATTGCACACTTTAGGAATAAAAGTGTTACTTTTGTAGGCAATTTTGAAAAAAGTCGATAAGACTTCAATCCAAATTCTTAAGTTTAATAAAAAAAAACAATTATGTCATTAAAGAAAAACATTCTGGCATTACGTCAAAGGAAAGCCATTGTTGAGATGGGTGGTGGCGACAAAGCTATGCAGAAACAAGCAGCTATGGGGAAACTCACTGCCCGTGAACGAATTCTTACGCTTTTAGACCCTAATTCGTTTCACGAGTACGACCTTTTTGTAGAACACGAAGAACGTAACTTTGGTATGGACGACAAGGTTCTTGCTGGCGACGGAGTAATTACGGGTACTGGTACCATTAAAGGTGCACCTATTTGTATTTATGCTCAAGATTTTACTGTAATGGGTGGGTCATTAGGATTAAAACATGCCCGTAAAATCACAAAAATTATGGATCATGCACTCAAAATGAAAGTTCCATGTATCGGTATAAATGATTCAGGTGGTGCTCGTATTCAAGAAGGTATCGGTGCTTTAGCTGGTTATGGCGAAATTTTCTATCGCAACACCTTATCATCTGGTGTTATTCCACAAATTTCAGTTATTTTAGGACCTTGTGCTGGTGGTGCTGTTTATTCACCTGCTTTAACTGATTTTGTTTTTGTTGTTGAGAATATTTCGAAAATGTTTATCACAGGTCCCAACGTTATAGAGACGGTTTTAGGCGAAAAAATTTCGCAAGAAGACCTTGGAGGTGCTCGTGTGCATGCCGAAATTACAGGAAATGCACATTTTTATGCCTTGAGCGAATTGGAATGCTTGGAACAGATTAAAGAACTTGTGTCGTTGATACCACACAGTAATTTACAAAAAGCTGCTAAAGTAGAGGCTAAAAAACCAACTTTCAAGAAAAATATTGAAAATATTATTCCTGCTGATCCAAAACAACCTTATGATGTACGCGATATAATCTATGCTCTTTCCGATGAATCAAAATTTCTTGAGGTACAAGAACTTTGGGCACCAAATATTGTAATTGGTTTTGGTCGATTAGGTGGTGAGTCAGTTGGTTTTGTTGCAAATCAGCCCATGTATTTGGCGGGTGTTCTCGATTGCGATGCGTCAGATAAAGCGGCTCGTTTTATTCGTTTTTGCGATGCTTTTAACATTCCAATTGTTACCTTAGAAGACATGCCTGGCTATTTGCCTGGAGTTGACCAAGAACATGCAGGTGTTATTCGTCATGGTGCAAAAATGCTTTATGCATATTCCGAAGCTACTGTTCCAAAAGTAACAGTGATTTTGCGCAAAGCTTATGGTGGTGGTTATATTGCGATGAATTCGCGCCATTTAGGTGCCGATTTTATGTTCGCATGGCCAGGTGCAGAAATTGCTGTAATGGGACCGGAAGGAGCAGCAAATATTATTTTCCGCAAAGAAATAATGGAAGCGGAAGATGAAGATGCAATGCGTCAACAAAAAGTAAAAGAGTACATCGAAAAATTTGCAAATCCTTATGTAGCAGCAGCTAAAGGATATATTGATGCTGTAATCGAACCACTTGAAACACGTGGATTATTATTACACGCATTGGAAGTTTCGAAAAACAAAGATGATCATCGTCCGTATAAAAAACACGGAGTTCCGCCTTTCTGATTCAGGTTAAATGACTTAAAATTAGTCAGTTAAATTGTTTATAAACATTTAAATAAAAACAAAAATGAAAGGAAAAACAATAGAAAATCCTGAATTAGTTGAATTTGCTGTAACTGCCCGTAAATATAAAACGCAACTTACAAGGAAATTTAAAAATCGAAAAGTTTGGGTAGAACCCAATGCTTACGAAATACAATCGTTTATTCCAGGAACAATTATTCATATTTCTGTAAAAGAAGGTGAAATTGTAAAAGAAGGTGACCCGCTTTTAATTCTCGAAGCGATGAAAATGCAAAACAGAATTGAGATGCCATTTACAGCTAAAATAAAAACAATAAATGTAAATGTTGGTGATCGTATTCCTAAAGAAACGTTGATGATTGTTTTAGAGGAAGTTGAATAATATAACACATTTTTTTTAAAGCGCTGATTAATAAATAGTCAGCGCTTTTTTTATAAAAAAAAATCAACCTATATTCCTATAATTTATATTATGTCAAATTAAAGATTGAAAATACCCAATTACAACTAAATAAATGACATTTTATTAAATATTAAAAAATAATACGATGTATTTCTATGTACTAAAAATGGCTACAAACATTAGTTTTGTAGCCATTTTAAATATTGAATAAATCTGAATTTAAATCACGTCAAATAATCCAACTATTTCTAAACGAGAATCAAACATTCGTTTTATATCTTCCGGAGTATCTATATTGCCATCAAATTGTTGTAAATAAGCAATATAAACTGATTTTATTTGATTAAAATTTGGATGATTGGCTAATTTTTTGAATACCTCCCCCGACAGCATGTTTGGCTCTTTACCTAAACTCAATGCAGTTAATGCTTCAACAATTTGTTCTGCTTTGTCTTTAATCTCTTTTTCAGTCATAATATATTAATAATTAGAAAATTAAATTATTTAGATTCAGTATTTTTTATATCAATTACCAAGTTTAACTCATCGAGCTGACTTTGATCAATTATCGAAGGTGCATCAATCATTACGTCGCGACCGGAGTTATTTTTAGGGAAAGCAATACAATCGCGAATACTATCTAGTCCGGCAAAAAGTGAAACAAAACGATCCAATCCAAATGCCAATCCACCATGAGGCGGCGCACCATAACGGAAAGCACTCATAAGGAAACCAAACTGAGCTTCGGCCTTTTCGGGTGTAAAACCAAGCAGTTCGAACATACGATTTTGGAGCTTGCTATCGTGAATACGTATAGAGCCCCCACCCAACTCAACACCATTAACAACCATGTCGTAAGCATTGGCTCTTACCATGCCTGGGTCAGTATCCAAATAAGATAAATCTTCAGGTTTTGGAGACGTAAATGGGTGATGCATAGCATAATATCGTTGCGTATCTTCGTCCCATTCAAACAATGGGAAGTCGATAACCCATAATGGTTTAAATATATCCTTATTGCGAAGGCCGATCCTCGCTCCTACTTCAAGTCGTAGTTCGCAAAGTGCTTTTTGTGTTTTTGTTTTAGCACCTGCTAACATTAAAATCAAATCGCCCGCTTGTGCTTTAAACATTTCGGCTATTGTTTTTAAATCATCATTTGAGTAAAATTTATCAACTGAAGATTTAAAAGTTCCATCCATTTCGCAGCGAATATACACTAAGCCCTTCGCTCCTATTTGCGGACGTTTTACAAAATCAGTTAGTTCGTCGATTTGTTTGCGCGTGTAAGTTGCACACCCAGTTGCACAAATTCCAGCTACATACTCAGCGCTATCAAAAACCACAAAATCGTGCCCCGAGACAGCTTCTTTCAATTCAACAAATTTCATGTCGAAACGAATATCTGGTTTATCAGAACCATAATATTTCATGGCATCATGCCATGTCATACGTGGAAAATTATCCGCAAAATCAATATTTTTTACAAATTTAAAAAGATGTTTTACCATGCCCTCGAATGTTTGCAATATATCTTCTTGTTCAACAAACGACATTTCGCAGTCGATTTGTGTAAATTCTGGTTGACGGTCGGCACGTAAGTCTTCGTCGCGGAAACATTTGGCTATCTGGAAGTAGCGATCGAAACCGGAAACCATTAAAAGCTGTTTAAATAGCTGTGGCGACTGTGGTAATGCATAAAACTCACCTGCATTCATGCGTGAAGGCACCACAAAATCGCGCGCACCTTCGGGAGTAGAACCAATCAAAACAGGCGTTTCAACTTCCAGAAAGCCCATTTGATCTAAGTATCGACGAGTTTCGAAAGCCATTTGGTGACGAAGAATCATGTTATTTCGAACTGAAGTTCTACGAAGATCTAAATATCGGTATTTCATACGAATATCGTCGCCACCATCTGTATTATCTTCGATTGTAAATGGAGGAGTTTCTGCTTCATTTAATATTTGAAGCTTTTCAACAAGTATTTCAACATCACCAGTTGGGATATTTGAATTTTTGTTACTACGTTCTGCAACAATTCCCGAAACCTGAATTACAAATTCCCGTCCGAGTTTATTAGCTTTATCGCAAAGGTCTACATCAGTTTCGTTGTTGAAAACTAATTGAGTAACACCATAACGGTCGCGAATATCCACAAAAGTCATTCCGCCCATTTTGCGGGTACGATGCACCCAGCCCGATAAAGTTGTTTGTTTACCAACATGAGTAAGGCGAAGGTCGCCGCAAGTTTCTGTTCTATACATAATTAGATATTTTCTAATTCAAAAATTTCAATGATTTATTATTGAACAAAAATACAAAAAATAAATGAAGCTATCAATTAATACCTACTAGATTTTTCTATATAAATAAAAAAAGGTGCAAATTTTCATTCACACCTTTAGAATTTTACAGGTTTTTAATTAACCAACTGCAACTTCTGGAGCTATTTTCTTAACTAAACCTTTTAAAACATCACCTGGTCCAAGTTCGAAAAATTCAACTGCACCATCAGCAACCATATTTTTCACAGTTTGTGTCCAGCGAACAGGCGAAGTAAGCTGAGCAATAAGGTTTTTTTTAATTGCAATTGGGTCTGTCTGTGGATATGCGTTAACATTTTGATATACAGGGCAAACTGGTATTGAGAATGTTGTAGCATTAATTGCAGCCTGTAGCTCTTCGCTAGCTGGTTGCATGAGTGGCGAGTGGAATGCACCACCTACAGGCAATTTCAAAGCGCGTTTAGCACCTTTCTCTTTCAACACTTCGCAAGCTTTATCAATTCCTTCGATAGAGCCCGAAATTACTAATTGTCCGGGACAGTTATAATTTGCAGGAACTACCACTAAATCTTTTATTGATTCACAGCCTTCCTCTACAGCTTCATCACTCAATCCAAGTACGGCAGCCATTGTTGATGGTTCAATTTCGCAAGCTTTTTGCATGGCTTGTGCACGTGCCGAAACCAAGCGCAATCCATCTTCGAACGAAAGAGCTTTGGCTGAAACCAAGGCAGAAAATTCACCAAGCGAGTGTCCAGCAACCATTTCAGGCTTAAATTCGTCGCCTAATACGATAGCGGAAATAACCGAATGAAGAAATACAGCAGGTTGCGTCACTTTAGTTTGTTTAAGGTCTTCGGCTGTACCTTCGAACATTAAATCGGTGATACGAAAACCAAGAATTTCGTTTGCTTTTTCGAAATATTCTTTTGCAAGGGCTGATTGTTCGTATAAATCTTTACCCATTCCTGAAAATTGTGCTCCCTGACCGGGAAAAACATAAGCTCTCATACGTCTATTTTTTGTTATATTTAAAGCCCCATTCGATAAATGGGACAAATTATTGCATTTCAAAACGGCTGCAAAGATAAAACATTTATAGCAGAAACAAAAATCTAATTTTTAACAAAACTAAATTATTAAAATTCAGTTATTTATGTATTTATATTTTCAATTTTTCAATTCAAAAATATTGCAGTAACTTTGTACTCAACAAAAAATCAATAAAATGGAATTAATTCGTAAATACTTTCCCAACCTATCTCCTACTCAATTGTCTCAATTTGAACAACTTTACGATTTGTATTTTGATTGGAACTCAAAAATAAATGTTATTTCGAGAAAAGATATTGAAAATTTGTATTTGCATCATGTATTACACTCGTTATCTATTGAACAAGTTATTCATTTTAAAGCAGGTACAACAATTCTAGATGTTGGTACCGGTGGTGGATTTCCGGGTGTACCGTTGGCAATACTATTTCCTGAAGTTCAATTTACGCTTATCGATTCAATTGGTAAAAAAATTAAAGTTGGCTCGGAGGTTTCGAACGCAATTGGACTTAAAAATATAGTTTTTAAGCATTTACGTATTCAGGAAGAAAAGGCTAAATTTGATTTTGTAGTGAGTAGAGCTGTTATGCCTTTGGATGATTTAGTGAAACTTGTAAAAAAGAATATTAAAAAAGAAGGAAAAAATGCCATTCCAAACGGACTTATCTGTTTGAAAGGTGGCGAATTGCAGCACGAAATTCTACCGTATAAAAATATTGCCGATACTTACGAAGTGAGCGATTATTTTAAAGAAGAATTTTTCAAAACAAAAAAAGTGGTTTATGTACCATTGTAAGGTAGTTAATAAGTAAATTAGTTCATAGGTTAATTGGTTATTCATCAAACCAATTAACAGCTTAACACAAAAACAAATAAACTAACAATAATGACAGTTAAAACATTTACATTCAATCCGTTTCAGGAAAATACATACTTAGTTTACGATGATACGAAAGAGGCTATAGTTATTGACTGTGGTTGTATACTCGATTACGAAAAAAAGGCTTTTAAACAATATATAATTGATAATGAGTTGAATATTGTAAAAGTTATCAATACACATCTGCATTTGGATCATCAATTTGGAAATAAATTTTTGAACGACACCTATAACATCGCCCCTTTAGCGCATATCGAAGATGAATTTTTACTCGAAAATGTAAAATCGCAAGGTGCAATGTTTGGTATTCCGGTGAAAGAAGATGCACAGACTTTAGGTGGGTATATTGAAGATAATCAAACATTTACTTTTGGTAAAACTTCATTTGTCGCGCTGCATGTTCCGGGTCATTCGCCTGGAAGTGTGGCTTTTTATTTTGAAAAAGAAAATGCAGTATTTGTGGGCGATGTACTATTTAAAGGCTCAATAGGGAGAACTGATTTACCTAAAGGTGATTATGCAACTTTAATCGGTTCAATTATAAAAAGACTGCTTCCCCTACCCGATTCTACCGTAATTTATAGTGGTCATGGACCAGTAACTACAATTGGCGAAGAAAAAGTAAATAATCCATATTTATAGTTATTAGGTGGTTATTTATAGTTATTAGGTGGTTATTTATAGTTATTAGGTGGTTATTTATAGTTATTAGGTGGTTATTTAAAGTTATTAGGTGGTTATTTAAAGTTATTAGGTGGTTATTTATAGTTATTTATATAGATAGTTTTCGATAATAAACTGATATACAAAAGGATGTACCAAATTGGATATATCCTTTTTTTGTTTTATATATTTACGGATTTGGGTAGATGAAATGTTGTAAACAGGTGAATTAATTATTTTCATTTGTGGATAGATTTTCGATACTACACTAAAATCATAGCCGGTTCGTGGATAAACCATAATATCAAAATTAGTAAGTAAGTCCTTGTAATTCTTCCATTTATCGAAAACCAAGGCATTATCGCTACCTATAAATAATGTAAATTTGTTTTCTGGAAACTCTTGGGATAAAAGATTCAAAGTATCGATAGTATAGGAAGGAATAGGCATAGTAAACTCAAGATTAGAGGCTTTTAGTTTTGAATTGTGTTTAATTGAACGTACAAGCATTTCAAGCCGAAGGTTTTCATCTATTAAATCAACCTGATTTTTGAGCGGATTACAAGGTGAAACTATATACCAAACCTCATCAAATAATTCATTTTGAACAAGAAACTCGCCCAAATGGAGATGCCCGAGGTGAAATGGATTAAAAGAGCCAAAAAACAAGGCAATATTCATATTTATTCGATTAATTCGAAGTATGTTGATTTATTTGTTCAAAAATTCATGAATTAATCCCTCTACTTCAATTTTGGCCTTTTGCAAGTTGTCGTTAACAACGACCACATCAAATTGACTTGCGAAACTCATTTCGTGTTCGGCTTTTGCAACTCGTTGCGCAATCATTTCCGGGGTATCAGTTCCTCTATTATTGAGCCTTTTTAATAGTTCATCAACACTTGGTGGAGCAATAAAAATTGCCAATGAATTGTCTCCAAATTGCCTTTTAATATTCAATCCACCAACTACATCTACGTCGAAAATAATGTTATTTCCTTTGTCTGAAACACGATTTATCTCACTGCGAAGAGTTCCATAATATAAATCTTTATAAACTTCTTCGAATTCAATAAACTCTTTATTATCAATGCGTTTACGAAATTCTTCGGCAGATAAATAGTAATAGTCAACACCGTGTTTTTCTACGCCACGTGGTTGTCTGCTAGTTGCCGAGACTGAAAATTCGAGACCAAGATTTTTAGTAAGTAAGTGTTGTACTATGGTGCTTTTACCAGCTCCAGATGGGGCTGAAAATATTATAAGTTTGCCTGCCATGAGAATGATGTGATGATCTGGTGATATGATGATGTGATGATATGTTGATTAAAAAAATTATAGAACGTTTAGAACTTGTTCTTTAATTTGTTCAAGTTCATCTTTCATCAATACTACAATTTTTTGCATTTCGCTATGGTTCGATTTTGAACCAAGTGTATTTACTTCACGACCAATTTCCTGTGCTATGAAACCAAGTTTTTTACCAGGCGATTTTTCGTGATTCATGGTTTCGATAAAATAATCGAGGTGAGTTTTCAATCGCACTTTTTCCTCGTTTACATCTAATTTTTCGATATAAAAAATCAATTCTTGTTCTAATCTATTTTTATCGTAACTAATTTTATCAGAAATAGTTTGAAGATTTTCTTCAAGCTTCGCTTTAATTCTATCAATGCGTTCGCCCTCATATTGTGCTACCAATTCGAGCAGTTCGGCTATACGATTTATTTTAGTTACAAATACATTCTCAAGCGATTTTCCTTCTTGAATTCTGAATTCCTTTAATTGTTCAATAGCTTGACTGATACCTATTTTAATTTCTTTCCACTCGTTTTCGTCCATTTCAACGACATCTGTTTTAAGTGCATCCGGTAATCGTAGCAATACTTCGAACCAGTTTGCTGGAACTTCAATTCCAGTATTGTTAGCTATTTGTTTAATTTGCTCATAATAAGCCATTAAAACCGATTGATTAATTTGAGAAACCGATTCTTTTCCTGAATTATCAACATACAATGCAAAGTCAATTTTGCCTCTTTCGAGTTGTTGCGAAAGTTCTGTACGAATTTCAATATCCTTATCTCGATATAATCCCGAAATTCGGGTTGACAAATCCAACTGTTTGCTATTGAGCGATTTAATCTCAACAACAATTTTTTTATTTCCGTATTCGCAAGTGGACTTACCAAAGCCCGTCATTGATTGTACCATAATGATGTTTATTATTTTAGCATTCAATTGCAAAAGTACAATTTTTATTTCAAAAAACAGAAAAATGAACAATTCCTAACAGTTTAAAAGGATTGAATAAAAATGACTGATAAATTTGACAAAAAACAGCATTTCTGCTATTGATTTATTCAAAAAAGAGCGTATCTTTGCGAAAAATCAAAGAATTTATCTTATTTTTATCTTTATTATTGGCAAACAAACAGTTGACTTATTATTAAATTTACATAATCATGGAAAAAACGAAAAAATTTCTATTACCAGAGAATGAATTACCCACAAAATGGTACAACATTATGGCAGATATGCCCACTAAGCCAATGCCTATGTTACATCCGGGAACGCGTCAACCAATTACAGCCGAAGATCTTTATCCATTGTTTGCCAAAGGATTAGCCGACCAGGAAATGAACAGCACCGATGCATGGATAGAAATACCGGAAGAAGTTCGCGAAAAATATAAAATTTACCGCCCTACCCCACTTGTACGTGCTTACAATCTCGAAAAAGCACTTGATACACCAGCTCATATCTATTTCAAGAATGAAAGTGTAAGTCCGGTTGGATCGCATAAGCTAAATTCGGCATTAGCACAAGCTTATTATTGCAAGGAAGCAGGCGTAACAAATGTTACCACTGAAACAGGTGCTGGGCAATGGGGAACAGCTATGGCATTTGCATCGAAAGCATTTGGGTTGGAATTGGCAGTTTACATGGTGAAGATTAGCTACGAACAAAAACCTTATCGCCGCTCATTAATGCAAACATGGGGAGCACAGGTAATTCCTTCTCCAAGTATGTCGACCAAAGCAGGACGCAAAATAATTACAGAACATCCTAACTATCAGGGAAGTTTAGGAACAGCCATTTCGGAAGCTATAGAGCTTGCCATGAGTACACCCAATTGTAAATATACGCTTGGAAGTGTGCTGAATCACGTTTCGATGCATCAAACTGTGATTGGTTTGGAGGCCGAAAAACAAATGGAAATGGCTGGAGAATATCCAGACGTAGTAATTGGTTGTTTTGGAGGTGGCTCGAATTTTTCGGGTATTTCATTCCCATTTTTACGTCATAATATTAAAGATGGTAAAAAAACGCGCTTTATTTCTGCTGAGCCAGCTTCGTGTCCTAAATTAACCCGTGGTGTTTTCCAATACGATTTTGGAGATGAAGCAGGTTATACGCCATTAATTCCGATGTACACCCTAGGGCATAACTTTGCACCGGCTAATATTCACGCCGGTGGTTTACGTTATCATGGAGCAGGAACAATTGTCAGTCAATTGATGAAAGATAATCTTATGGAGGCTGTTGATATTAAACAACTTGATTCGTTTAAAGCAGGCGTTTTGTTCGCTCAAACCGAAGGAATTGTGCCAGCACCTGAATCGGCTCATGCTATTGCTGCCGCCATCAACGAAGCCTTGAAAGCCAAAGAAGAAGGAACTAAAAAAACGATTTTATTCAATTTATCTGGTCACGGATTAGTGGATATGACAGCTTATGATCAATATTTGGCGGGCGACCTTGTAAATTATTCGCTTACAGATGAGGATATTGCAGCCAATATTGCAGAATTAGAAAAAATCATAAAATAGCACACGAATAAAAATTCTATTTAAAAAAGAGAGAGTGTCTGTGACATTCTCTTTTTTTATACTATCAAATTAAAAGTTATTATCATTTTTGAAGGTTGTTTCGTAATTTATTTAAAATCAATAGTTTTACTTTAAAATAACCGTAAATGTTTTTCTAAAAAATAATAATAAATTGCTTGATGCTATTATTTTAATTTAACTTTGCATTAAAATTAAATCAAAATGGCAGTAGCACATATTGGCGAAATTGCGGGGTTGGGTGTATCGTTGTGTTGGACAATGAGTGCCTTGTTTTTTGAGAAGGCAGGAACACGAATTGGTTCATTATCAGTGAATTTTATTCGATTGTTTATGGCAATCGTATTTTTAGGATTATCGACTTTGGTTACAAAGGGGCTTTTATTTCCAACTGATGCAACTCCTTATCAATGGTTTTGGTTGGGAATATCCGGTGTAATCGGGTTTTTTCTAGGAGATTTGGTGCTTTTTAAATCGTATATGGTGATTGGTTCTCGAACAGCAGCACTCATTATGAGCTTTTCGCCCATGTTAACGGCTATTATTGGTTGGTTTTTCCTAAATGAAAAATTAACTGTCTTAGAAATAGTTGCTATTCTGGTCAGTATTGCAGGAATTATTACAGCTATTTCGAACCGAAAAATGAAATTAAATATTCCGATGAAAGGCTTATTATTAGCACTGGGAGGAGCTTTAGGTCAGTCGGTTGGCATAATTTTGAGTAAAAAAGGCATAGGCGATTATGACCCATTAGCTGCCACTCAAATAAGAGCATTGTTCGGATTTGTCAGTTTTGTGATTATGATTAGCTTTATGCAGCGATGGCCTCGTATTTTGTTGGCTTTGAAGGATAAACCTGGCATGAAAGCAGTAACAGTTGGTTCTATCTTTGGTCCATTTATAGGAGTGGCATTGGCATTATTTGCAATTCAACATACAAATACTGGCATTGCATCTACCTTAATGGCACTGGTACCAATTTTTATTATATGGCCATCGGCTGTAATGTTTGGCGAAAAAATAAAAACTCAGCAAATTATTGGTGCTATAATTAGTATTATTGGGGTAAGTTTATTTTTTATGTAGTGAATGCGATAGATATCAAAATAAATTTATTACTTTTGCAGTCCAAATTTATGAGGAAAGTTGCCAGAGTGGTCGAATGGGCTTGTCTCGAAAACAAGTGAACGGGTAACTGTTCCCAGGGTTCGAATCCCTGACTTTCCGCAATCTACTAAAATAATTAGCTACAATAGAGAGATAAAACCCTACAAATTCTGTGATTTGTAGGGTTTTATCTTTTTTATATGTTTCCACAAAAAAAGTCCATATTTTTATATGGACTTTTTTTTTGAGTATTTTTGTGAATCTTATATCCAACGTACGAAGCAGAAATCCATACGATGAGGTAAATCTTCATTTTTTGGGAACATGCGGAAAGCATATTTAAACGAACCTGCTCTATTGAGTTTGTAGCTTAAACCGTATATAAGTTTGGAGCCTGTAGCCTTAATCAATTGTAATTCTTCTACATCTGCTAACATTGTTTTATTGTTTTCGTCGGTATAAGTTACAACTAACTCCACTCCTATTCCTTTGTCATTCAAGTCTTTTGTATCGAGAACTACTTTTAGTTCGTAATTTTCGGCCACTTCAGGATTGTGAATTAACTTTTCAGGAATTTCAACAGTTTCAACTTCTATTGCATCCCAGCCAGCAGCAATTTTATGTTTCCATACAGCCAATTCTTTTGCTTTTTCAAAATCATTAGCCTTAATCATTGTCGAACGAGTAGCTAATTTGGTATAAAACTTCTGAATATAATCGTCAATCATACGCTTTGTTGTGTAACGTGGCGAAATGAGTGCAATTGAATTTTTGATATACTGAATCCATTCGGGAGAATAACCTTTGGTATTTTTAGCAAAATATAGTGGTACAATTTCGTTTTCGAGCATACTGTATATAGTTACAGCATCCAACTGATCTTGATGTTCTTGATTTTGGTAGGTACGTTTTTCAGTTAATGCCCATCCAGCACCTTTCACATAGCCCTCCAGCCACCAACCATCGAGCACGGAGAAGTTCAATACACCGTTCATTTGTGCTTTTTCGCCTGATGTTCCCGAAGCTTCAAGTGGGCGAGTTGGTGTATTCAACCAAATATCAACACCCGAAACCAATCGTTTTGCCAACCGCATATCATAATTTTCGAGAAAAATTACTTTTCCTAAAAATTGAGGCATACGTGATATTTCAATAATACGTTTTATCAAACCTTGACCACCACCATCGGCAGGGTGAGCTTTTCCTGTAAATAAAAATTGTACAGGGCAAGTAGGGTTATTTACAATTCGTTCCAATCTTTCTAAATCGGTAAATAGCAGGTGAGCACGTTTGTAAGTTGCAAATCGGCGACCAAAACCAATAATGAGCGCATTTGGATTAATAGCTCCCAAGATATTAACAATTCGGGTAGGATCACCTTGGTTTTTAAACCATGTTTCGCGAAACTGAACTTTGATAAAATCGACCAATCTATTTTTCATGTGCATACGAGTATTCCAAATAACTTCGTCGGGAATATCATACACTTTCTGCCAAATTTTCATGTTCGACTGATCGTTGTAAAAATCTTTAGAGAAATACTTTTCATACACAGCCTTCCATTCCGAAGCAGTCCATGTAGGTAAATGCACACCATTTGTTACATAATTTACATGTAATTCTTCAGGGAAATAGCCTTGCCAAATAGGGTTAAACATTTCTTGCGAAACTTTTCCATGCAACCAACTTACTCCATTTACCTCTTGGCAAGTGTTACAAGCAAAAGTGCTCATGCTAAATTTTTCGTCTTTATTGCCAGGATGTTCACGACCCATATCAATAAATTCGTCCCACGACAATTGTAATTTTGCAGGATACTCGCTCATATATTTACCAAATAAATCTTCGGAAAAGCTATCATGTCCGGCAGGAACAGGCGTGTGAACCGTATAAAGCGAGCTCGAGCGAACCACTTCGAGCGCTTGAGGATGTGTTAATCCTTTATCGACAGTTAAATCTACTAAGCGCTGTACGTTTATTAGAGCTGCATGGCCTTCGTTGCAGTGGTAAACTTGCTTTTCGATACCCAATTTTTTGAGCGTAAGCATACCACCAATACCCAGCATAATCTCTTGTTTCATACGGTTTTCCCAATCGCCACCGTAGAGTTGATGTGTAATAGCACGATCCCACTCGCTATTCATATCTGTATCTGTATCGAGCAAATAAAGCGAAATACGCCCTACCGATACTTTCCACACGTAAGCATAAACAATCCGATCAGGATACGGAACTTCTATCACAACTGGTTGGTTGTTTTTATCAAATACTTGTTTGATAGGTAGGTTGTTAAAATTCTGAGCTTCGTAAAGTGGAATTTGTTGCCCCTCAACCGATAATGTTTGTGTGAAATAGCCATAACGGTATAAAAATCCGACAGCTGTTAAATCAATAGCACAATCACTGGCTTCCTTTAAATAATCGCCAGCAAGTACTCCCAGACCACCCGAATATATTTTTAAAACTTCAGTTAAACCATATTCCATGCTAAAATAAGCAACCGATGGTTTATCTTTGCGTAAAGGCGTATGTATATAAGCCTGATATTTATCGTATATTACGTTTAATTTTGCAATAAAAAGCTCATCATTAGCAAGTGCTGTTAACTTTTCGTAGCTTAATATATTTAATAATAACACCGGATTTGAATGTGCTTTTACCCAAGTTTCAGTACAAATAGTACGAAACATATTTTTGGCATCACTACTCCAAACCCACCATAAATTTTGAGCTATTTCCTCTAATTTTTTCAAATTTTCAGGCATATTGGCTTTTACACTGATATGCTTCCAATTAGGCTCATTTACATTATTTACTTTAATTTTCATAAAAATATATTTAGTTTTTTTTATACAATACCTATTTAGTTTTTTTCAATCTTTCATTTTTATTAGCAATGGCAATAGTATAAGCCTTTGAATAAAATTCGATAAAATTTTCCCACAGTGCTTTTTTCGAAATGGCTGTTGCCTTTTTTCGAATAGCTGTAACCTGCTTTGCATCAGCTTTACTAAAATTATAAATCATCGAGGCAATTTTTTTTGCCACTTCGTATCCATTATAATCCGAACGATGAATTACACCAACACCTGCTTCCAAATCTTGTGGAATGGTAGAAACCCACTGACCAAAACCCGATAAATCAGTTGTAATGGTAGGAACCGAAAAAGCTACACTTTCGAGCGGTGTATAACCCCAAGGCTCATAGTACGATGGAAAAATAGTCAGATCTAATCCAATTATCAAGTCGTAATAACTTTTATTAAAAATGCCGTCGAAACCATCTAAGTACGAAGGCACAAATATCACTTTTACGCGCTCATTTTCCAAATTATTAATGTGGAACCAATGTAAAGCACTCATTACATTGTCGTTATAATAATCGTGTAGTTCGTGAGTAGTTTTTCTATTGTAGGAATAAAGTTTTGAATCAGAGTGATTTAAGCTATTTAACAAATCGTGTCGTGCACCTTGCACCCATGCAGGAACCATGATAAAAGCTACCACTTGACGAGTCATATCCTGAAAATCATACAAATATTTCAAAGACTCTATAAATGTATCTATACCTTTATTTTTATACTCGTAGCGTCCTGCCGTTCCAACAAAAAGCGCATCATCCGCCAATTCGTAGCCTAAAAGCGTTTCGGCAACTTTTTGGAATGTTTTGCGAGCGTTGTTACGTTTAGTTGTAAATGCACTCCCTTTGGGTACAAAATCATCTTCAAAACCATTTGGAGTTACAATATGAGGATTCATGTCGAGCAATTGTTCACATTCGATAGCCGTAATATCGCTTACTGTAGTAAAACAATCTACTTGGTGAGCAGCAATTTTTTCGGTGGAATGTTTCGACACCATATTTAGTTCGTAAGCCATTTGATCGCCGTTGTACTCGTTCATATAATTGTACAAAGGCTTGTGGTTACCGGCAATGGAGCGACCGATAGAAGTGGCATGTGTGGTAAAAACCGTAGCTATTTGAGGTACATTTTGTTTGATATAAAAAGCACCAAATGTGGTCATCCATTCATTAAAATGAGCAATGACTTCATTTTTTTTTGTTAGCTTAAAAAAGCGGTAATAGCTTTCGATAACCATCCCTGTGGCATATCCAAACATGGACGATTCGTCGTAATCACCATAAGCAGCAAGCGAGTCGACACCAAAATCAGACCATACTTTGCCGTAAATCTCATCTTTTTTATCCATTAAGGGCATAAAATCGACTAAAACAGCTAATGGCTCACCTGGAATTTTCCAACGACCAACTCGGATATATAGATTGTATTTTTCGGCTGTAAATTTCAGCCATTCAGGCGAGAACGATTTATCTTCTATAAAATAGGGATTTGCCTTTTCAATCCACACATCGGGACCAATAAAAATTAATTTATCACCTATTTGTTTTTTAAGGGTAGCAGCTCGAGTCGAAAGTACTGTGTAGATACCGCCCACCATATTACAAACCTCCCAGCTTGTTTCGAATATATATTCTGGAGTAGAATTATTTGTCATTCAGATTATTACGTTTTAAAATGCATACGCATTCGGATAAAAATCACTCATATTAATTTGTAAAAAATTGTGATTTAATCAATAAAAAAAAAGAATGTCGTATTATTTTAAGCGTCCGCAAAGATACTAAAAGTTTTTAAATAGATGGTTATCAAGTCCTAAAGTTTTCAACATACAAGCCATTTTTGGAATGAATATAATTTTCGCAATCACATTTTAGATTTATTTTTTCAAAATTAAATTGTAAAAATCCTCATTCCCGAAAACTTTCTAACACACCCATCACTCAATCTCTTCGCAGCTCACCATTTCCCAACCGCAGTAAATCACGCGTAGCAGGTGCAGCGTTGTTTTGCCCACCGTTGCCAATATTCGAGGGTCGGCAGCATAGCGATGTAGTTGCTCAGCGGCCTCGGTATTGATTTTTTGTGATAATGGCGAATCAGGATTTTTGGCTTCCGCGTCTTGAGCGCGAGGCACGTATTTTAGCTCCACCAAGTAGCAATGCTTCATTTGTGGGTGTGCTATAAAATTGGGCGTTAGCCACAAATCAGCAAATCCTTTACCCATTTCGGCTTCGGAATGAATTGTAAAATAATTGAGCAGATTCAGATACACCAAATGGAACATTTGAACGGTTTTTTCGCCTTCCATAAAGTCGCGTACCGAAGTTTGCTTGTATATTTGCTCCGAAAAGTAGTTAAAAAAAGGTTTCCAATCACCATCGTAAGCCATTTTTTCGCCCATATCTGTAAGCGTCATAATATCTATGTTGAATATTTCAGCTTCGCTAAAACCTTCTACCAAATATGAAAACAATACAGTGCGAATAGCCAAGTTTGGCACTTTAAGGATTGTACTTCCTCGTTCCACCCTGTCGATAGTCAAAATACCAAAATAATAGAGCAGCGAAACAAAATTCTCTTTTGCAATAAGCTTTTCGGCCGGAAATGAAGTTACAATGGAAGTGCGTATTTCGCCCTCTTCGGCAATGCGCTTGATGGTAGAGAAATTGCCATTTACCTTTTTATCTAAAATAATTAGATGACGTAGCTTACCGTAGTCGATTTTAACATTGCTATCAATCAACACATTAGGGATTTTTCCATGCGACAAATAATCATCCAAAAAGTAAAGCGTCATGAACGAATTATACATTTTTTGATCTACGCAATCTTCGGCGAAGCAATAATTATTGTACCATTCGCGAATTACTGCAAGTAAATTTTCTATCGGCTCGTTGATTAACCCTGCCTCTTTATAATGGTTGATCATTGTAATTACCTCAGCTTCGGTAAAACCGATAATGGAATTGAATTGGGCATCGGTGGTAATATTTTTAGCAATATTAAAGCCACTTGTTACATCGTCGAGTGTAACGGGTGAAACTCCGGTAATGAAAATCTTTTTCAGCGAAGCATTTTTATCCGTAGTGGCAAGTTTTATTTTGTTGAAAAACAAGCGGAAAAAACCTGTACCATGTGTTAAATCAGCATATTTGCGTTCGCCATGTTGACTAAGTATGGTATTGGTAAAGTTATCATATTCGTCGATAAAGAGGTAGATAGACAGATTTTTTTCTTGACAATAACGTGAAATATATTCGAGTCGAGCTTCAGCGGTAACTCGCAATTCAAATCCTTCTAAAAATTCTATACCTAAAATAGACTTGTATCTACGGTAAAACGACTCAAATGCTTGCAAACAATGTTCCTCAAAAGATAATTCTACCTTATCAATATCAGGATTTACGCCCGAAAAATTAAAATTAAGAATCAAGTAGTTGTTTTTCTCCTCGGTAGGATGCTGTCCAATATAGGTTTCGCCAAAAAGCGCATCGAAATTTGGAGCCTCATTCACATCATAGTAAGTCATCATGGTATTCAACCACAATGATTTACCAAACCTTCGTGGAC
>JAIFKX010000184.1:1529-16677 GCA_020049335.1 Paludibacter sp. | reverse complement strand
TTAGATGCTGTACCCATACCATTTTGTGGGAATGTCCATAAATAATCCATAGTAGCAAATGATTTATTAGCATCGGCAAATTTGAATAAACGGAAGGTGGAAGGACAAAGCCCATTAGGAGGTGACATTGAGTTATTTGTCGCTGAAGTTATCATAAAATACTCATTTCCAACTTTGAATTCTTTCATTCCATTAAATGTTTTGTTCAATGTGATTTTTTGGCCACCAAAAGTAGTAGAATCAATTAAATTATTAATATTTGAGTTAAATCCATCATGAACATTTCCTAAATCATCACATAAAACGGGGTATGTACCAGCTGCATCAATATAAAATTTACTATTATCAACTGGGAAAATTTGAGCATTATTGCTGAAACTAGTTAGAGTGAGTAAGTCTTTTTGATTTGAAATTTTTATTGCTACGGGCGCTCCTGCAATGCCATTAGTAATTATCCATTTAAATACATGCATTGAAGAGTTTGCTGCATATATCACTGCATTGGTATTTACATCGCCCCAGACATTAAAATACTCAAACTTTATTGGAGATATGCTCGGGAATAAAGTAACCAAACTACTCTGATTAATAACCAGCGAACCTGTGCCATCAGTCAAATTTACTTTCCATATTTGGAATTGCTCAGACCCAGTTGATAGTCCGTTTCCTATCAATACATTTCCAGCATTATCTACTTTTATATCATTGTATGGAAGTACACCAATCAAGGGGTCACTAAAAATTGTGCTATTTAATACAACTGGAGCCATTTTTGCCCCTGTCGAACCAGACACTCTAACTATTTGTTTGTTTGGCCGATCAATAAATAACATTTTACCATCCTTTACTGCCATACCACGTGCCTCATTTAATGGTGCAATTAAATCGGGAGCATTTACATAATTTCCTAAATTTCTGGAATTCAACCATCGGTTTCTAAAACTTAAATTATTTCTTGACTCATAATAGTTATTATCTTGAGAAACATTTGCAGGCATTGAAACACTACCTGAAAGCGCAATACTTTTACTTGTTTGTCCAGAAGATGATAGGGTTATATTACCCGAATAATCATTTACATCCAAACTAGCTTTCAAACGAACGTATATTGTTACAGCATTTACTAAGCCATTCGAATGTTGTAATAGAATTTGTCCTGTTGCACTAAAATCAACACCTCCCGAAGTGGATATTTCAAAATTTGCAGGTGCCGTGACAATTATCATTGAAATTAACGAACCACCATAAACCACAAAGGAATTTATTGCCGAAGGTCCACTTTCAGCTTCGTAGTTAAGGCCCGAAATGCTTGTAGTTGAAATGCTTATGCCTGCTGGCAAAGTAACGCTACCACTTAAATTAATAGTTTGCGTTGTTGCACCTGTAGTTGAAATTGAAATGCTACCACTATATGTTGTAGCATTTAAACCTGATTTTAATCGTACATAAATGGTTTTCGAAGTTAGTGCACCTCCCGAAGGTGTAAATGAAACGCTATTCGAAAATGAAACCGCAAAATCCGACGATAATTCATAATTTGTTGGAGCTGTAAGTGTTACACTTCCAGTAAGTCCTGTTCCGCTAATGGTAAATGTTTGACTAGTTGATGGACCATTGCCAAAACCATAAGTGAATCCACTAAGCAAAGAAGTTGATTTGTTTAGCACTACTGGAGCAGCATCAACACTACCACTTAGTGCCAATGATTTTGAGGTAGTTCCATTGGTTGTAAATGTAATATTACCAGAATAAGCGCTAACTGCTAATCCCGATTTCATACGGACATAAAGTACTAAGTTATTTATATTCCCATTTGTATGAGGAATGGTAACACTGTTTGTACCACTAAACGAAGCACCTGACAATGCCGAAATTTCGAAACTTGCTGGTACTGAAATTGCAATTCCACTTGTTAACCCACTTCCACTTAATGTAAATGGTTTTTCGGTTGATGGCCCACTTCCATAATAATACTGAAAGGCATCTAACAGATCTGTTGATAAACTAACTACTGAAGGAGGCGCCTCTACTTTTCCTGTAAGTGCAATATTTTTGGTTGTAAAACCTGTGGAACTTACTGTAATATTTCCCGTATAAGTATTTTCGGTTAATCCTGATTTTAAGCGAACATAAAGTGTCAAAGGACTAACTGAACCACTACTGGCTGGAATAGTCATAGATTCAGTACTAGCAAAATCAACACCCGGAAGTGCTGATATTTCGTAGCTTGTAGGAGCAGTAACTGTAATGCCTGATGTTAAACCAATACCACCCACCGTAAACTCTTGCTGTGCCGATGGTCCATTGCCAGGAGCATACAGAAAACCAGTGAGTTGGTCTGTCGATGTGGTGATTTCAGATACTGTATAAACCTTTACACTTTCGATTGCTGCTCCGGCTTCAGGTACAGTTGCACTTCCATACTGAGAAATTAAAATACCTCCAAATGTAGGATCGGCAACTGTGCCAGTATTATAAGCGGCTGTTGATTGAAGTTGTAAGTTGTTAAAACTAGTTCCAACATAAAGTTTCACAATATCATTTGCATTGCCAGCATTCATTTCTATAGCAAGTCTTACAGCATATTTTGAGCCAAAGCTTAATTTTGTCATACCATAAGCATAAGGGTATCCAGTTTGTCCAGTTACTCTTGTTCCAAATACAAACCCATCCGCATTTTGAATAGCAGCAAGACGTGCACTTTGAAAGTTGCCTGTTGATGTTGTTGTGGTAAGACCATTTAACGCTAAAAAATAAGATGGGTTTGAAATACCAGCTGACGATACAGTAAGCACTGCGTCTATATACACAATTGTAGTACCCGATGCAGGTTGTTGAATCACACTTGCAAATGGATATACAGCATCCTGATTGTCGACAAGTCTTGATCCTGCAATTATAACTGCCCCTGAATTAACCATTAATGGCTCAGTTGAAGCAATATTATATTGTTGCCAGCCGTTTTGACCGACTAAAGCATCATTATTAAAAGTTGCAAAATTTGCATCTACTAATGTAGTTTGTGCTGATAACGAAAATGAAAATAAGATGACCATAATCACCATAAAACTAATTTTTCTCATACTTTTTTTTTTGTAAATTGTTTATATTGGAAATTTGTTTATATTTCAAAATGTGTACTCTAATTTCTACAAATCATTCTTCTATAACTATTTCGCCACTACGTAGCTTTAATAATTATAGGGGCACAAGCCCTGTAATCATTCTCTTTCTCACTTCGCTATCCCTACAATTTTGCGTTTTTCTTTGTCGCACAATTTTTCTTTGGCTTGGTCTATTTCCACTATGTTGCCAAAGTCGCGCCATACGGGTGAGTTTAGATAGGCCTGGCGGCTCCCTAAGGGCACTATGAGTGTACATTTAGTGATGTCGGTATTTTTAAAAATATCGCAATTGGTGCTACATTGCAGCGGTGTTTCGTGCTCTAATTGGATGGTGCGCAGCTCCGGACACTTGGCAAATGCGCGGTAGCCAATACTTGTTACCGATTCGGGTATGCAGATAGAATGTAAATGCCAACAACCTTCGAAAGCTAACATATTAATTGCTGTGAGATGTGCTGGTAAATGGACCGAAAGTAAACGTGAACAGCCGTAGAAGGCTTGAATGCCAATTTTGGTTACTGTTTTAGGAACTTTGTAAACGCCCGTTGTTGTTGAGGGGCAGTGTAGTAAGGTGGTTGATTGTTCGTCGAACATCACACCATCGATGTAAATTAATGCCATGGTTGTAATTTGAATTAAAAAAATAAACGGAATAAATTAATTAAAATGATTAGAGTTTTTACGACAGCTTGTAGCAGTAATTGCTACAAAAAAGGGTCTATTAAAATCGAAATAAGCTTGCTGCATTTCTGCAACAAGCTTTTTGATAAGATTTTTTTTGAACCACAATAGAAACAATAGAGATTAGTTTGAATAATACTCATAAACCTAATTTTTCATACTCACTCCTTTTTACCTCACCCCCAGCCCCTCTCCTTGAGGAGAGGGGGGCAAGAGGCGGTCTGCGCTGAATAGATTTTTTAGTATTTAACAATTTCACTTTTCTTACTTTTCTGTTACTTTTGTGTCCTTTTGTGGTTAATAAATAGCTAGAAATGCAACATTACGTACAGTCCCACATGTTGTAGCGAGCCAGGACTAAAGCTTAGTGTTTGAAAGCTAAATTCGTGCCCACCAGCTGTCAGTGCTTTGTCAACGGCAACTACTTTGTTGCTCGATATTTTTTCGGACTGTTGGTAGGTCTGTAAATTTTGAGTGTATATAAAATTCAGACTCACTTCGCCACCAATGCAGAGACGTGGTGCAATATAGTATTCAAAACCAGCAATTCCACCAGCGCCAACCAAAAAATCATTGTTAGTAAGTTCGCTCAGTTTGCGCTCGCCACCAACGTATCCAAAACTTGCCGAAGGCGTAGGGTTAAGGCTTGTCATGGGGTTTCCGTACTCATAAGTCGACTTGTTTTTGGCCGATTCTACAAATAACTGTGCTCCATAAAAACCACGCAAACGATGCTGTCCGATAAATTTTTGCAAGCCCAGCGATAAATAATACTCATTTACCTTGTCGGTTTTGTTGTCGGTAACTTGCGCATTGCTTAGCGGGTTTGCAAACTTGGCGGCATCGTCTTGGACATAAAATAGCTGACTTTTCGACGAGCTATTTATAGCCAACACAGTTCTCAATGCTGTATTATCGGTCAGATAATACTTGGCGTAAATAACAGGTGTAGACAAGTCGAGTTCATTGTCGGCAGTACCGTTAAACAAATTCCCAACGTAATCGAATATTGGCGTAGCACTAGCACCGACAGCAAAGTTGCCTTTTTGGGGCAAATAACTGTTGAGTACTTTGGGTGCTTCAACGACATCCGTTTTTACGCTATCATTTTGGGCTGTAGCCACTTGCATCGATACGAGTGCAAGCAGCATTAATGCAATTTTATAAATTGTTCTCATGGTTTGTGGTTTAATTAACGGTTGCTATTACGTCCACTGTTTTAGTGCCATCGGCAGTGAAAGAGCCGGCAATAGTAAATGTTTTTGTTAGATTTGTAGCACCTACTTTTTGGATTGCTATAAATGTTCCCGAAAAAGACACATTTCTGCCTTTTGGTACACTAATAGAATAAAGTCCACCAAATATACTTCTATTAATAATACTTCCATTCGAATTTGGGTAATAGTATTTAATTTGAACGTTATCAGGGATGTTTTCCAAACCAGCTTTTGTATCATCGAGTTCGACCAACGCTTTACCACTAATGATGTAGGTTGGGTTTATACTTACACCAGTACCAGCCGAAAGATTCAAAGAATCTTTGTCATTTGAAAACATAGTAGATCCGGTTTTTGTATACTGATAATCTTCTTTTACATAAACCCTTGAACTAGTTTTTGGATCAATCATCTCTACATTTTTTGCGTAGTTGAATTTAGTCGAATAGTATACAGCTTGATCTTTTGGTGCATTTACCGTATATTGACCAGCCGAAACAGTTACATTAATTCCCCAAATTGGAGATGTTTCTGTCCAGAATTTAATAACAGTACCATTCGGCATATTTTCGATTGCGTTAAAGTTTTCGTCCAAATCAGCCACTGCTGTTCCAGAAACTACGCTAACGATAGGATAAACAGTTAAATCTGTTCCTTCGCCGGAGCTCGCAGCAACGATATTAACCTCTTCGTCCATGGTGCTAAAGGTACGGAGCGTTTCGTATTTGTATTCGTAATTTACATTGCTGTAAGTGTTTGTTGTTTCGTTCCACACTTTTTTCGAATAAGTAAATTTCGATTTTACGTTCAATGCGGTTGATTTTGGTACGGCGATGCTGTATTTTCCGTTGGTTACTACAGCAGAATCTTTCCATGACGCGTTGTAAAAACTAATAACCGTTCCATTCGGTACATTTTCGTTACCTCCCAATTGTTGGTCGAGGTTGGCTGTAAACTCACCCGTGATTTTTACTTTGTCGACAAACGATGGAGCCGCCGTAATTTTGTCGTAAGTAACGTCCATCAAAATCGATTGTCCGCTTGCAATGCTTTTTGATATAGCTGCAGTAACCGAATATGTTTTAGTTACTTTTGTAACCATCGAGCCGTAAGCTTGCGTTTGGTCGGCAACAAATGCAAAAGGCAAAATCGACACTGTTACTCCATTGGCATCAGCAGGTACTTGTACGCTATATTTGCCATCGGCACTTACTTGAATGGTATCCATCCATTTGCCGTCCGATGCAGCATTAATGTCAGCATAACTCACTTCAACAAAAAGTTCGGTACCAGCTGGAACTGTTTCGAAACCTGCACTTTGCATGTTTAACTCAGCCAATACATTTCCCGAAAGGGTAGCCTTGGGAGCCAGATCAATTGTTTGATCGCTCGAAACAATCATTTCTTCACACGAAGTGAAACTTAGCATGGTAAATACGACCATTGCTGCTGTAAAAATTAGTTTTCTCATAAAAATAAAATTAATTAATTGATTGATATTTGTTTTTTAAAAAATGTGTTTAATTTAGATAAAAGAATAAAGACTTTTAAAATGAAGTAATTGGAACGCGATTCACATCGCATTCCAATCGGGATAATCAAATTGATTATAAACAATGAAGAAAATTAGTTTACTATGGTTTTAAAACGTTGATTGCCAATTTGCAACAAATAAGCGCCTTTGGCAAGTTCAATAGTTTCGCTATTCGAATTAGGCGTAATTTGCATCAATTTTGCACCAGTAGTACTATATATATTAACAGTAATATTCTGGGGTAAATTTTGAAGCATTAATAATCCGTTTGCACTCGAAAGCACAATATTTTTGAGTTCATTTTTAGCCACATCGGTTTTCATATTGAAAAACTCTTTCCATTGTGGCGCTGCTTTGTAGGCACTGAAACCAATTTCGGGTACAGTTATATTTGCATCTCGAGGTACTCCTTGTAAAGCATTGTTGCCCAACATAGGGGGCGTTTGTGCCGCCACATTCATGCTGCTTACTGCGCTACAACCCCAGAATGCATTTTGCGAAATGCTGATTAGCGACGATGGCATGTTGATTGCCGTTACACCACTACATCCCCAAAATGCACTGTAATCAATCGTTTTTAAACCTTCGGGCAATGTAAGCGAAGTCAGTTCGTTACAGCCCCAGAACGCATTGTAGCCAATCTTTTGCAGCGTAGCAGGGAAATTCACTTCGCGCAACATACCACAACTTTTGAAAGCGTTATTGCCAATTTCGGTAACGCCATCGAGTATTGTAACATGCTGTAATTGTGGCAAATTGTAACAAACAGCATCTTGGATTTTACCCGATTGATCGTTGAAAGTAATGGATTTAAGTGTCGACTTGTACACATCGTTTATGCCGGGTATGGCTGTAAAAGTGTAAAGTTTATCGAAAAATGCAGATGGCATTGTCACTTTTTCGAGGTTCATAATGTAGAATGCACCATTTTCAATTTTTTCTATTGAAGGGTAAATCGTTAATTCTTTTAGTGATTTACTATCTTCATCTTCATCATCCCCACTTCTTATCGCACCATTTACAATTGTTTTTAATGTTTTTGGTAAAATAAGTTTTAGCAAACGAATTTCATCATCAAAGCAATCACTTTTCAATGAGTCCCCAGCAAAGGTAGCATCCGAAAGGTCTGCCATTTCCAACGAATCCCAAGATAGTTTTGTGATATAACTTAAATCTTCGCAATTAATTGGCCCTGTTACTTTTAGCTTTTTGATGGAAGATAAATCGAATATTTTGAGCGAAGCGTTTTGCTCTACATTTAGATGCAACGAATCACCTTCTGAAGCAAGATTATATTTGTACGTTCGTTGTCCATCAAATACCCATTCAGTATCAGCAATTAGGTTGTCGTTATTCAAATCCACTGTTTTGTAATAGATTTCCGTTGCTTTTATCGTATCAGCAAGATATATCAATTCAGACTTATAACTCGATGCATTTCCATCTGGTTTTGATGTATAAACTGTTAGCATTCCTTTACTATTATACTCGTAAGAATAATTGCGGCAGCCAGTCCAATCAGTACCATTGTTAGTTGTGCATCTAAATAAAGTTAAGCTTTTTGTTCCTGAATTATCAAACGTATATATATATTTAGTTCCGGTGGGAGCCCAACCGCAATTTGTCCAATTGTATGAATACGAAATTTCGAGATTATTGGATATAGGATGTTTTTTGAAAATCGTTTTTCGTACTGGATATAAACTTTGATTTTCGCAAAGTGTTGGCAGTGCTAAGATGTTATATGTATAATAAGCAGCTGTATAATAGGTAGTTTGTGTTCGAATGCTATCGGGCGTTGTGTATTCGTAGGTATCTTTGATTGTTAGAACCCATTGATTGTTAATCCAGTTGTAGTTCTCTGTTTGTTTAATTCGGTTATTAGTATTGAAAATATTAACTAATTTTATAGCGTTTACTAATTGATTACCTTCAAGAGTTTTAGTTATATAGCTGTTAAAGCTATTTGCAGAAATGTTTATGTCAAGTGTTTGTTCGAAAGAAACTTCAAATCGACCATTCGTGAATGTATATTCTTTGTATTCGAATTGTAACCACGAAGCTGCATTTTTGATGTACTTATATATATTTTTTTTGTTTGTTGATTTTGTCCAGGTTTTGTCTGTGCTATTCCAATCAAAAGGTATTTCTTCTTCGCTTAGTATGTTGCCATTTAAGTTATAAGTACATTCATATTTAAACGAACCCTTCCATTCGTTTGTAGTAGTATTCCAACTATAGCTTTCGTAAGCAGAAATTATGTTTGTATATTCAGAATAGGTTCGTGTCCAGCGCGATGAGCCTCTCAAAATGCCCGTATTTGTATCCAAATAATAGGACTCATTGCTTATTTGCCTTGCACCAACTTGTCGGCTGTCGGTTGGGTCATATCCCAGTTTTGTGATAGAGTAGACAATCCATTGATCTTTGTCGCCCATCCACGATTTACTGTAATCGTTAATTATGTATGTTATCTTTTCGATTTGTCTGCCCACTTTATCAAATTTATAAGTTGACCTTTCGACAAGTTGATTGTTTGAATTATACTTAAAATCACTTGCAAGGACTAATCCATTTGCATTTGGGCTTTGGTTGACTTTGAATTGTGCCGACTCGAGTCGATGCGATTCAATTGTTTGGTCGCTTGTTTCAATTTCATCAATCTGCATTTGGGAACACATTCGATAGTTATTCACTTGTGCAAAAGCATTAATCGAAATTGCCGCTACAATAGCAGCAACTAGAAGAGTAGAAATTTTTGTCATAAAAAACATGATTTTAAAGTTGATAAATATAAATGTTTAATAAACCAAAATTTTTAAATACACACAAAGTTATAAATAGTATCCTACTGCAAAAATTAATATTCATGAATTGGATATTAAAATAAAAAACAGCTAAACATTATTTAATCATTATTTTAGCAGGAAATATTCATTGTGTTTTAATATTTTTGCATAAAAAAACCATCAACAATGCCTGCGAATTTTTAAATTCATCGGGTTGTTGATGGCTTGAAATTTTTTTAAAAAGATTAGTGTAAACAACGCCGATTATAATTTATTCCAACAAATTTTTACCTCCCGGTAATTTGTTTCTGTAAAGTTGGTTAAATGCTTCGATAACCAAGTCCGATTTTGGACCACTTTTACCCTCGAATAAGGCTCTTGATACTGTTTTGCGACTGCAATTGCACTGTTTTGCCAAAGCGTTTATGTAGCCATGCCGAGGAGGCTCTACTAAGGCTGATAAAATTGGATTTTCGTTTGATATTTTGTTCATAAGTTTTAATTGTGTACATTTGCACTAAATGTCTCTTATGGGACATCTTTACATTTTAACCACACATTCTAACTTTTTGAAAAACATCGTTTGTTTATTTATACAGAACGTTATTTTTCATTAATTCATTAGGCTCTGCAAATATAGGAGAATAAGTTCTAATAAAAAATAGTTTTGTTATAAATAAAACTTTTTTGATAAAAAAATATTATGACAATAAGAGAACGAGTTTTGTATTTCCTTGACAGTAAATCGATTAGTAAATATCGTTTTTATAAGGAAACTGGCATTTCAAATGGTTATTTAGACAAAAAAGGATCTATGGGTAGTGATAAGTGCGCTGAAATTTGTCGTTGCTATCCTGAAATCAATTTAGAATGGTTAATTTTGGGCGTTGGTGAAATGCTCAAACCGAAAGTTCGTAAACGAAAAACAATATTAAAATAACCGCAGCTTCACCAAATCACTTCGTCATCGTCCCTATTCATCTAATCTCTCTACAACTAATTTCTCACTACCTCGCCCCCGATACCTATCGGAGATATTGAAGTGAAATAAGTTGATACATGCAACGTTCATTGCATATTCATTTACAAATAAGATGTTTATAAAATGACAATATTACGTATATATTATGTATATATTACGTATTATGATATCGTTTTACATAATATATACATATTATGTGCATTATATATACGTAATATATACGTAATATCTCTATATGAAACGATACTCTAAAGGCTATGAACTTACTGTAGTTGGAAATACTAAACCATTTACTAATCCTATTGTTATAATACCAATAATATTGTTTTTCAAATAAAAAACAGAGTTAAATAACATGATTACAAAAAATAAATTTGGGGCAATAATGCTTTTTCTTGCCTTTCATTTTCTAACAATATCAGCCCTAATGTCACAAAAAATCAACTCAAAAACGCTACAATTGGAGGAATTAACTATTGCGCAATTGCAGCAAGGTTATGCAAATAAGTCGTTTACAATAAAAGAAGTTGTAAAAGCATATTTAGAACGTATAAATAGTATCGACAAAAATGGGCCGCAGCTCCATTCCATTATTATCACGAACCCCGATGCATTAAAAATTGCTGAAGCTTTAGACCGTCAAATGCAATCGGGCGTCACACTAAGTCCGCTTTTTGGCGTGCCCGTGCTGTTGAAAGATAATATCGACACACACGACCGCATGCCCAATACCGCAGGTTCGCGCGCGTTGATGCACTCTTTCCCTCTGGCAGACAGCTATGTAGCTAAACGTTTGCGCGAAGCTGGCGCAATAATTCTTGGCAAAACGAATTTGAGCGAATGGGCAAATTTTCGAGGACATTTATCAACAAGCGGTTGGAGCGGCGTAGGTGGACAGACAAAAAATCCGTACGAATTAAGTCGCAATCCATGTGGTTCAAGTTCGGGTTCGGCTGTGGCGGTGTCGGCAAGCCTTTGCATGATTGCCATTGGCACCGAAACCAATGGTTCCATTGTTTGTCCGTCGCACAGCAATGGCATAGTGGGAATTAAGCCCACAGTTGGGTTGATAAGTCGCTCGGGCGTAATTCCAATTTCGTACACGCAGGATACGTCAGGGCCGATGGCACGCACGCTTACCGATGCTGTAATTGGTTTGGGCGTATTAACAGGAATAGATACTGCCGATGCTAAAACGCTTGAAAGCAACGGGAAATTTGTATCCGATTATACGCCATTTCTTAAAAAAAGAAGTTTGACAGGCAAACGAATTGGTTTGTATAAAGCACCTTATGGCATTAATTATAAAGTAGATACCTTGATGAATGAAGCAGTGGCCTTTATAAAAAGTCAGGGTGCCGAAGTGATAGAGATTGAAAAAATTGAAGAGCCGGAAGTAGAAAATTTATCGTTCGAAATAATGCTAATGGAATACAAAGATGGGCTGAATAAATATTTTCAATCGTTGGGACAAAATGCTGTTATCAAAAACTTGGAAGAATTAATTACTTTCAACAAAAAGGATACAATAGAATTGGCATATTTTAATCAACTGTACTTAGAAATGGCTTTGACGAAGCCAACCATCGATTCGGAAATTTACAAAGAAACTTTAGCCAAAATGATGGAAGGAAGTAGAAAAAACGGCATAGATAAAGTGATGGATGATAATAAATTAGATGCCATAATGGCTCCCACTGGAACGCCAGCTTGGAAAACCGACCTGATTAATGGCGACAGCTTTCATTTTGGGACATCGTCGCCCACTGCACATGCAGGCTACCCAAACATTTCGCTACCAATGGGTTTTATCGACGGAATGCCGGTGGGAATTTCGTTTTTTGGCAGAGCATGGAGCGAGCCCCTGTTGATAGAAATTGCTTACAGCTACGAACAAGGCACAAAACATCGCAAAGCGCCTACCTACAGAGAATAAAAAATCACATTTTTATTTCATAAATTGACTAATAAACTAAAATTTAGTTGTATACTTGCATTCTGTTTTGCGAGTTAATCCCTTATTACCCTTAAATCTCTTTTTTAGAATAGTGCTTACATGAGAAATTCATTCTTTCTATTTGTGCTTTTGTCAATTTTCAATGTGTATGGTACTGACAATGAGAATGCTTCGCTTCTCGATTCGTTGGATATGGTATTATCCGAAAAACAAAAGTATTTTGCCGAACGCGATATCCGTATTTTGGAGTTAGAACGAAAAATTAAAAATTCGACCAACCCCGCGGAAAGTTTCAATTTGATTGGAAGTATTTTTGAGGAATTGAAAAGTTACAATTTGGATACCGCATTTTTTTATGTTAAACGCCGATTGGCACTGTCGGTAAAAGCCAATAATCCGGAATGGCTGCGCGAATCGCAAATGAATTTGGCTGAAGTTTATTCCATAACAGGCATGTACAGCGATGCACTCGAAGTACTTAACAATCTTCAAGTTAGCCCCGACCGACTGACCTACTTCTATCATTTGCATCATGCTACTTATTTACAACTCAAAGAATATTCGTTTGCCAAAACAGAAAAAGACAAATATACTCGTTTGTCGCAAAACTATGTCGACAGTTTGTTGCGCGTAATTGCCCCAGGTACGCTCGATTATACAATGGTGCGAAGTATGAAACTCCGAAACAGCAATAAGCTGCCTGAGGCATTGGCAATTTTGCTCCCTTACATGACCAAACCCGACGTGCATGTTCATTCCAAAGCCATGTTGGCCGAAAATATTTCGGAAATCTACCGTCTAAAGTCAGATGTAAAGAATCAGGAAAAATACCTTATTATTTCGTCGATAAATGATGTGAAAGCCGGCGTGAAGGAATTTATTTCGCTACGCAAACTTGCTACTTTACTTTACCACGAGGGTGATGCCGAACGGGCTTATCATTATATAAAATATTCGATGGAAGCATCCACGGCTAGTAATTCGCGCTTCCGCATGTTGCAAACGGCTCAGCTTTTCCCCATTATAGTGGAAAGTTACGAAATGGAACTTAAACGCCGACAAGACAGGCTTTATCTCTTAGTTTTGGGAATTTCTATCATGCTGCTAATAGTATTAATTAGTGCCTTTTACATTCGCAAGCAAAACTTAAAACTCCAAAAAGCAAAACGCTTAGTCGACGACCTCAACTCGCAACTTAAACAAGCCAACTCGGAACTCAATGTAATTAATCAGAGTTTGAACGAATCGGCACACGTCAAAGAGGAATACATTGGCTATGTGTTTAATATGTGTTCAAATTACATTGATAAATTAGAGGATTTCCGCAAAAAAGTAAACCGTAAATTACGCGAAGATAAAGGAGCAGAACTGCTAAAGCTTACAAATTCAGCCACTTTGATGGAAGATGAGTTGCGCGAATTTCTACACAGTTTCGATACGGTATTTTTAAATATCTATCCGCACTTTATCGACGAGTTTAATAAACTATTGCTGCCCGACAAACAAATTGTGCCCAAACAAGGTGAATTGTTGACGCCCGAAATTCGAATATTTGCATTGGTGCGCTTGGGAATTAGCGATAGCACTAAAATTGCGACCTTTTTGCACTATTCATCGCAAACAGTTTACAACTATCGTCTGAAAATTAGAAATAATGCCGTTGTTTCCAAAGAAGAGTTTAACTCAGCAATTCAGAATATTGGCTTTATGGTGTAAATTTAGACTGAAATAAGCAAAAAACGCCTTACTCTACTTGTAAAAACCACTTACTTTAATCGCATAGCTATCAAAACGTCAAGAATCTGATTTTCAATCCAATAGACATGTTTTCGCTCCTACTCTAGTTTACTTTTTACACTTACTATCTGTACAAAATTTGTTTTTTCGATATAGTTTTGCATCGTAATTTTAAATCGAAAATAATCATGAAACACTTTCGGACATCACTCATACTGATTGTATTATTTGTGTTATCAAGCCTCTCGGCTCAAAAGATAACTTCGCCCAACGGGCAGCTCGAGATGCAATTCGAACTCGATGGTTCGGGCACTCCTTATTATTCACTCACCTACAAAGGCAAACAAGCTATTGGCAAAAGTAAACTTGGCTTTACTATTAAAGATGGTGCAAAAAATTTCGATAAAAACTTCACTATTCTTTCGTCTAAAATAACAAATAACAATACCAGCTGGCAACCTATAATGGGCGAGCTCAAAACAATTGTTGATAACCACACTGAGTTAGAACTTCAAACAGTAACCGAAGGACAATTGATGTTAATTCGTTTCCGCTTGTTCAACGACGGACTTGGTTTTCGCTACGAATTTCCAAAACAAGAGAAAGTTTATTGCTTCACCATTGCCGAAGAAATTACCGAGTTTAATTTAGTTGCCGACCACAAAGCCTATTGGATTCCAGGCGATTACAATGCCAACGAATATGCTTACACAACCAGCAATATCTCTGAAATGCCAAATTTGATGAAAAAAGCAACGCACGAAGTATTGGCACAAGTACCTGTAAAAGGTGTTTCGGCTTACACTCCTTTGATGCTCAAATCGAAAGACGGTTTATATATCAATATTCACGAAGCGGCTTTGATTGATTTTCCCGGAATGCAACTCAATGTAGATGCTGCCAACTTTAAATTAAGTGCGCACCTAACTCCTGACCCTTGGGGAGGAAAAGGCGATGTAACTACTCCATTCACAACACCTTGGCGTACGATTATTGTTAGCGACGATGCACGTGAGATACTTGCCTCCAAAATGATTTTGAACTTAAACGAACCTTGCTCGTACAAAGATGTATCGTGGATTAAACCCGTGAAATACATTGGCGTGTGGTGGGAAATGTTTGTGGG